>JAGVHG010000132.1 GCA_020056715.1 Phycisphaerae bacterium | reverse complement strand
CCAGGCCTTGAAACGCACCAACAACAATCAAACTCACGCCGCCAAGCTTCTCGGTCTCAGTCGCGATGCGCTCCATTACCGCATGGATAAGCTCGGCCTCCTGAAAAACTGATTATCGATACGATTGCCCTGGGAATAAAGCCGGCCGCTTGGCTAGACAAGGGCGGGCAAGGTGGTAAGCTGCCGGGAACGGTTAAGCGTTATGAAAGTGAACACCGCCAATTCCAGGCCGCCGAGGCTATGCCATCGATTTCGTGAGGATTCCATGCAGCGTGCCTACTGGTTGATCGTTAGCGTCGTGGTTGCGGGCTGCACGGGCGGCATGCCCCCCTCGACTGGCGGAACGGATGTCACTCTCCCAACACCGCGGGCAACGGACGTCGGTGCGCCATCGGGCAGCCCGGTGGAGAAGACCATCGGCCCGGCTGGCGGCACACTCGCCTCGACCGACGAATTGCTGACCATTGAGGTTCCCGCAGGAGCGCTCGACGCCGACACCCAGCTCGGCATCCAGCCGCTCACGAGCACCGCCCCCAATGGCCTAGGTTCGGGCTTTCGCCTCACACCCGCCGGCGTTACGTTTTCTTCACCGGTGACGCTCACCTTCAACCCGACTACGGAGCAGCTCGCCGGCACCGTGATCGCGCTCACCGGCATCGGCTATCAGGACTCGTCGGGCGTTTGGCGCTGGATGCGCAGCGTCGAGCGTGATGAGGCGAACGGCCTCGTGTCGGTCACTACTACACACTTCAGCGACTGGTCTCTCCTCGCCGGAGCTCAGTTGCGGCCGCCAAAGGCTTCGGTGAAGACCGGCGAGACGCTCACGCTGACCGCCGTCGAGTGCTGGACCGAGGAGGAGGAGCTTGCGCCGCTCCCGGGCGAGGAGCAACTCGCGCCGCTCCCGCCGCGCTTCGACTGCGATCCCGAGGGGGAGCAGCTCGCCCCGTTGCCGCTCAAGCTCTCCAATTGGTCCGTCAACGGCATCGCAGGGGGCAACGGCACGATCGGCACCGTAAGCGCACATGGTGTCGCCGCCACCTACGGGGCGCCCTCGACGAAACCCGACCCCAGCACCGTCGCCGTGAGCGTCGAGGCCTCCAACGTGAAGCTCGACGGACGGACCTTCCCGAAGACGATACTGGTCTCGAATATCACAATCGCTGGCGAGAAAGAGACGTACCGTGGCACCTTCGATCTGTCCTGGCAGGAGCAGAGTGAGAGTGAGGGATGGACCACTACGTTTAACGCCTCAGGCACAGTCGAGTTCGGGAGTCCGTACAGGAACCCGGCGGACACTCACTTCTCGCTCATCAGCGATAACAGCACTGCTCAGATTACAAACTACCGGTTCGTAGAATGTGGCGAGGGTTGCGACCTGGTCGGCCCAAACATCTGCACCGCGGCAGGCCCCATAGATGTGCCCCTCCTCGCTGGCTACCTCGTCATTCTCACCTCGTCGTTGAGCTCGTACGGCGTGAGTATCTCTGTCGGGAGCGATTTCACTGCCATGTGCTCGGGCGGGCCGGGATGGGGGGAGGGCGGCCCGATTTCTGTGAGCCCTTGGGCCTCGGTCGGCGACAGGGATTTTGGCGGCGAGTGCATGGGGACGAAGTCCTTCCCCTTACCGCCCGACGGCGGAAACCTCAGCGGCAGCGCCTCGTGGACCTGCACCGACTCGACGACGATCACGGCGACGCTCACTTGGAGCCTCACCGGCTCCTGATCAGTACCACATCCGACCGCGCCGCTTCAGATGACGATGTACGTGCCCTTGTAGATCGTGTTCAAGGCTCCCGTCACACGCACCTGCACCGCATCTTAGCCTGGTATGGCAGGCGCTCGCACCTGCCTACCGCCAAGCGTGTGGGGGGGGCGCCCGGTCATCGGCAATCCGCCGCCGGCGGCGGACTGAATAACGGCGTTTGAATGTTTGGACGGAGCGGGGCATACTACGCCTTGGAAATCAAAAGGTCAGGAGGATACGACCATGCCCGCAATCGCCGACCCGGCGAAGTCATCGAAGAGTTCACCTAAGACTGCGAAGGTATCACGGACAAGTAAGCCCGAGAGCATGACCGTCCGCGAGTGGCAGTTGCAGCTTCGTCGGCAATTCGGCCGCGAACAAGAGAAAGAATTCGACATCCGCAATCTCGGCGTCGAGCCGGTGTTTTCGGAGTTTGCGGTGACCAATCCCGCGACCCAGCGAACGTATCGGACGGCGATCCGTGGACTCGAAGCGGGCGTGAACTACTGCTCTTGTCCGGACTACGCCGTGAATACGTTGGGGACGTGTAAGCACATCGAGGCCGTCTTAGGCAGCCTCGAGGCGCGGCACGCGGACGCACTCCGCCGCGGTTACGCGCCACCCTTCGCGGAAGTCTATGTCCGCTACGGAGCGCAACGGGCGATCGTCTTCTCACCGGGCGACGGTTGCCCCGCGGAACTACGGAAGCTGGCCGGTCGTTATTTCGACCGCGAGGGCGAGATTAAAACGGAAGGTATTGTCGGTTTCGATCGCTTTGTGCAAGAGGCGCGGAAGATCGAATATGAGTTGCGCGTGTATGACGACGCCGCGACGATGATCGCCGAGGCCCGCGATAGGCAGACTCGACGCACTCATCTGCACAAGCGCTACGGCGGAACAAGGCAAGGTGCGACGTGGAGCAGGCTCTTGAAGGTCGCGCTCTACCCTTATCAGCGTGAAGGTGCGTTGTTCGCGTCTATGGCTGGGCGGTCTATCATCGCCGACGAAATGGGGCTGGGTAAGACGATCCAAGCGATCGCCGCGGCGGAAATCCTGGCGCGGGACGGCGGCGTGGAGCGTGTTCTTATCGTCTGCCCGTCTTCGCTGAAAAGCCAGTGGCATAGCGAAATCGAGCACTTCTCCGCACGCCCGGCGCTGGTGATCGACGGTCCGATCCACCGCCGCAGAGACTTGTTCGAGCACGACCCTTCGTTCTTCAAAATCATCAACTACGACGTGATCCACGCCGACGCGGGTGCGATCGCCGCTTGGTCACCCGATCTCGTCATCCTCGATGAGGCCCAGCGCATCAAAAACTGGCAGACCCGGACGGCGAAGTCCGTCAAACAGATCGACTCACGCTATGCCGTCGTACTCACCGGGACGCCGCTTGAGAACCGCCTGGAGGAACTGCATTCCATCGTTGAGTTCGTGGATCGCCACCGGCTCGGCCCGTTGTTCGCATTCAAGGCCGCACACGAGGTCGTCGAACAAGGCTCGACCAAGGTCGTCGGTTATCGTGAACTGGGGCGGATCAACAAGACCCTGTCGCCGATCCTTATCCGACGCACCAAGAAGGAAGTGTTGAGCCAATTGCCGCCGCGCATGGACAAGAACTTCTTCGTCCCCATGACCGATCCGCAGTGGGAACCACATCGCGAGAATCAGGATCAGGTCGCCCGCCTGGTGGCCAAATGGCGACGCCACAACTTCCTCACCGAGGCGGACCAGCTCCGTCTGCGGATCGCGCTGCAGAACATGCGTATGGTCTGCGACAGCACCTATCTAATCGACCATGAGACAAAACACGGTCACAAGGTGAACGAACTCGAAGAGCTGTTGGGCGAAATCTTCGAGGATCGGGCGGCGAAAGTGGTCATTTTCAGCCAGTGGGTACGCATGAACGAATTGGTCATGGAGATGCTCGAACGGCGGCGCTGGGGGCACGTCCACCTCCACGGGGGCGTTCCGAGCCGGAAGCGCGGCGATCTGACGCAGGCCTTGCGCGAAGACGAAGCGTGTCGGGTCTTCCTTTCGACGGATGCGGGCGGAGTCGGACTTAACCTTCAGACCGCTTCGACGGTGATCAATATGGACCTTCCCTGGAACCCCGCCGTCCTCGAGCAACGGATCGGCAGGGTCCATCGACTCGGACAGCGGAACCCGGTACGAGTGGTGAACTTCATCGCCGAGGGCGCGATCGAACACGGCATGTTGTCGCTGCTTGGCTTCAAGCGATCCATGTTTACGGGTATTTTCGAGGGCACGGCAGATAAGGTTTTCATGGGTGATAGCGCCCTGAACCGCTTTATGAAAACGGTCGAGACCGCCGCATCGTCCGTGCCCTCCGTCGTGGCCACTCCGGCGGACACGGGGACTACAGAGGCGAACAGTACGCCGGGCTCGGCGAGCCGGCTGTGCCGGTCTGGTCAACCGACAGCACCGCCGTCCACCAACGGAGATCGCACCGTGCCGGCAGACGAACCGCCCGTGAGCGGTTCGGCGTGGTCGTCACTGCGCACAGCAGCGATAGGTGACCTTCTCAAACGGGGCGCCGCCTTCCTCGATGCTTTGGGCCGCAGTCTTGGTGCGCCCGTGTCAGCCGAACCGCCCTTGAGCGGTTCGGCGAGGTTGTCATCGCGCTCAGCCAACGGCGATGGACACGATCCCGCCTCGGTCATCCGAACGAACCCCGACACGGGCCGTCGTGAACTGCACATCCCACTGCCCGATGAGCAGGTCATGCGTCAATGGATCGAGTTGATTGGAGGAGTGTTGGGCGGCTTGAACCCGAAGCCGCTCACGACGCAGAATACCGAGCCGACAGACGAACCGCCCGTGAGCGGTTCGGCGTGGTCGTCATCGCGGACGGGTTCGCCTCGGGCGCAGGTTTGATTTCGTGATCGGGGTTAGCTGCGGCGTGGTCGAGGAGGTGCAGGATTGCCTCGACGGCGTCGGGTTCGCCAATTGCCTCGGCGATTGCTTCGACCGTAAATCCCGCGTCGCGGTGGGTGCGAAGGTAGAGTAACACCTTCCTCTGTAAATCGAGTATGCGGTCGGCGGCTTTTTTGCCGGCTTCAACCCCCGGTTGGTCATAGGCATTCACGTCGATCAGTTCTGCATATAATCCGACGGCACGCTCGAACAACGCGATCAACACGCCGACCGAGCGGGCGTTGAGTTCGTTCAGCGTGATGGTGATCGACTGTCGGCCTTTCTCGTCTAGTGCCGCGCGAGTGCCATACAGGAAACCGTGCAGGTAGTCGCCGGTGGATACGTCCTCCTCGACCCTCACGGACTTTTCCTGGCGGTCGCGGAGCACTTCAATGAAGGTGACGAAGAAATCGTCGGGGCCGTCGCGGAGCTGCTGCACGAAGGCATGTTGGTCGGTGCTGCCCTTGTTGCCGTAGACGGTTAGACCTTGGTGGACGATCTGACCTGTGCGGCTCCGTTCTTTCCCAATCGACTCCATGACGAGTTGTTGGAGGTATCGACTAAACAGCGCCAGCCGATCGCGGTAGGGGAGAATCACCATGTTTCGCTGGTCGCATTGCTCGCGGGCGAAATGCCACATCGCAGCCATTAACGCGGCCGGGTTATCTAATATGCATGAACTTCGTGTCACAATGTCGCATTCGCGGGCGCCGGATAGTAACGAGTCGATGTCTACGCCCTGAAGAGCTGTGGGGAGAAGTCCTACTGCCGATAGCACCGACGTTCGCCCGCCGACCCAATCCCACATAGGTAATGTAGCCAGCCAATGCTCACCTACGGCCCGTTGATGCAGGGAGCTTCCCTCACGGGTAATGGCCACCGCGTGCTTGGCAAAGTTCAGTCCCGCGCGACGGTACGCGGCGGCAACCTCCAGCATTCCGTTCCGGGTCTCCTTCGTGTCGCCGGACTTGGAAATGACGATGGTCAGTGTCTGGTCGAGGGACTCATCCACTTCGTCAAGGATACGATCGATGCCGTCGGGATCGGTGTTGTCGATGAAGCGCACTACCATGGGGTCGTCGCCGCGGCCCAAAGCATCACATACGAACTGCACCCCCAGCGCCGAACCGCCGATACCGATAACCAGCACGACGAAGAATCCGTCGCTCCGCTCGGGGACAATTTTCTGTTCGTGAACGTCTTTGGTGAACTGTTTCACTACGGCGACTGTGCGTTCAATGTCGGCGCGGATGTCAACATCCGGTGCAAGCTCCGGCGTTCGGAGCCAATAATGCCCGACCATGCGATGCTCATCGACGTTGGCTTCCGCGCCGCGTTCCAATTCCGTCATCGCCGAGAACGCCCGAGACATTCGCTCGCCAAGGGTGTCGAGGAAGCCGTCAGGAAAAAGCATCCTACTGATGTCGACTTGCAGACCGATGGTCGGGCAAGCGCAGAGGTACTTCCGGTAGCGCTGCCAGAGTTCAAGCTCGTTCATTCGGTTCCTCCACCGGCTCAGACGTAGGGGCAAGGGCCTTCACCGCGGCGTAAATCTTAGCGGTAGCCGCTCGAATGACTTCACGGTTCCTGTCTTCGAGCTGAAACTCCGTCAAATCAACGGGCGGGCCGAACCGGACACGGGCTCGGTGCCGAATGAGCAGACCCAATACAACATTCTTATGGTATTTTACGCCGCTGATGTAGGCCGGGATTACGGGCGCTCCCGTTCGCAAAGCAAGCATCGCAACCCCATCCTTAGGGCGATGGACCTCGCCCGGACGCACGATTCCGCCTTCGATGAAGATGCCCACGGCCTTACCGTCACGCAAATGGCGAATCGCTTGCTTCGTAGCCCCGGAGTCACGATTGTCACGTTTCACGGGGATACACTCCACCAGACGCAAAAAAAACTTTACCACCGGCCAAGTCGAATACTCCGCGGCCACCAGGAAAGAGATCGGTCGATAGGACGCCGCGGCGCTCAAGAAAAGAGGATCGGCGGAGCAGGTGTGATTAGCCGTTACGAGCACAGGACCGATCCGTGGGACCGTCGATGGTCCCACGCGCTTTAATCGCCACCAGAACTTAGCCAGGAATTCGTTGAGGTTCTCTGCGAATGTCAGCGACTTCCCGTGTACGCCCCGCCGGAGCCTGATCGACAGTGTGACAAGTCCGGCGGCGAACATCAACACCGCGACGCCCACCAGGATAAAGCCCACCCAGCGGTCCACTCGCGTCCAACCGGGCACGCCCAGCAGGCCGGTTGCGGTGAGTATCGCGATGGTACAGCAGAGATCCTGAACTCCGAAGACTCGACCGCGAAACCGATCGGAAACGGTTCGTTGGAGAAGCGAGGAAAAGCTGGCCATCACGCCGACGGCAAACATGCCGGCGAGTATAACTCCGACCGCGCCGATCACTGCGAGCTTATCGGGATGTAGGGGTAGGAAAACCGACGAGGCGAAAATCGCGATCGAGGCGGAGATTCCAAACAACCCCCAAGTGATGGCGATTCCGCCGCGCAGGGCGTCGCCGAGGAGGGTCATGAGGATGGCGCCGAGAACAAAGCCCAGGCCAAGGAAAGCGCGGTAATTACTCATTGCGCTGTAGGTGCCGTGGTACACGTCCCGCACCACGGCGGGAATCACACTGTTTACCAGGGGGCCGCAGAACCAAACGAGCGCGGCGACGCCTAGAAGCTCCATCACATGCCGGTGGCTGCGGGCGTAATGGAACCCGCCGAGCAGACCGAAATGGGGAAAAGCCGAAATGGGGAAAAGCCGAAATTTCGGCGTTTCGGCGTTTCGGCGTTTCGGCGTTTCGACTCGCGGCGGCCAGAGTAGCAACAGCAACACGGCGCTGGCCAGGAACGTCCCCGCATCGAGGCGGAACGCGATTACCGGATCGTAGCGGTCGGCCAGGACACCGCCGACCTTGGCCGCCGCCATGGTTGCGATGATGCCTAACCCGCTGAGCATCGCATTCGCCCGGACCAACTGGTCTGGTCGAATCAGAGTAGGGAGCAAAGCGGACCGCGCCGGGGAGAAGACCGCGGCGAACAGCCCGACCACCAAGAGAGGTGCGAACGGCCCCCACGACCCCCAGGGGGAGGTCCAAGCGATCATCGCCGCCATTGTTATCATGGCGGCCCCTCGAACCAGGTCGGCCGTGACCATCAGCCCACGTCGAGAGACGCGATCGGCTAACGCTCCGGTCAGCGGAGCCAGAAGGAAGGGCAGGAAGAACATAAACGTGATCCGCGCGGTAAGAGTGGTCACGTCCACGCCCGGGCTTAGGGCGTTTTGGGTCTTGAGAAGGGCCATTTCCGACAAATGGTCGCCCAAGGCACTGATCCCGTAGGCTGACCAGAGCAGGACAAAGTTTCGGTTGCGCAACAAGCCGGTAGGGGGGTGCGGGGTCGTGCGATCAGCGGTGGTCATTGGCACCGGGGCTTCCTGTTTGGCTCAGGAAAGGGTGGCCCACCTCTTTAGAGGTGAGGGACATGAATCGGCGAATCGATTCGCGTACCCCAAGGCCGTTCCCATCGTACACGAAGTTGCGGACGGCAAGTAGTTTCAGTCCACTTGCCTGTACCGCCGTCACCCGCTAATCTTCTTGGTTCGTTTCAATGCCGTCGAACCGCGGCCCGTGGAGGCCGGAAGTCGGTATCGGCGGCGGGGACACTGTTGCATTAGAAAGGATCGGAAATGACCCGTTTGCTGACTTTGACCACGTTACTGCTGGCCGGACTGACCACACTCGCCAATGCGACACAGAATCCCGGCGAATCCAAGCCCGCTGCTGCCGCCGGACTACACCCCCGCGTGAAGATGGAGACGAGCCTCGGTGATATCGTCCTGGAACTGGACGGCGAGAAGGCTCCCATCTCCACCCTCAACTTCATCCGCTACGCCGAGGACAAGTTCTATGACGGCACGATCTTCCACCGGGTCATAAAGACTTTCATGATCCAGGGCGGGGGATTCACCCCGGAGGTGGATCAAAAACAGGAAGGGCTTCGTCCGGCTATCAAAAACGAATGGAAGAACGGGTTGAAAAACAACAAAGGCACGATTGCCATGGCCCGCACTAATCAACCCGATACGGCCACCGCCCAGTTCTTCATCAACGTCGTTGATAACGCCCGACTCGACCAACCCCAAGCGGATGGCGCCGCCTATGCCGTGTTCGGCAAGGTAGTCGAGGGAATGGAAACCGTGGACAAAATCAAAGATACGGCGGTTAAGGCTCATCCCAAGTATCCCGGCGGGGAGGTAGTTCCTGTTGAGACGGTGGTCATCAAGTCGGTCAAGGTGATGGGGGAGTTTGATCGGGCCAAGGTGGAAGCGAGCGTCGCGGCGAGCGAAAGTGCGGCCAAGGAAGCGGATGCCAAGGCCAAGGCCGAACGGGAAGGGAAGCTCGTCGACGTCATCAATAAGGCCGAAGAAGAGAGCAAGTCCAAGATCGTCAAGACCGACTCCGGACTCATGTACGTCGATTTGAAGGTCGGCGAGGGTGAGACGCCCAAAACCACCGACAAGGTCGAGGTCCATTATACAGGATGGCTCGTTGACGGAACCAAGTTCGACAGCTCGGTGGATCGCGGCCAACCTGCTGTTTTCGGTCTAACGCAGGTTATCAAAGGCTGGACGGAGGGGCTGGGTACGATGAAGGTCGGCGGAAAGCGGAAGCTAATCATCCCGCCCGATCTCGCTTACGGCAAGGCCGGAAGGCCGAGCATTCCGCCAGATTCTACCCTCGTATTCGAGGTCGAGTTGTTGGGCATCAAACAGTAGTTGTTAACGGCCATGAAACACCAAATTTGCATCTTCACGTTCTCGGTCGCGGTGACGCTCGCGGTCTCGGGTTGTAACGGTCGCAAGACGACCGAGCCGGCTGAATCACTCACCGGCGCCCCGGCGACGCTTAAGCCTACGGTGAAGATAGCGACCACGCTCGGCGACATCGTTGTCGCACTCGATGCAGAAAAAGCGCCGGGGACGGTCATGAATTTTCTGGACTACGTCACCGACGGGTATTACGACGGCACGGTGTTTCATCGCGTCGTCTCAGGATCAGTGATCCAGGGCGGCGGATATACTTCGGATATGACGGAGAAAAAGGCCGGCGTGCGTCCGGCGATTGCTGACGAATCGTACAACGGACTGAAGAACGAGCGCTGGACGATTGCAATGTTCCGCGTACCGGGGGACGTCAAGTCCGCCCGGACGCAGTTCTTCATCAACGTCGTCGATCACCCGTCCCTCGACAAATTGCGCGATGGTGCAGGGTACACCGTTTTTGGACGGGTCGTCGAGGGGATCGACACGGTCGAGCGCATTCGCGACACGCGGGTTGGGACGCATCCGAACTACGCCGCGGGGAAAAACCCGGTCGTTCCGGTTGAGCCGGTGGTCATTCGATCCATCCGCTTGCTTACCGCGTTCGATCGGACGGCGGCCGTCGCCCTCACCGAGTCGGCGAAGCAAATATGGAGCGACCGCGTCAATTTGGTCGTGAGGCGGTTGGAGAACGAATCCGGCACGAAGGTCGTTACGACTGAATCCGGGCTGCGATACGTCGACTTTCGCGTCGGAAACGGCGCGTTTCCGCTTCTTCAAGAGGCCGTGGAGATCAACTACCGGGGCACGTTGGTCGACGGGCGGGAGTTTGACAGTTCCGTGAAGCAAGCAGACGGACCGCTGACCATCAATATGGATTCGGCGATCAAGGGTCTGGGCGAGGGTTTGCAGACCATGCGCGAGGGCGGCAAGCGGACTCTGATCGTTCCTCCGGCACTGGCGTACGGCGCCTCCGGCATTCCCGGCAAGGTTCCGCCGAATGCGACGTTGATCTACGAGATCGAGTTGCTGTCCGCCAAACCGGCGGTCAAGAAGGATGAATTCAAGCCCCAAAGTAACAAGCCGTGATCCGACACGCCGCGGAACTAAAACCGAAATCAGAGCCGCGAGCGCAAGCGGCCGGTTCGTTCACCGCGGAAGCCTCCGCGGTCCGCCCAGCGGGTGTCGCGGGGAGCGGTAGGGTTCGACTGGCCCGCGAGTTCACTTTCGAGGCCGCGCATCGGTTGCCCAACGCGCCGCCGGGGCACAAGTGTGCTCGCTTGCACGGTCATAGCTTTCGTGTCGAGTTGCTTTGCGAGGGCGAAATCGACCCCCACGCCGGCTGGCTTCTCGATTTCGCCGAGATCAAGCGCGTTTTCACGCCGCTGTATGAACGGCTCGATCACCGTTACCTCAACGATATCGACGGCCTGGAAAACCCCACCGCCGAGAACCTCGCACGTTGGATTTGGCTTCGTCTCAAACCGGAGCTGCCACTGCTTGCCCTGGTGACCGTGGCCGAGACGTGCAGTTCAAGATGCGAGTATCGAGGGTAGGGAGGTCACTCCCCCAATCTGCTACCTCCCCAGTGCTCTGGCCCGTTCTTCGAGCACTCGACGTTGGTCGCTGCCCGGGGGAAGGGCGCGGATCGCCTCCTGATACGCGGCCACAGCGCCCTGCAGGTCGCCGCGTAGGGCGAGCAGTTCCGCGCGGCAGATGAGCACAAACGGTGCGCCCGGTGCCAAACGTGAGGCACGCGTCGCCAGCTCCCACGCTTGGTCGAGGTCATTTTCCTGCCGGCGTTCCAGCAGTAGCATCGCCAACTCGACCATGCGTTGCGGATCATCCGGTGCGAGTTCTATCGCCTGGAGGTATCGAGCGATCGCACCATCTAGGTCGTTGAGATAAACCAACGTCACAGCGTATTCACTCTGCCAGAGAGCGCTGGCTGAGAACCGCGACTCGCTCGCCTGGAATCGGTCGAGCGCATCGCGCACGCGCCCAAGTTCACGCATTTTGCGGATCATCTCGACTTCGGCCACCACATCCTCCGGGCGATCCGCGGCCGTCTGCGCGAGACGGGAGAGTCGCTCACCCTCGCGCAAGGACAACTCACGGCTCGCCTGCTCCAGCGCGGCGGTGGTGGGGGGGTGGCCCGGCACCTGCATGTCGGCGATTTGTAGATGACGAACGGCCTCACGCCAGTTGCCCGCGTGGAAGTGGGCCTGGCCGAGGGTGCGATGGGCGTCGGTGTAGCCCATGTCCATGTCGATCGCCCGTTTGAGCAGCGTCACGCCGTCCGCGTACTTGTCGTTGTTCACCAACCACTGCCCGTACAAGTGCAAGCAACCCACCGCGTCGGGATGGTCCCGATAGGCCGCGGCGTACAGCGTGCCGTTGTCTCGCCATTCGGCGTTGCGGATCCAACATCTCGCGGTCAGGGCGAAGAGCAGAATGATGCCGACGGTTCGCCAGATACGCATCTGGAGCAACGGAGCGACTATCATAGCAATGAGCACGGTCGCCCATACCGACGGCAGGTACCAGACACGCTCCGCGAAGAACACCTGCATCAATACGAATACGTTGGCCGTTGGGGCGTAACTCACTGCTATCGCTGCCGCCAGCAACGCGATCGTGGGAGCGTTCTTTCGCCACCCTGCGACCGCGCCGATGATGAGTGCCACGGTTGTCAGTGTTCCCATAACGACGTGTGGATCAAGCAAGCTCGTCGCTAGTCGGACGGAGTTGATCGAGTAATTGACGCAGAGCAGGCTTGGCCAGAACGTTTTGGCCCAGTACATGCCCCACAATTGCAATACGCCGAGGGTGTGTTGCCAAAGCGGTGCATCCACCAGCACGTTGACCGTCTTGGTGAGGGCCGGTCGTTGGTAAAAATGCCCATCGAGTGCGAAATAACGCAACCCGAAGTAAACCGCCGCTGGCGCAAGAATATACATCAGCCGTCGTAGGGTGCTCCAACCCCACCAATTAGGGCTGCCATCCGAGGCTCGTCGTGATCGTGTTTGAAAAGCATCCCATACCACGACCAGGGGGATGACGCTTACTCCATTCTCCTTCGCGCCCATGGCTCCGAACGCGGCGAACGCCGCCACAATTCGCCAACAAGCCGTTGTCGATGGAGAAGCGGCGACCAGCGATCGTCGATGGGCGAGGAGCGCCAGCAGCACGCCCAGCGTCGCCAGGACGTCGGCCCGTCCTACGACACCGGCTACGACTTCCGAGTGAATCGGAAGGACCGCGAACAGAACGCCCGCCGCGAAGCTGATCGCCTCGGACAGACCCATGCGGCGACACAACCTCACCAGCAACGCCGCGACCAAGGCATGCAGCAGGACGTTCACCAAATGTTGCGGCAGAGGGTGGGGGCCAGCGACTGTTCGGACCAGGCGATACGAGGTCAACGCGATCGGTCGATAGAGCAGATCGCGGTTGGGCGATCCGGTTTGGGTGTGCGACCAGTAGTCGGTGGTCCAAATCGTGAGCCAGTGTTCCGGATCGTTCACCTTTTCGTTGAAGCGAACGATGGGGTCGTCGTCGTAGCAGAAGTTATTGGGCAGAACGTTGAGGTAACAAATGATCGCCGCCGCGGCGGCCACCAACTCCGCCCGCCACGCAGACGGACGAGAGGGTGGAGTGAGGACCGGCACCAAACAAAACTCCCAAACCACATCTACGACGCGGTCAGTCGCTCATTGTCGATCATAACACGACAACGGGCAAGGGGCCGGTGATGAACCGACCTCCCAGCCCGTTGTCTTTGCAAGATTTCGCCCTTACAGCTCGTCGTGGACGACTCTTATCTCCCAGCCTACGGCGCCGGTTGACAGATTGCCATCGAAGTTCGTGAAAATGTTGGAGAAGTCCGTGCCGAAATTTGTAATTGCTACGAGGCAGACTACAACGATCAAGGCCAGCATCACTGCGTATTCCGTCGCCGTCGTACCCTCCTCGGATACAGCGAAGGCACTTACGCGATTGAGTAGATGCTTCAAGGGCTTTCCCTTTTCTTTGTTCTCAAAAGTTTCGTCAACATTATCTGTGACGCGACGCCCTGTCGATAAAACTACTAGGGTGGGCGGTACGCTGTCGAGTTGCTTAACTCTTGGGACGAAAATCATGGTTGTCAAGCGAAAAAGAAGTTTCAGGCATCGAAAATCTATTACGATCCGGCAGTAGTGAACGCGGTATTATCCGACTGGCAACAAGGATCACGAGAGATGCTTTGTATCGGACGCATGGTTCTTCGTCGCTCCCTCGGGTGGATTGGGTTGGCGGTGGGATTTGCCGCCGCTCGGAGCACCGGTTAGAAACTGTAGGTATTATCGCGGCTGGCACTGGGCCGGCGGATCGGGTTCCGCTCGTGTGAATGTTGCGCCGTGGTTTATAGGGCGCTGGATAGTGATTGCAAAATGAACCAACAAACTGACGTAATGGAAAAGATCGTTGCCCTCTGCCGCCGCCGTGGGTTCATTTTCGGCAGTAGCGAGATTTACGGCGGCATCGGCGGTTTTTGGGACTACGGCCCCTTGGGATGCGAGCTGAAACGCAACATCAAGGACGCCTGGTGGTACGACAACGTCCGCAACCCGCCCCTCGGCCCCAACGGCCGCGAATTCCAAATGGTCGGCGTCGATTGCTCCATTATCATGAATCCCAAGGTGTGGGAAGCGTCGGGGCACGTCGGCGGCTTTAAAGATCCGATGGTCACATGCAAAGCCGAGGGATGCAAAGGCTTGTTCCGAGCCGACCAGTTGAATTCCAGCCCATGTCCGCTTAAGCCCAGCAAGATGGCAGGAGAATCCGAAAAATGCGCACTGACGGAGCCGCGAGCGTTCAATCTCATGTTCGAGACGCACACCGGTGCTCTTCAAGATTCCAGCAGTAAAGTATACCTCCGACCGGAAACGGCTCAGGGAATCTTCGCTAATTTTCCAAACGTCATGAGCAGTACACGAGTGAAGATTCCTTTCGGCATCGCCCAAATCGGCAAGGCTTTTCGCAACGAAATCAACCCTCGCAACTACACCTTCCGCTCCCGCGAATTTGAGCAGATGGAGATTGAATTTTTCTGCAAACCCGAGGAGTCGATGGAATGGTACGAATTTTGGCGCAACGCCCGGATCAAGTGGTATGAATCACTGGGGATCAAGAGTGACAAACTACGGCCACGCCAACAGGGCAAAGAGGAGCTTGCCCACTACAGCAAGGCTTGCACTGACATCGAGTACTTATTCCCATTCTCCGACGAACCGCAGGAATTGGAAGGCGTTGCTCATCGAGGCTCGTTTGACTTGAATCAACATGGCAAGCACTCCCGCGGAGATGAAAACGCTTTTGCGGTGATCGACGAGGACACGCCGACCGTCGCCGGCGAAAAGAAGGGAAAGTACGTACCTCACGTGATCGAACCCTCTGCTGGGGCGGACCGTTTTACTCTGGCGGTCATTTGCGAGGCTTACTCGTACGACGAATCGCGGGCTAGTCCCGAGTTCATGAAGTTCCACCCCCGCCTGGCCCCAATCAAGGCCGCTGTCTTCCCGCTGGTGGCCAAAGACGGTATGCCGGAAATCGGCGAACCCATTTATCGTGAAATCAAGAAGCACTTCCCCTGCCAGTACGACGCCAAGCAATCCATCGGCAAGCGCTACGCCCGCATGGACGAGGCCGGGACGCCGTTTTGCTTCACCATCGACGGCCAGACGAAAGAAGACGGCACCGTCACCGTCCGCAATCGCGACGATGCCTCGCAAATCCGCATTGACAAGACGCGATGCTTGGAGTACCTACGCGATCAATTGGGTCTATAATGGGCCACGCGGCGAGAAGCGATGACGTATTACACGTTTGAGATCGTGGTGGAAAAAGAAGCCGAGGACGAGAGCTATTCCGCGTATAGTCCGACTCTGCCAGGGTGCTTCAGCAACGGCAAGACGATCGAAGAGGCCAAGAAAAACATACGCGAGGCGGTCCGCCAACACGTTGAGTCCCTGATCGCACATGGGCAGTCGATCCCCCAGAAGGATAAGCGGATGCATGTCGAGGAGTTGACGTTGGGGGTCCCCTGATGGCACGCATGCCCCAGGTAACCGCCCGTGAACTCATTCGATTTCTCAAGGCCCAGGGATTCGTCGACGATCGTCAACAGGGCAGTCACCTGACGCTTTGGCATGACACCCGAAAAACTTCCGTCACCGTTCCGGTTCATACCGGTTGCGATATGGGGCGCGGCTTGGCCGTACGTATCCTGAAGGACGCCGGCTTTTCGGTAGATGAGTATCTGCGCCTTCGCTGACTCGAGGAGAGCGCGTCCTCCGAACGCACCGCTCGAGAGCTTCGCTCGTCCGAAATTCTCTACCTATGGGGCACAACCAAAGCCTTGATCGTCTTTCCCGACGCGACATCAGCCAATGCCTCATTGACTTGCGACAACGTATAGCGCTCGAGCTTTAGACTAGACCACAGCGCCGCGGCGCGCGGAACGCGCAACATCTCAATCGCGCGATGAAAATGCGAATAATCCGATCCCCAGCATCCCCGGACTTCAAGATGTTTGCGATTCAAGTCCTGGTGAGGGTTGAACGACGTTTCCCCGTGGTCGGTATACTGCCCAACCACCACGACGCGCCCGGCGTCGCGCGTGAAGCGCATCGCATCGGTGACGGCCACGGGCGCCCCGGTGCACTCGATGGTCACATCCGCACCTCGCCCGTCTGTATACCGGAGCACCCAATCACTCCGAGTGGAGGGAGTGTGGTCAGCGAAATTGAGGATATACTCCGCGCCCATTCTACGGGCATAGGTCAGTCGTTCATCCGGTGCCCCGATGCAAAGCACACGACCGGCACCTCGCAGTACCGAAAAAGCAATCGCCGAGAGTCCGACCGGACCTGATCCAAGTACCAACACTGTATCGCCGAACTGAATATCGGCCCGTTCTACGGCATGGAGTGCGGTGGGGAGTGAACATCCCCCGGCCATATACAAGTCGCTCGGAACCCCATCCATCCGAATGCACCGCACTCCGGGTTTGAGATAAATGTATTCCGCCCATCCACCGGTCAGTCCGTCTGCAATTCCATAGGTGATCCCATACACCTTGCGTTGCGGGCAACGGGTGGACGCCTTTGCAACCAGACAGTACCAGCACGAATGGCACGTTCGGTGAACATCCAGGAATGTAACTCGATCGCCTTCCACAAATGGGCGACCGTTAACGTCGCAAATCGTTCCACGGATTCGTTCCAGCGTTCCGATCGACACATGGCCCGGAATGATAGGGTAGGGGACTCCACCCAGTCGTCCGTCCCGCAGATGCACATCGGTTCCGCAGATTTCGCTGAGTTCGACCTTCAAAAGCGCGGAATCCGCTTCCAGTTCAGGCAGCGGAAACTCGCGCAGCTCACATGGTCGCGGACGACTATCCGCGCCGGGGCCGGGCATTACAACGGCGAGGCCGGTCGTCATTTGTTGGGCAACGGCTTTAACGCGAGATAAAGCTCATCGAGTTGCTTTTTCGAAACCGGCGACGGCGCATTGGTCAATGGACACATGGCTCGCTGAGTTTTAGGGAATGCAATCACATCGCGCAAACTGTTGGCCTGTGCGAGTTTCATCACCCAGCGGTCCAAGCCGAAAGCAATCCCACCGTGCGGCGGCGCACCGAACCGCAAGGCGTCAAGAAGGAATTCAAACTTCTCCTTCGCCTCCTCATCACTGATCCCCAGGATTCGGAATACTTGGGTCTGTACGTCCTTGCGATGGATACGAATGCTACCTCCGGCCATTTCCGTTCCATTGAGTACCAAGTCGTAAGCCTTGTCGCGCACTTTGCCCGGGTCGGTGTCGAGCATGTGCAGGTCTTCGTCGAGAGGAGCAGTGAACGGATGGTGTGTGCTCGCCCAGCGCTTCTCTTCCTCATCCCAAGTTAGCAAGGGGAAATCGACGACCCACAAAAGATCCCATTTGTTCTTGGGAATTAGATCGAGAATAGTTCCAAGTCGCGTGCGTACATGGTGAAGATACTTGCACGCGTCCGCATTTGTACCGGGCATGAAAAAGACGGTGTCACCCGTCACTGCGCCGATTTTCTGGCAGAGCTTCGCCGCGATCGGTTGGAGGAACTTGGCGATCCCGGTCTGTAGTTCGACGCCGCCGGCCCCTTGGGCGACTTTGGTAAGCGGCAGACCGGCCCCGCCCATTCCCTTTAGTTCCTCGGCCAGGGCATCTGTGAATTTACGCGTGAGTTTATCACCGCCGGACGCAACGATGCATTTTACCACCCCACCCTTGTCAATCGCCTCGCGGAAGACGTTGAAGTCCACCTCGTGCATCAAATCGGTGACGTCCAGTAGTTCCAACCCGAAACGCGTATCCGGTCGATCAATCCCGAACCGCTCCGTGGCCTCGTGCTCCGTCATTCGCGGCAGTGGTAGGGGGATGTCGATGTTGAGGGCGTCCTTGAAGATGCGCTGCACGCAGGCCTCAACGATGTCCATCACGTCCTCTCGCTGGACGAACGCCATCTCCATATCGAGTTGCGTGAACTCCGGTTGACGGTCGAGCCGCAGGTCCTCGTCCCGAAAGCAGCGCACAATCTGGGCATAGCGGTCGAATCCCGAAATCATGAATAGCTGTTTGAAAAGCTGCGGTGACTGGGGCAACGCATAGAAGGTCCCCGCCCGCACGCGCGACGGAACGAGGTAGTCCCTCGCGCCTTCGGGAGTCGATTTCGTTAGGAACGGCGTCTCGATCTCCACGAATCCGTGTTCATGGAAGAATTCACGGATGGCCCGGGCGATGCGGTCGCGCAAACGAAAAATCTCCTGCATCTCGGGTCGCCGCAGGTGCAGAAAGCGATACCGAAGTTGCAAGTCCTCGCCGGCCTCGAAGTCGTCATTGACCTGGAAGGGTAGCGGATCGCATCGACTCAACACGTCGATGTTCGTGACCTCCACTTCGATCTCGCCGGTAGTCAGTTTCGGGTTCGTCCACTCCCCGCGGCTAACGACCATTCCTTCGATCGCGATTACGTCTTCGTTGTGCAAGGAGCGGGCCAGCTCATGGGCGGCGGCATGGTCGGGCGTGAAGCGGAGTTGGGTGATTCCCGTATGGTCGCGCAGGTCGATAAAGGCCATCCCGCCATGATCCCTGGCCGTGTTGACCCAACCGGCCAACGTAACATGCTGCCCGACATGGGGCCGACGCAGCTCACCGCACCGATGTGTTCGCTTGTTGTACGCAACCGCCACGGTCTCACTCCTGAACCGAGTTCATCGTCTACGCTGCCATCTTGTAAGGTGTATACATCGGAAAATCAATCCGCCAGAGGTGGGATGCCGATAGCTGTCAAACGCTGCCCGCCCCTATACACTATGCACGCCCCCTGACCCGGCAAAGGAGAAGTCTGTGCCCGCGAAACCCTTCGACGGACTATTGATCGACTTCTACGGAACAATCGCCGCCGGGGACCGCGAAGCCGTCGAGGCGACTTGCCTGCGTATCGTCGAGGATTGCGGACTACCCATCACAGCGCCTGACTTCGCAGTGATCTGGGGCGAGCGCTACTTTGCCACCGTCGGTCGCAGCAACCATGATGCGTTCCAAACCCTCTACCAGTGCGAGCTGACCAGCCTGCGCGACACGTTGGCCGACTTCGGCCAATACCCGGACCCCGCTCCTTTTCTCATCGACTTGGAAGAGTACTGGCACAACCCGCCCGTCCATGTGGATGCGATCGAGTTTCTGCAAGAGCTTGACATCCCCGTCTGCTGCGTCTCCAACGCCGATAATAAGCCGTTACTGAGTGCCATCGCGCGGCACCGGCTGCGTTTCGACGTTGTCGTTTCGTCGGAAGCGGTCCGATGCTACAAGCCGGACCCGGCCATCTTTCGCCACGCCCTGCGCGCGCTCGGAGTACGACCCGACCGCGTGTTACACGTCGGTGACTCGCTCCACAGTGATATCGCCGGGGCCGCCGCCATCGGCATAACAACCGTTTGGATCCGCCGCGAGAATCGAATTCACGACATTGGCGTGGATCGCGCAACGTTTACGATTCGTAGCCTTGCAGAACTCACCGAAATACTCGCGTGAAACTGTATTCGTTCCACTCAGCCCGCTGCCGGAGTAGAAAAATGAGCCCACGCTCTCCGTATGGTATAGACGTGCAGTTCCATTGACTCTTCACTTAAAAAACGATATGCTATCGTTAGGCTGCGACATGTGGCTCTAACGCATGAACCGTCCAGTTGTCTAAATGGGTGGAGGCTGCACGCGCAGTCGGTGCTATTGAAAGGCCAAGCCATGCCTACCAAGCGACATTCCAGCTTCTTTTGGACCATGTGTGTACTCGTTGCTGCTCTTTTCGCGGTCTTGGGTGTCAGCAAAGCCGAAGCCCAGCGTGAGCGCGCAACGAAATCTGCGTCCGGCGGTCAAGCCGCCGCGCCCATGCGTTCAACGCCCAGCCGGACTATGGCCCCAACGCGCACTGCGGCACCTAGTCGTTCCGCCGACGTAACTCGTACTGCTCCCGCAAATCGCTCTGACTCCCGGCCCACAATGGCCCAGAAGTCTCCCGCATCCTCCAGACCAACGGCATCGCAGTCCGCACCTCGCCTGGCATCGCCGTCACCCCAAACGATAAGCCGTCCAAGCGGACCCAGGCGACCCGCACCGACCGGCAACTCGGGGCGACCTGCGCCATCGCCATCAGTCGCGTTAAGACCGGGCCTTGCACGTGAGCCGCTCGTCCGCGCACCGCAGCCGGCTGCTTCCGATATGCCACGCGGCAAGGCCCCGCCCGGCGTCTTTCCATCGCAGTCGCGTAATTCTCGCCCACCGAGCTATTCCTCCCGCTCTGTCGGCCCGCGCAATGACGGTCTGACCATTAGCCGCGCGGATGATCGTTCTCGCGGAGTCATTCAGCTCGGCGCTGACCGGGATCGCTCCTACATGGGACGGGGAGGCTTGTATGATCTCGCTCGTCACCGCCCTGGCCGTCGCTCCTGCCCGCCCTACGGCTACGGCCACTATTACAACAACTACCGACCGATCTACTACCCGGGATACAATTCCTACAATCCGTATTGGGGATATTCCTATGCCAGCGTCTATCTCGCTGCTCCAAACTTCAGTTATTACGACACCACGCCGACGTATGTCTCCTCGTCTTACGTTTCCGAGCCGCCTACCTATTACGTTCAGCAGCCGGCAGTCGCCCAAGCTACACCCGAACAGGCCCCAGCGGCCGTATCGCCGGCTGCGCCCGCTGATTCTTACCAGCCGCTGACGCCCGAACAGCAGCCACCTGCCGCGGTCGTCGAAGGTAACGCCGCCTTCGCCGCTGGGCGCTACGACGAGGCCCGCGGTCTCTACGTCCGCGCCGTGATGACCGACGAACGCGACGGCTACGCCAAAACGCTCTACGCCTGGGCTAACTTCGCCCTCGGCGATTACGAGGTCGCCGCCGCCGCCATCCGCCGCGCGTTGCTCACCACGCCGGACCTCGTCGACAATCCTCTGGACCTTCGCACGTTTTATCTAGATCGCGCGATCCTTGATCGCCACTCCGACGGCCTGATGCGTTTCCTCGCCGACCATCCTCAGAACCGCGAGGCCCAGTTGCTATGGGGTTATTTGCTCTATTCGATCGGGCAGGCCGAACCCGCCGCCTCGGTGTTCACCAGCTTGGCAGGCGCGGACCAGAACGACACTCTGTTGCCCCTTTTACGCGACGCCGCCGTCCGCAACGCCCGGGCTTCATCGCCAGCGCCCGCCGCCCCATAGAGTGCTTACCAATCCCCCTCTCCCCCGTTTCGGGGGGTCAGACGAGCCGACCGAGGAGGGAGGGTCCGAGGCCGGGTGAGGGGGCTTTGGGGACGCACCCTTGACCGCCGCATCAGCTTATACCCGCGTTCGTATCCACGCTCCGCGGGCGTAACGTAGCGACGCTGCGCACGCGCGCCACAGAATATCGGCGAACATGCCCATCCACGCTCCAAGCAATCCCCATTGCTCGACGATCCCGAAGTAGTACCCGACGGGCACGCGAATGAAGATGGTCCCGACGATCGTGATGAGCAGCGGAAAACGCGTGTCACCGGCCCCGCGCAAGGCTCCCACATACACGATCGACGTGACCAAGAACGGTTGAAGCATGGCCAAGATTCGGAAGGGCCGCACGCCCGCCGCTTGCACCAGCGGATCGGCGCTCATTTGCTCGAAGATGAACCGCGAACCGATGAAAAAGCACGTGGCGATCCCCACGGATAGCAGCCCGCACTGCAGAACGCCTTCGTGACCTGCGCGTATCGCCCGCCGCGGATTCTGCGCCCCGAGCGTTTGTCCGATCATCGTCGCCGTCGCCGCGGCCCAAGCTACGGCCGGCAGATAGGAGAACGCCTCCACACGCATGGCGATGATGTGCGTGGCAAAGTAAATCTCCCCCAGCGGAGGATCGGCCAGGCGGGAGATGATCGCTAAGAACATGAACTGCCCGGACCACATAATCGCCCCGTCGGCTGCCGCGGGTAGCCCGATTCGTAGGATTCTCCGCGTCGATTCCCATACGATGGGAAGCTCGCCCCGGCGAATCTTCACGCCCGCGCTGCCGGCGTACAAAATGGCGAGCAGGATCATAGCCCCCGTGATCCGCGCAATGACCGTCCCCCCGACGATCCCGTTGACGCCCAGGGTCGGCAGCGGACCCCATCCGTACACCAGGCTGCAAGAGGCGATAACGTTTACGAAGTTGATGACCACGAAGACCATCATCGGCGTCCGCATGTTGCCCACTCCGCGGAGGGCCGCGCAGCCCACCAACGTCGGGCCCATCAGCATGTGCCCGACTGCGTCCACGCGTAAGTAGGTAACGGCGATGTCGAACGATTCGCCGGTCATGCGGCAATACTTCGCAAACCATGGGGCGAGCGTATACATCAGGCAGAACACGGTGACTCCAAGGATGCTCGCCAGGGTCAATGACTGATTCGCAAAATGGTTAGCCCGATCATGGTCGCCCGAGCCTTCATATCGCGATACCAGTGCGGTGGTTCCCGTGCCGATCAGCATCAAGAGCATCGACGCCAACCAGCCGACGTAAGCCGCTAATCCGATGGCCGAGGTAGCCGCCGGGCTGATTCGACCGGCCAAATACGTATCCACCAACCCCACCAGGGTGTTGAGGATTTGTTCCGCGAGAACGGGAAGAGCGAGGAAAAAGAGCGTCTTTCTGACCGGACTGGTGGTAACCGACAAGGCCGTGAGGGGCGATTCAACGGCCCCAATGCGCGGCGGAGGAGGAGCGGGAAACGATGGGAATGGTTCGTCGGTCATTTGGCCTTCCTGTGCATGACCCACGAAACCGTACGCAGCCTACGATCCAACGGAATTCGCCAGGACCCAAGGACCGAAGCTTACTGTTGTCCGCCCAATCTCCCAAACTTCGCGATCCCGTCAGGCGTACGGCCCGTGAGCCGTACGCCGAACGTTTAGCAACAACAGGTGACTACCGTTTGCCGACATCGGACAGAGCGGTATACTTAGAATGCGTCCTAAGCCCCCTCTCCCCCCTAGGGGGGTCGGACGAGCCGACCGAGGAGGGAGGGTCCGAGGGTAGGGTGAGGGGGTTTCGGATGCACGATGAGGACGGTTAAGCAACCGTCGTCGCCTTCGAGTTTGCACGGTGTACGACCACCCACGAAGTGTATCGGGATGTCCAGAGGGTTCTGACGATGCGAGCTACATCCACACTGCCTAACCCCAGCACCGAGACCAGCGCCAGGACCAACGCGCTGTTCATGATCGTTCTACGAGTATTGTTCGTTCTCGGCCTCAGCGCCGTCGGATGGAGCTTGGCCTCGGATGCCCGAATCGTAACCGGCGCAATGGCCGGGCAGGGCGACCTGATCCTCATTGGCTTCATCGGCACCGCCTTCGTGGTCATCGCCCTGGATATCTTCGTTCCGCGAAAATCGCTCACCGCCATCTCCGGCCTGTTCTTCGGTCTGATCGTGGGGATGGTCGTCGCCTACGGTCTGTCGCTCATCATCGACCTCCTCGCCTCGGCCAACGTCCCCGGTGAGCTGACCCAATCGCAGTCTTCCTTCGTCAGCGCCCTAAAGCTCGCCATCGGGGTGATCTGCTGCTACCTCGCCGTCAGCTTTATCCTTCAGACGAAGGACGATGTCCGTTTCGTCATCCCTTACGTGGAATTCGCCAAGGAGACGAAAGGCGCCCGGCCGATGGTCCTGGACACTTCCGTAATCGTCGACGGCCGCATCGCCGACATCGCCAACACCCGGATCATCGAGTCGGAACTGATCGTCCCTCGGTTTGTCTTGCAGGAGCTGCAGACCATCGCCGACAGCGGCGACAAGCTGAAACGAGTTCGCGGCCGCCGCGGTTTGGACATGCTCAACAAGCTGCAAAGCAACGAGAACATTGAGATTCGCATGTTGGACGTCGTTCCCGAGCGCAGTGCGGCCAACGCCGGCGTTGACGAGATGCTCGTCGATCTCGCCCTCCAATTGAACGGCAAGGTCGTCACCAACGACTACAATCTCAACAAGATCGCCCAGCTTCGCGGCGTCTCCGTCATCAACATCAACGACCTCGCCAACGCCTTGAAACCTGTGGTTTTGCCCGGCGAGCTACTTTCGGTGAAGGTCGTCAAACCCGGCGAGGAAATGGGTCAGGGCGTCGGCTACCTCGAGGACGGCACCATGGTCGTCGCCGAAGGCGGACGGGAGCGCCTCGGAGAGATCGTCGATCTGACTGTCACCAGCGTTTTGCAGACCTCCGCCGGGCGCATGATCTTCGGACGCCTCGACGGTGTCCCCGTCGCCGAACGCCGCCGCCCAAAGACAGAAAGAGCCTGACCCGTCGATTATCGGCGGGTGGCCCACCTCCTCGGGAGGTGGGGGACGCGATGATTGTGGATCGGGTGCCACTGTTGGAACAACAGTGCTTATTGCGAGGGGTCAGCCTGAAAGGCTGAACGAAGATAGCCGTGGGCAAGCGCGGGTGGCCTACCTCCTTGAGAGGTGGGGGAGGCGATGATTGTGGATCGGGTGCCACCGTTGGAACAACAGTGCTCCTTGCGAGTTGCGTAGGGTGCGTCCCCGACGCACCATTTATGCTCGGATCATCGACCCAATGCCCCTGTCAGACCCATCCGGTATCCGATTTCGGCGTTTCGACTTTTCGACGTTTTGATTTTTTGACGTTTTGACGTTTCTGCCGTGTGCCACCGTTGGAACAACAGTGCTCCTTGCGAGTTGCGTAGGGTGCGTCCCCGACGCACCATTTATGCTCGGCTCGTCGACCCGATGCCCCGTCCAGACCCACCCATCATCCGATTTCGGCGTTTCGACTTTTCGACGTTTTGATTTTTTTGACGTTTTGACGTTTCTGCCGGGTGCCACTGTTGGAACAATAGTGCTGCCGAGTGCCCCCATCCCCTCAATCACCGCTTGGAAATCTCCCCTCTGAAATCTTAAATTTCAAATCCCTTCAACCCCTTCCAACTCTTCAACCTTGCAACCCTAATCTCGCTCCGCACCGAATTCACCCCGCCCCCGCACGCTTGAGTGTTTTTTCGTTGCGTGTGATGCCCAGTCGCCAAGAGAGTCCCGGCTTCGATTTCCCGCACGGTAATAGGACGCCAAAGGCGTCTCGGCCTACAGCCCAAGGTTGTCCGCCCCGGCGGACTACCTTGGGAACAGGGATCATCCAGGAAAACAACCCCAATGGGGTTGAGGCCGGGTGGCTCACCTTTTCAGAGGTGGGGAACTGCGATCAGAACCGCGAGTGCCAACGAGCGGTCATCCCCGCTCGCTCACGACCGTTTGACCACTCCATGCCTGTCGCGGTTCTGCGCCGCCGCGCGTTTCAGCGCCCGTTCGATCTTTTCCACCGTACAAACCATCGGGGAGTGCAGTCCCGTTTCCAACCGGCAGATCGTCTCCTGCCGCACCCCGGACAGCTTGGCTAGTTGCTCTTGGGTGAGTCCCAACGCCTTGCGCTCGCGGATAATGTCCCGCGCGATGCTCGCCCGCACGTACTCCACCGCCGAGAGGTTGCCGTGAGCACCTTTTAGACTTCTAGCAGCCTGTCGTATAAGTTTCTTGACTGACATGGTATAGCCGTTGCGTGTTCGGCGGCAAGCGTCACGGAGTGCGGCGATGGCGAGGTATGGTGCGATGATGTTACATGCTTGAACGGACTCCTGACGTGATGACAACGATAACTTTCGACGAATTACAACAAAGGTTTATTCGCCACCTAGCAGACTGTTTCCAAAAGGGGCGGATAAACATGACTCGACAACTCATGTGCGATGAATTGAGCCTTTCTGAAGAAATGTACGAAAGCCTAATACGAATGGCTGACTCGCTTGGGTTGATTGAGAACATTTCTTCGACAGACGGATATTTTGCGACGTGGTTTCAACCGACCTTCAAAGCAGTTAGCGTGTCGCAACAGATTGCAGCAGCGGAGAAGGAACAGAAGCAGCAAGATTTCGTTGCGCAGATTCACAATCGAATTAAGCAGAACCCTCGTTACGCGATTTTGATAATCATTTTCATTTTCCTGGCTTTCATCGCCCCGATTTACTCGATGGTGACCGATTTGCTTGAGCGGGTCGGCTGCCTATCGGTTCCGAAATAGCTTCCCCACCACCGTCAAGCTCGGGGGATTTAGAGGTTATCCGTTGCGGGCTACTCTTCACCGCGCCTGAGAGGTGAACGTATAGATCGGCAAGATATGACGAACTAAGCCCGAAAGTTCCAAATGGTTTCTCGACAACGACACGCTTGGTTGGATGCTCGATGTTGCGCCTATTCAATTCAATTACAACGGCTGTGGCCATTGCGCGGATGACGATCGCTTCCCGCCCTTGCGCCACTGAAGCCTCGAGGATTTCGGGAAGTTTGAAGAACGCACCACCGACAATCATCGAGAATACCTTTCATCCGCCTAACGACCCCGATCACTCGCCCGACGGGCTAGCGACAGCCGTATTCCTCGCTGAGTCCTGGAATCCCGATCCGTCCGTCAAACCCGATGATGGTAAGAATCTTAACCACGAACCCTTTCCTAGGTGGACCCCTTCGCTCCGACAGGTAGCAGGCGACAGCGATGCGAAGTTCGTCTGCTGTGAGCGCACGGTAAGCGAAGACTTCATAGCGAACGTTGCGGCCCGTGTCAGTATACACGTTCATTACATTCGGCGGGTCAATCATGTCTACCTCCCTGCATCCCCAAACATAAACCTAATTGCCACGAAAAGCATAGCTCCTCCGCATCCGTCGTCAACAAGCGGGGGACTTACGCCTCCTCAAGGGTCGGCGGTCAATACCCCATCGGTTGGGGCGGTAGAGGAGTAGGGTCCGCTCCGCGGACCTTTCTGTGTTGTTCAATGAACGAATGGTCTCAAGTTTGCCACGCCACGGCTGGTGTTCAACGCTCCGAACCGTCGTTTTCGCACGGAATTGTAGGGTTTCGCAGGGTGTTGAATCGGACCGCGTTTCCCGGTAGAATACGGACTGTCGGACGTACACCTCGGTGCCTCTTGGAGGGTTTGGAAAATGTTTGTCGCTGGCTTGGTGACGCTACAAACGATGTTCGTCGGAGTTGGTCCGGTCGGTGGAACCATTCACGTCCCGGCGGACAGCCCGACGATCCAGATTGCGATTGTGGACGCCCAGCCGTTCGACACGATCATCGTCGCGCCAGGGACGTACCACGAAACGATCAACCTCCTCGGCAAGGCCATCACCGTCCGCAGCTCCGGCGGGGCGGACGTGACCACGATCGACGCCACGGGACTCGGGCATAGCGTGGTCACATGCATCAACCGTGAAGGCCCGGACACCGTCCTCGATGGTTTCACAATCATCGGCGGTTTGGGAACGGACCTTGGCGGTGGGGCGGGGTACGCCGGCGGAGGGATGTTCAACTCCGGCAGCAGCCCGACGGTTACCAATTGTACATTCAGCGGGAATTCTGCCACCTACGGCGGCGGGATGTTCAACGGCTTCAGCACCCCGTTGCTGATCGACTGCACGTTCAGCGGGAACACGGCCACTGGGTCCGGCGGCGCGATGTACAACGAGAGCAGCACGCCGACTCTGACGGCGTGCACGTTCAGTGGGAACACGGCCACCGGCGACGGCGGCGGGATGTACAACTTCTTCAGCAGCCCGCTGGTCACCAACTGTACGTTTAGCGGGAACACGGCCTCGTCCGGCGGCGGGATGAACAACTTCTTCGGCAGTCCGAGCGTGACCAACTGCACGTTCAGCGCGAACACCGCCAATAACGGCAGCGGGATGTACAATTATTACAGCAGCCCGACGGTGACCGACTGCGCGTTCAGCGGGAACACGGCCACCCGCGACGGCGGCGGTATGTACAACTCCGGCGGCGGCAGCCCGACCGTCAATAATTGCACGTTCGGCGGGAACACAGCCACGTTTGGCGGCGGGATGTTCAACTCCAGCGGCAGCCCGACCGTCACCCACTGCAAGTTAAGCGGAAATACAGCCGAAAACGGTGGCGGGATGTTCAACTCCGGCAGCAGCCCGACCGTCACTCACTGCAAGTTCAACGGGAATACGGTCACGTTCGGCGGCGGTATGTACAATAGCAGCAGCTACCCGATGGTGACCGGCTGCACGTTCAGCGGGAACACGGTGACGTCCGGCGGCGGTATGTACAATAGCAACAGTTACCCGACGGTGACCAACTGTACGTTCAGCGGGAACAAAGGTACGGTCTACGGCGGCGGGATGTACAACGCGGAGAGCAGCCCAACGGTAACCAACTGTATTTTTTGGGACGATAACCCGCAGGAGATCCTGAATCGCTACGGATCCACAATTACCCTCGGCTTCAGCGACGTGCTGGGTGGTTTGCCGATCGGCACGATCGACGGCGTTGGGAATATCAATCTGGACCCGATGTTCGTTCGTCCGCCAGACCCCGGGCCTGACGGGACGTGGGACGGCGTGGATGACGATTACGGCGACCTGCGTTTGCAAGCTGGGTCGCCGTGCATCAACGCGGGCGATCCGGGGTTTGTCGCACAGCCGGGAGAGACCGATCTGGAGGGGCACGCGCGGGTGTTGTGCGAGCGGGTGGACATGGGTGCATACGAATTCGGCATCGGAGACTACAACTGCGATCAAGAGGTCAATCTCTTCGATTTCGTGAGCTGGGGAACATGTATGCTCGGCCCCGACAACGGTCCTTACGGGGACTGGTGTGCAGCATTCGACGGCAACTTGGACCTAGACGTAGACCTGCGCGATTTTGCGATTTTCCAAAACAGCATCTTCGGCCCGTGAGCCGTCGAGTGTGCCACTGCTGTGTCAGCAGTGCGCTCAGCCGTAGGTCGGGTCATTGACCCGACGTCTCCGGAGTGATCGCTCAATAACCCGCTCCCCACCGCGCGCCCGTGAAGTTATTAGGGTGGACTTTTGCCCGATAAACCCATTCCGCGCCTTGCGCCGGAGAGGAGTTACGAGCCGTACGAAAACACTGGATTTCAAACGAACCCACCGCAAAATTGATAAATGCTTGTGGGGAAGGGGATTACGAAAACATGCGTTCAGCCGGAAAGCCACCGAAAGCCAACCGATGCCTTCACACTACAGCCTACAGCCTGCGGTCTACGGTCTATAGCCTCCGTGCCTTCATCCCTCCGGTTTCGGCGTTTCTGCTTTCTGCTTTTCTGCGTTTCGCTTTCTCCCCTTGGTGTCTCCGTGCCTCAGTCCATTCGTGCCGTTCCTTCCCCCATCTCGGCGTTTCGGCGTTTCCGTGTTTCTGCGTTTTGGTAGGTGCCAAGCAATGACACTTGCCAAAAAACTGTACTTGCAAAACGAACCCATTTGACAGCGACAGGCGATAAAACAAAGCACAATCGTATGACTAATCCCCACGCCTTGAGTCCAGCGATACGTAGCCTACAATCCCCACCGATGCCAAAGTACTGTGTCATCATCCCCGCCGCCGGTAAGGCCGAACGCTTCGGCGGGGCGGAGAAGAAAACCTTCGCCAAGATCGACGGCCGGCCCGTATTTCTGCGGACCCTCGAACACTTCATCAGCCGCCCGGACGTTTGTCAGACTATCCTGGCCGTCGCTCCCGAAGACATGGACACCATGAAAACCTCTTACGGCGCCAACTTAGGGTTCATGGGGGTGAAGCTCGTCGAGGGCGGGGCAAGGCGCTGCGACACGGTAGCGGCCGCTCTTAAGATCGTCTCCGACCAAGCCGAGTACATCGCCGTTCACGACGTCGCCCGTCCCTGCGTCTCCACGGCCATGATCGACGCCGTCTTTGCCGAGGCCGTCAAGACCGGCGCCGCCATCCTTGCCGCGCCGCTTGTGGGCACCATCAAGCGCGTCGCCGCCTCCCTGGTCATCGAGGAAACCGCCAGCCGGGCCGGTCTCTACGAAGCCCAGACCCCGCAGGTTTTCCGCAAGGACGTATTGCTGAACGCCTACCGTAAGCTCCCTGAACGCAGCGAGGAGATCACCGACGACGCCCAGCTTGTAGAGCTTTCCGGCCACCCCGTTTCCGTCGTAGTTTCCGACGCGACCAACCTGAAAATCACAACCAAGGGCGACCTCACTCTCGCCCACGCCATCATCAAGTCCAGGCCGGTAAAGGCCGTGCCGCGTATGGGGGCCTTCGAGGAAGCCCAATGGTAAATCCGGCAAGAGGAGATCAATAATAGTGCGTCATAAAACCCCTCTCCCCCTTGGGGGAGAGGATAGGGTGAGGGGGTCTTCGGATGCACTCTAAACCAGCTTGACAAACACAGGTACACTCTTTCTAATCATCCGCGGAAGCTGAGGAAAAAACCATCCACAAAGCCAAGGAGAGGCCATGCGAACGAAATTAATTCATAGAGCGACGATGGTGGTAGGGGGCTTGCTTTTGGCATCAGCCCCGGCCTGTAACATGGACCCGGCGTTCGGGGAGCGTCGGCCTCCGAAAGGTCCGATCGCCTCGGCCAAAGACCCGATGGGTAAAGGGCTGCCGTCCGGCGCCACACTCGCCGTGGTCGAGAACCAGGAGGTTGATCTGGTCGAGAACGTCCTCAACCATCGCGCTCAATACCACCAAGGCTTGGAGGAGCTTCGCGACTATTACCTCGCGCATGGCTACGCCTCCAAGCAATCCTGGGCGGATTTTGAGCTGGCCGGCTTGCGTAAGGTAAAATCGTTCCGCTATCTGATCGACGCCGAGATTCCGTCGGATCAACTTCGTCCGACCGAGAAAGTGCCCGAAGCCGACGCCCTCTACGAACGAGGTCGGAGTTTGCTCCGCAAGGGCGGCAGTGGCATCCCCATCTTCTACCGCGAAAAGACCATGATCGAGGCCGCCGACGCGTTCCAGCAACTCGTCGAGCAGTACCCCAACAGTGACAAGATCGACGACGCGGCCTTCTTTCTCGGTGAAATCCACAAGGAGTATCTACCCAATCAAGAGCAAATCGCCGTGAAATGGTACGAGCGGGCATGGACCTGGGATCCGCAGACGCCGCACGCGGCGCGCTTTCAGGCCGCCGTGGTTTACGATTATCGCCTGCATGACCGCGACCGGGCACTCGAACTGTACCAGAGCGTCCTCAAAAACGAGACAGGGGACCAGACCAACGTGCGTTTCGCCACCAGGAGAATCCACGAGTTGACCACCGCCCGTCAGACCGCGACCGCTCAGGTGACGACACCGGAGTGACCGAGTCCGGTCTGGTGGGGTCTCCCAACGCGTTAATCGCGAAACCTCCTTTGTTCTAGCGGATCGATTTTGCTGCTCTCGCTCCCTGATTTGGATCCCAAAGATACGCTGTCTTTTTTTGAACGAGACGCATGCCTCGGCTTGTTCGGAGACGCCGCCTGAAGCGGGCCATGAGGGTTAGTTCGAATAACGGACGCTCGAATTCTATCGCTTAATATATTATTCTAGTATTCTGTAATAACATGACGATAGGTATAACGCCAAACAGCGATGAAGGGCTTGAATGACGAATAAGATCTTCCAAAGATCGGGGCGAAAGCCGCGACCGATACTGCGTGCGAAATCTCGCCGTGTCGGGCGAAAGAAAGTACCCAAACGTGGCGTACAAAAGCGACGCCGCGGCGCCCAATCCGCTGCCGCCGGACGCTTCCCGATGTTAAGCCGCAAGGAAGGGTGTTCGGCTGCTTTGGTGGTGGTGGAGCGTGCGGGGCGTCGCTTGGATCGGGTTACGAGCAGCCTGGAACTGTCCGCCGTGGGAACGGGTGAGGCGGGAAAAGTTCCTAGGGGACGAAAGGGCGGCCGCCGAACGTCTAAACACGGCGTCGAAGTCCCAGCCCGTGTTTGCCAGGCGATGTTTGCACTCGGCCATGTGCAGCGTATGAAGATCATTCGGAAGCTGCTGGACGGACCAACCACCTACCAGGCTCTTAAGCGCCTAACCAAGCTCAAGCCGGGGCCGCTGTACCACCACGTCAATCAACTTCGTCTTGCCGGGTTGATTCTCCCGAGGCAACGCGACCTATACGAACTAACCCGCGCCGGCCGCAATATGGTCCTCGGTATGATGGTCCTGGCTCCCTTGACTAACGACGTGCGACGCCGACCAACTGCCTAGAAACTTTCGTCAGTGTCAAGTCGCGTGATCACCTCATGCACCGGGATTAACACTGGTTCCGAAACCCAAAGGCATTTCTGATCCACCATTTATAACGTCCTATAATGTATGTTATGCTTCGCTCGACTATCGGACGTTATAATTAAGGGGTGGGGGGGCACGACAGAAGCCGCATGCATTGCTCAGAGAACTAACCAAACGTAGGACCGTAGTCTTTGCGACGCCCGTTATACGAACCGTCGAATTGACGGTAACGCCCTCAACCAAAGCCGAGACGACAGCTTTCTTGCCTTGTCAATGCTAGCTTGTGCATGTATATTGTACTAGCTAACAGGAGCTAGCATTGCAGAGACGAAGGACATGATGTTCCAGACGAAAGGAGATAGCATGAAGAACGAACAAGATGGAGTCGTGGCGTCGGCAGGACGGGCTAAGGGCGGAAGGGCCAGGGCCGCTTCTATGTCGCCAGAAGAGCGGCGGGAGCTTGCCAGCAAGGCTTCGCAGGCCCGATGGAACAGAGTGGCCGCGAAGATCGTTGATCCGAACCGAGTACCAGAAGCAAAGTACAAGGGCACGCTTGCCCTGCCTGGTATCGAGTTGCCGGTCTACGTTCTCGATACCGGACAAAGGGTTGTTGGCCGGACTTCATTTACCGAAACGCTGACCGACATTAAAGGAGGAGGCGGCCTCGAGAAGTATCTAGCCGTCTCCGCACTTAAGCCTTTTATTGATATGAACTTAGTACTCGAGGGATTGGTTGCTTTCCGATTGCCGGAAGTCGAGGGACTGGAGACGCAAGTTAAAGGGCTTCCCTCTGATTTGGTGATCGAAGTTTGTCGAGGGTTCGTCCGCGCCCTCGAAGCGAGCGCAGTCGAGCCGCAGGTGCATAAGCTAACCGCCCGACAAACTCAAATGGCGATTAAAGCGAGCATGTTGCTCGCTGCATGGGCAAAGGTCGGCCTAGACGCCCTAATCGACGAGGCAACCGGCTATCAGTATGAGCGGGCGAGCGATGCGCTACAGGTCAAGCTTCGGGCGTACCTTGAAGATGAAATGCGCAAGTGGGAAAAGACGTTTCCGGATGAGCTTTGGATCGAGTTTGCACGGCTGACGAACTGGAAGGGAACGGTGACTCAGCGTCCGAAGTATTGGGGCCGCTTGGTCATGGAGTTGGTCTACGAATACCTCGATAAGGATGTGGCGAGGTGGCTGAAAGAAAACGCTCCGTCGCCACGACACGGCCAAAACTACCATCAGTGGCTGTCAGGGCAGTACGGTTTGAAGAAGCTTGTCGAGCATATTTGGGCGCTGATTGGTATAGCGCGGACATGCCAAAACATGCTTGAGCTACGGGAAAAAATGGCGTGCCTGAACGGAAAGACGATGGTTCAGCTATTTCTTCCGTTGCCCAATGCGCCCCGTACGGCGAGTTGAGTCGGCAAGCCTCTTATAGCAGCTCTGTCAAGCGCGGGCACGCTTCAAACGATACCAGTACCGACTTTCTCCGATTACGTGGAAGGCTGCTTTTTTCCTTTCTTTCTTCCTGCATCCTGCAGGTTCTCTGTTTGCGAAGCAATGAATAGATGTTGTGGGTTGACACAATGGGGCGTATCGCCGCCAGGACAATTGTGACAAACAACCAGACCCTGTGGCACAGGCCCGCGATGAAGTCTCCAGGATTGTCAAGCGTCAATTATCCCTCCCTCTCAGCGACGATTATTCTTCCCCTCGGTCAGGGCAACATAACAATCATAGCAGTGTCCCTTTTCTTTTTGGTT
>JAGVHG010000052.1 GCA_020056715.1 Phycisphaerae bacterium | reverse complement strand
TCAACCCTTGAACTCTTCAGCCCTTGAACGTTTCAACCCTTCGCCCTTCCCCCGCCCGGAGGGCGCACGATCGTTGCCAGGGAGTTCACTCCCTGGAACCCGGTCCTGATCACCCAACCCCCCGCCTCGACCCTGAAAGGGTCCACGAAAATAGCCGGGGGTCAGTCCCGGCGCGCCGGGACCACCCCCGGACCATGACCCCAATCCCGATTCCGACTCCTGTACCAACGCCAAAGGCGTTCCGGCCTCCAGCCCTGGGTTGTCGCAACGCGACTACCCTGGGGGCATGTTCGTTTTGGAAATAACCCCAACGGGGTTGTGCCCTTGGGCGAGAAAATACCGCCGCGCCGGGATTTCCAGGTAGTTCACTCTCTGGAACACGATGCCGATACCACAGACTTTCCATTGTCGGTACACTCTCTGTAATGAGCCAAATCCCCACCCCCGTGCCTCAACCATCCGGCTTCGTGCCAGATCCCGCGCAGACGGTCGAGGTAAATATCGAACGGTTCTGGCAACACATGGCAACCGTCAATTCGACCTTCGCGACACTTCTACGCGATGGGGTGATCGCATTGACACCCTTGCCTGAAGGACAGCAGCGAACAACGAGGCGGACTCGCTTCCATAGCCGCGTGGCCGATTCTCTTGACGCGCCGACACCGACACCCGAGTCAGTCGAATGAGTCGCTACTTCCTCAAGACAATTTCAGTCGAGGGCTTTCGGGGTATCAACAACGAGGGCAATCCGCTTCAACTCCGCCTCAAGCCCGATTGCGTCAATTCGGTATTCGGACATAGTGGTGCAGGTAAGAGTTCGCTCATGGAGGCCGTGCAATACGCCATCACCGGGTCGGTGCGGAGGCTTGACGACCTACATCAGGACGAACACGGAAACGATTACTACGTAAATCGGTTCCACTCGCAGACACGGGCGACTATCACACTCACATTGCTGCCGGATGATGGCCAAGCCGAGATCGACGTTATCGTAACGCGAGAGGCGAATGGTCAACGCATAGTAGTAAGTCCGACGCATCCGGACGCTTCGCAGCTGCTTGCGTCCCTAAACCAAGAGCTCGTGCTGCTGGATTATCGCTCCTTCCAACGGTTCGTCGAAGATGCTCCATTGAAGCGGGGACGCTCGTTCTCTGGGCTGCTCGGGCTTGATCGAGTCTCAGAGACCCGCCAGATTCTCCAAGTGCTTTCCAATGCTACCAACGTTGACCGAGACTTGGGGGTGACCGATCTTCAATCGCAAAAACAGGAAATAGAACGAAGAGGCAAGGCTGCAAGCACAGCGATTCTCACCGCATATCGGGGCCTTTTCGGACGCGATCCGACGATGCCGCCCAGTGAAACCACCATCGCGACGGAGACGTTGGCTCATTTGAGGTCCCAGCCCACCATCGGCTCCCTTATTACCGTTGAAACGATGAAAGACGTGGACTTCACAGTGCTACGTAAGGCGGTTGAGAACGCGGAGGGTGGCCCGGAGCAAAAGGAGCTGGCCACGGTCAAAGCGGCACTCGTTGTACTCGATGGCTTGGCCGCTGCTGCGGAGGATGATGAGCCAAGTCAATATTCATTCATGTGCGGCTTGATTGAAAAGCGGGATAGGCTCATTCAAACAACGCAAGGGACACTTTTCAAGAAGCTTTTTGAGAGCGTGCTGCCTGTCATCAATGATCCTGAAAAAACTGATACGAGAGTTTGTCCTGTTTGCGGCACGATCAAAGACGAGCCGATCAAGCATATTGTCGCCCGCCATCTCGATCAGTTCCGTGAGGTGGATGTCGTCATCGGCGAGTTAAAACAGAAATGGTTGGTCGCCACGTTCGGGCAACGGTTGAAGCGGTTGGAGGAAGCCGCCCTAATGGCCGTGCCTATCGAGCAACGGCGGTACGGTGCGCTTGAACGGCAATGCGAAAGCGGAACGATTGCACTCGACGCATTTGAGGCCGATTGGGCGGCTTTGCAGCGGCTGGGGGCTACCCGGGCAACGAATCGCCAAACAAAAGACACGAGACGCGGCGAACTGGAAGCGAAGTTGCCGCCGTCATTGGTTGCGCTCACGGAGCAGCTCCAGCACGCGGAAAACCTACGACAAGCAGTTGTCGACCGAACCGTGGCGAGGAAGGACTACCAGACGGTCGATCATATGCTCCGCAAGCGCGCCGACTGGAAACGGTTCGCTGCCGAGGTCGCACGCCAGTTTGCTACGCTCGATACGGCGCTTGCAGAGCACCGGACGAACCAGATTCGCTCTCAGTGCGAGGTTCTGTTCGCGGACATCATGCGTGTTGCCGACGTGAAACCCGCCCTTTCACGTTCGGAGACCGAGGAGGCCCTTGAGTTGCGGTTGTCAGAGTTCTATGGGCTTAAAGACCTTGGAGCTGCGGCGTTACTTTCGGAGAGCTATCGAAACGCGTTCGCTATCTCCGTTTTCTTGAGTTCGGTGATGACCACCAAGCCCAACGCGCGCTTCGTCATCTTGGACGATGTGACCTCCAGCTTCGATGGTGGGCACCAGTACTTCCTTCTGGACGCGATACGCAGGAGAGTCGCCTTTCCGGCCAATGCTGATGGTCCCCAGGTGATCATTCTGAGCCACGATGGCCTCTTGGAAAAGCACTTCGACGTGCTCAATGGTCTGGATGGCTGGGTCCACACTCGGATGTCGAGCACCGCCCCCGTTGGGCGGGTCGATGCGCCTGCATTGAGTGCTGACAGACTCAAACAAATGATCGAAGAGCACCTGAGGCACGGGCGCGTCGGTGAAGCCGAGCGACTCACCAGGCAGTATCTTGAATTTACTTTGCAGTTGATCATCCGAAAGGTCTCAATTCCGGTGCCCTTGGACTTCGCAATCCGCGAAAACAATCGCCTTCCCTCTGATTGCATCGCGGCGATCAGCGCGGCGACCACACTCCAAGACGCAGCCGGCACGCTCATTCTCTCCCCGCAACAGAAGCTTGACGCAGAGGCGATTCCGCTTTCCATTTCAATGGCAAACTGGTTGAGTCATTATGCGTCAGCGACGACAGTTTCGTTCACCCCTGCGGTAGTGCGCGGACTCGTTCAGGACATCAACAGATATGCCGACTGCTTCCGCTACGAATGTCGCTGCAATGGCAAGCCGAGGCTGGTTTGGTACAGGTCTCTGGGGTCCAAGGCGTGCCGCTGCTAAGGATTTGGTGCCCCGGCCGCAGCATTCCGTAATTCGCAATTTGGTAACTCTTTAGCCGTTTGTAGCGATTTTCGGTGGTAGCGGTGGCAAAAGACCGGTGGTCAAGTAGGTTTTGAGAGCCTCTTGGATCGTGTCCAGG
>JAGVHG010000109.1 GCA_020056715.1 Phycisphaerae bacterium | reverse complement strand
GTTGTGTTATTCAGTGTGGTTCCGGGCGCGACTGCACTGGCCGGGGAGTCCGGTGATTTCGACGGCAACGGCTACGTAGGGGCGCCGGATTACGTCTACTTCGAGGCTTGCCTTTTCTTGTCCGGCCCGGGCCGCCCTGCACCCTTCACCGAATGCCGCACGATCTTCGACTCCGACGGTGACGCCGACGTCGATCTTGCCGACTTCGCCGCATTCCAGCGCGCTCGTGGGCACCTACCGATTCAGCTTCGTGATACGCTAGGAAATGTCATCCCCATCACGTCCACGGTTCCGTATAGCGGGCGACAAACCTGCGGTTCCAGTGCCTGCCACGATATCGACCTCATCTCGAATGGGCAGAAGTTCCAGCAGGGGCGAACCGATACCGCGGGCAATATCATCATGCGCGACGACTACTTCGGCGATGGGCGATGGTGGCAGCAGTCGCCGTCTCGATACGGGCATTTCTCATCGAGCTCCACTTGGCATCAACTTTCTACCAAAGATGGCGCCAACCAATCCGAGGTCGATGTAACGACGTTCGGCTGGGTAGGGGCGTGCGGCGCGTGCCATGTTGGCGGTGGGCCTGGCGAATTCGACCGCAACGGAATGCGCCTTTATGACCAGGCTACTGGAAAATTCGGGTACGAGCTTCTTGGGAAGCTGCCGGGAGATGTGGTTTATGACGGTGACTACGCGTACCAGCCGGAAACCGTTACCGGAACGCTGACAACAGCCCGGTGGGATATTACCGGGCTCTCGGAGCCCGATTGCTTGTTCTGCCATACACCCGATCCGGCGTGGAACAATGGGCAGAACATCAATCGGCGGACATGGCGCAGTGCCGTCCTGGGAAAGTACACCAACCTGGTCGACAACGCCGGGGCGTCTGTCCAAGCTTTTGCCGCAGCCGGCCCAGCAGGCCAAGGTTGGTTCTCCCGCATCGACACCGCCGCCCAACCGCCCGTTCTTCAAATCGACTACTCCCTCGGCGTGACTCGTGGCAGCCTGGTGCGAAACCCGGACGAATCCTTGGTCTTGTCCCGCACGGCGCTGGACTACCCCCCACGAGACAACGCGTGTTGGGGGTGTCACGGGCCAATAGGCTTTATGGAGTCTCGCGGGACGACGTGGTTCGACGACCGCGACGTGCACTACCGGAAATTCAACAAGCTGAACGATTCTGACCCGGTCAACGACGTTTCACCCGCGCGAAGTGCGGTCTGTGTGGTGTGCCATCCTGGGAAAGTCGAGCACAATTTCGCCAAGGGGAACAGCATCTCCAAGCACTTCCGCGACGAGCTTGACTATGTGAATATGAAGACCTGCCGCAACTGTCACCTGACACATCTTCCGAACGGCTTACCCAATCCGCTGAAGCATCCGGAAGCGCCGGACGTGCCGGGAGAGACCATGATCCACAACGAGATTCGGATGATGGACGTATTGTCGTGCCAAGCGTGCCACGTGCCGTATCCCCTGGTCAATCCGGCACGAGCCTTCGGAGACGCGACGCTCACTGCCAGTCGGACTAAGTACATGACCGACCAGTTCTACTCCGCCGATCCACTCGACCCGTCAAATCCCGACAAGAGCCGTTGGTATCCCGGGGCGCAGTGGAAGAAGGATGTGGACGGCGTCCTGCGCGTTTTCCCCACGCATTGGTGGTTCCATCTCTATTGGGCGGACTGGGATAAGAATGGGACGCCTGACGACCTGACGGACGACGCGGTTGTACCCATTCCGGTGTGGAAACTACTGCAAGCCACCGGGGGGCAGCCCCTACCCGGCGTAACCGACAATAACGGTGACGGCAAGAAGGAAATCAATCGTCCCGAAGAAATCCTCATCTATATCCAGCGTCTGAAGGGAAACGACCAGTATGGCCGGCAAATAGCCGCCAACCCAGTGTATGTGAAGACGATGCGCATGTGGTATGAGGATCCGCAAGCACCCGACGGCGTAAGCTTTTTGGAGCCCGAGGGAACGGGGATGGCTATCGATCCATGGAAGTCGGACGTCTACGGTCTGGACCACAACGTTCTCCCCAAGGAGCAGTCGTGGGGATATAGCGCGGTGAATCCGGAGTTGGGGTGCCGCGACTGCCACCGACCGGACAGCTTTGACTCGCCGGTCTTCGATCGCAAGATTCTCATGGACCCCTGGGGACCGGACGGCAAACCGGTCTATGCGACGGTGAGGGCGCTGACTGGGCTGAATCCCCCGTAACCCTAGGCGGAACTGCCGGGAGGGTGACGGACTGCAAGGCGGTGCGAAGTGGTACATCTCTTGTGCGGAGTCCTGGGCCTCGTAGCGGCATTCGGGGCGCTGCCACCCCACGGCTCGATGGATTTCGACGGCGATGGGTACGTGGGGAAGGCCGATCTCGTCGCCTTTCTCGCGTGCTTCGGGGGGCCTGGTGGATCGCTTCCCGTGGGATGCACGGTCGAGGCCGATGTAAACGGCGACGCCCACGTCGATCTAGCCGACTTTGCGTTTTTCCAACGCGCCCGCGGGCACCTGCCGATTCCGCTCAAGGATTCGCTGGGAAGCGCGATCACGATCAACTCGACGGCGCCTTATAACGGACGGCAGACCTGCGGCGGGTGTCACGATGTTGATCGCATCGCCAACGGCTTTCTGTTCCAGCAAGGCCGCACCGATACCTCCGGTCAACTCGATATGCGGGACGACTACTATGCGGATGGCCGGTTCTGGATCAAGAGTTCCGGCCGCTACGGCAAATGGGGGCAGTCATTCCGGTATCTGCTCGCCGCGAAAGAGAATACGAGGCCCTCGGACATGGATCAGACCGCATTCGCATGGGTGCGCGATTGCGGCGGCTGCCACCCCGGCGGCGGCCCCGGGGAGTTCGATCGCGACGGTAAGCTCCTGTACGACGAAGCCGCCGGTCAGTTCGGCTACGAACGGCTGGGGAAGACGGCGGACGAGGTCGCGCTCGACGGGGACTACAGTCTTCTGAACTACACGACGGGCGAAGTCACGCCCGCGCCCTGGAACGTCACCGGATTGTCCGGTCCGGACTGTCTGCGATGCCATCGCACAGAGCGGACGGTACGCAGCGGAAACGACATGAACTTCATCTGGCGCAGGGACGTGCTGGCGTCCGGGGCGACTTTGGTCGACCAGAGCGGGGCGACGGTCCCGGCGTTTGCGGCCGCCGAGACCGCAGGCCAGGGTTGGTTCTCGCGCATCGACACCGCCGCCCGACCGCCCGTTCTTCAAATCGACTACGCCGTCGGCGTGCAAGATGGAAGCCTTCTTGCGGACGACGACGCCCGCGCATTCTTGTCTCCCGTCTCGGTCACCTGGCCGCCCAAAGACCGAGCCTGTTGGGGATGTCATCCATTTGGCACGATCACGGGTACGGTGTGGTTCGACGACAGGGACGTGCTGTATCGGTATTTCAACCGTTTGTCGGATGACGACCCCGCCAATGACATTTCGCCGGAAAACAGCCGGGTATGCACGGTCTGCCATATCGGCGATGTGAGCCACAACTTCGGTCGAGGCAACAGTTTGCAGATTCACTACCGGGACGAACTCGACTGGACCAACTTGCGGGACTGTCGCAGTTGCCATATCACCACTCTCCCCAGCGGCGAACCCAATCCTTTCAAACACGCTGCCGCGCCGGAGTACCCCGGACAGGTTACGATCCATTTGAAAATGGATTCGCCCGGGGAAACCCAGATGCGCTTGTCCTGCCAGGCTTGTCACATCCCCTATGCCCTGTCGCCGGCGTTGCTCTTTCGGGACATTACGATTCCCGGCGCGACGGGCACGACTTCGCAATACCTGTCTGCCGACCCGCTCGATCCCTCGAACCCGGACAAGAGCCGCTGGTACCCGTCCTTCGCATGGAAGACCGACTCCGACGGATTGGAGCGACTTTTCCCCGTCAACCTATGGATTACCATCTATTGGGGGAACTGGAACCGGAACGGCACGCCGGACGACCTGAGTGACGACATCATCACCCCGATTCCCGTATGGCGGGTCAGCCAAGTCATTCCCGTTCCGCTTCCCGTGGTGACGGACGACAATGGGGACGGTCAATTAGAGATCAACCGCCCCGAGGAAATCCTTGCCTACATCCAGTTGTTAAAGGGCAACGACGCCCTCGGAGTTCCCGTGGCCCTCAACCCCGTCCTCGTCAAAGGCCCGCGCATTTGGTACGAAGACACGAACTCTGCGGGCTTAGTGGCCTCGTTCGACCATCGGGGTACGGGGATTCCGATCACTTCTTATCCATACGTTTGGGAGCTTGACCACAACGTGCGCCCGGTCACGGAATCCCTGGGTTATGCGCCGAATCACAGCCCCGAAGGCTGCCGGGACTGTCACCGACCGGCCACTCATGACGCGCCGGTGTGGGACCGGCTGGTGCTGGTCGATCCATTCGGACCTGACGGAGCGCCGGTCTATGAGAAGGTGCGGGCCATGACGGGTCTGAACCCGCCGTAGCATGGTGACGTGTCCTTGACACGCTAGTCGCCGGACGAATCTAAGACTTTCTGGGTGACCCAATGGCCGCCTTCGAGGCGTGCGATGATCGCTCTCCCTTTTTCGTGGAGGCGCTCGTAGTGGGCTTCCCCCCCAGCGCTCCGCGACATGGCTTCCAACGTTCGACGCACCGACGGTCTGTCGGGGGCCGAGCGGCGAATGGCGTCGATCAGATGCTCGGTTGTGACCCGTGACCGGGAAGCACGAGCATCCGGCGGCGCGTCGATCCCGCGAAGGGTGTTCCGTGCCATGTATTCTCGGCGAAACCAATCGTCCGACGGGCCGCCGGCGGTCGAGTCCTGCGGCATTAACGCAATTACGGGGCCTGGATCACCGCCGACCAGGGTCATGAAATCGTCGGCGACGATGGCCGGACCACCGACAAACAATTGCCGCATCCCGGCCTTGCGCATGCTTTGCAGAATCTTCACCGCCGTCGGCTTGTCGCACCAGGTGAGCACCACATCGGCGTTCACGCGGCGAAGCGTTTCCCAGGTCGCTGCCGGATCCGCCGTCAGCCTCAACGCCTGTGAGCGTTGAGGCGAGAGATCACTCGTATCGGGGTCCCACTCAAGCTCGGCCACGACCGGATTTCCCCGGAGGCGCGCATGATCCGCCCACCAGTCCAGGTGTACTCCGCTGCTCGGTCCGCCGGCGGCGGATAATGCGGCCGGGCGTGAGCAACCAAGCTCGCCAAAGACATAATCGAGCAGGAGTCGATGTTGCCTGGGCAGATCGCCCCAACATTGGAAGACCCAGGGATTCGACGTGCGATCGGATCCTCCGCTCCACGCCTCGCGGGAATCGTCATAGTGATCTCTCGCCTCAACGCTCACGGGCGTTGAGGCTGACGTCGGAGCGAGGTTGACCCAAGGGACCTCGGTGCGGGCGGCCGCGGCGTCGGTGATGAACTGCTCTGCACTGATGGCCCCGACTATGCCGAGGATTCGTGGGTTTCGGGCGAATGCGATCATGTCATCTTCCGGAAGCCCCCACCCATATCGACGGTAACTCGGCTTCATGTGCTCGAGGTGGAGTGGTTGGGCGGACGGTTCGCTCGCCGGCGCGGAGGCATGTTCAACGGCAAGCTCGACGGCGACCAAATCGGCTTCGTTCGCGGCCCGATACGAACGATCCACTTTGCCCGGGAGATTGATCGTACGGTTTCTGGGGCCGAAGATGGCGATGGCGAGGGATGTTACCGGGTTGAAGGGTTGAAGGGTTGAAGGGTTGAAGGGTTGAAGGGTTGAAGGGTTCGTCACGTCGGTCGCATTATCCGACGGTGCGGAAGGCGGCGACGCGGGCGGCAAGTCATTTCCGCCCCGACCGACGGTCCGCCCCTTGAGATCAGCAGAGACCGGAGACGAACCGCTTGCTTGCGTCCCTTGTCCTGAGCCTCGAAGGAATGGAATGGGATGACTGCCGTGGGCAAGTCCCCGGGCCGTTCCGACCCATATGCCGCTACGATCGAACGCGATGCAGCGGACGTTGTCGTCGGGAAGGACGTTAATCCCTCGGAGTTCTGCAAGATTCACGTCATCACTGGACATGGTAATGACACTGGAAAGCCCGTCGTCCTGGGATCGATATGTAATCCACCGGCTTGACGCCCCGTCCGCGAGCATATGCAGGCCCTCCTGGGTCCCGACCCATATCTCCTCGCCGGAGCGCAAGTTCAGACACTGGACATGGGGACGAGACGACCCGATCCGCGGGAGCCGTCGTTCCACAGCCGGGGCGTGTGAATCTCCCTCGCGGGGCACTCGCGAATGCCGGTGCAACGCACCGGGGTCGGCCTGATAAACCATCCGTTGGTTAAGTGCAAAAGCGATGACACCTTCGTTGGCAGCAGGATTGAAGGGTTGAAGGGTTGAAGGGTGAGAGGCGGCGTTCTTGATATCCAATTGCTCTAAGCCTGTACGCCAGAGAAGGGCGTACAGACTCCCGCCCTCGTGGAGCAGGTCGGTCACAGCGGTCTCGCGTTCGTTCGCCCGCCGAGGGTGATACAGCTCCCACGCGTCGGCCAGGGGATTGAAGGCGCACAGACCGCCGTTGGTCGCCGCCCACACTCGTCCGTCCACGACTACGACGTCGAAGATCAGATCGCCCGCCAGTCCGCTGTTGAACTGGTTGAAATTGTCGGCGCGACCCGCCGTGAAGCGAACAATTCCGTCGCCCCAGGTCCCTAGCCACAGGTCGCGGGTCTCGTGGTCGAAGTCGATGGCGGTGATGGGGTAAGGCGGAAGACCGTCGGCGGCGGTCCACGATTTCCACTCGCCGCGCTCAAGCCGGGAAATTCCGCCGTCGGTACCGACCCAGACCTGATCGTCCACGACGCGAACGGATCGAATCGAATCGCTAGGTAGACCTTCCTTTACGCCGATGCTCCGCCAAGCCGCGTAGACGAGCGGCGAGTCGAGGTCAGGAGGCAGCGCGGAGACAGGAGTGAATGGGCCAAGGGCGAGGCCGAGGCTAACGAGGGCGCCGAGCAGCACCCTACAGCGCTTTGAGATAGGCGATGAGATCATTGAACTGTTGCCTTGTCAGGTCGTGGGCGGGGCCGTGACGGTCGGTCATATTGAACCGGGTCCAAATCTCCTCCAGGGTAGCAGCCGCGCCGTTGTGCAGATAGGGCGGGCTGTCAACAATGTTCCGCAAGTGGGGCGAGTCAAGGATCTTCGCGGGCATGCCCGCGTCGATAAAGAGGTAACTTCCCAGCTCGCCGTATTCTTCGACGTTGTTGAGGTTGCCCAAGTCCACGTCGGCGACGAAGGCGTCGAACCACATGGTGGTAGAGACGGCGAACTTGCCGTGGTCGGTCTGATACGCGCCGCTGTGGCAGAACGAGCACTGTCGCTGCGGTGACTGAGGGTTTCCATCATTGGGCAGGTTACGTTCAAAGATGGCCTTGCCGCGCCGCTGGGCGAGCGTTAGACCCTCGGCTTGGCGGTAGCGGTTGGGCGGTTGTTCAATCGTGCCCATATACCGAGCGATCGCGTCGAGTTGTTCGGGCGGGAAGGGTTCACGGCGTGTGAAGAACAGCGCAAATCGCGGGCCGCACTGGCGACGTAACGACGGGTTGGTCCCTTCCCATTTGAACGGCGGTGTGTCGAAGATGCCGCGAAGGCTCCGGTTATCGACCGGACTTAGCCCGATGCCGTCGGACTCGATATCGAATGTCAGGCCGGTGACGTGCCCATCGGGGTGACAGCTCCGACAACTAAACTGCCGGCCTGAAGTGCCCTCGGCGCTGTGGAACAACCGCTCCCCCCGGCGAAGCTCAGTCAACTCCGTGGGACCGCCCAGCGAGATCACCCCGTCGACGCGACCTCGATCCACGTCGATCCCTTCGGTGCTCAGGGCAAGGATGGTTACGGAGTCGTCGAGTGCGTTGGCGACGTACGCCGACTTCCCATCGCGTGAGATCGCGACGCCGCGCGGGTTTGCCCCCACGGCGATCCGCTTGACCACGAATCGGCTGCTCATCCCTAGTTGATTGGGGAGCATTTCGGCGCGTTGCTGCTCAGTGAAACCCTGGATGGTCTCCAGCAGTTTCTCGATGTCGACCAGCGCGACCTCATTCGCTCCGCCGCTGGTCACCAAAGCCCACCTCCCGTCGGGAGTGACGGCCACGTCCGTGGGATCGGGAAACGAGTCGGCCGGCTCGTCGAGGAGGACTTGGTCCACACGACCGTCGGGCCAAAGTACCCCCAGGCCGTTGGTGATGACCCAGCCCTGCGCGATCCGGGTGATGGGAACTAGGTTCTTGGTGCGCATCAGCGTGAACAAAGCGACATTGCGACCTGGAACCGGGGCGATACCCTGGAGCATGTTCGCGTCCGCAACATTGGCGCGGGCCGAAACAACGCCCCGCTCCACGTCGAGTACAGTGACTTCGGATTTCGGCGGGTCCCGAAAGGGGACTGGTCTGGGGCGGACGCTGGTCACGTAGCCGTATCGGCCGGTGGAGTCGAACGCGAGCGACCACGGGCCGCCGCCCATCACCAGCTTGCGGCTGACGGTAAGTCGATCGACGTCGACGATCGCCAGGGTGTCGTCGGCGGTGTTGAGGACATAGACGTGCCGACCCGCTGGTGCGATAACGGATTCTCGCACCACCGCGACGCCGTGCGGCTCAAACCCGACCGCAATCGTCGCGGTGACCTTCAGTTGCTGCGCATCGATTACGCTCATCGTCGCGTCCAATCGGTTGGACACGTAGAGTGTGTTCCCATCCGGACTGCACGCGACATCGTGAGGCCGACGACCGACAGTCACTTCTCCGACGACCGTGCGAGTCGCCAAATCAACGGCGATGACGCTGTTACCGTGTTCGCAGACCACGAATAAGCGGGCGCCGTCCGGGGACAAGGCCAGGTTGACCGGAGTTTTATAGAGTCGATCGGCCGCCGACAGTCGGAAACCTTGCTCCAACACTTCCTTGTGCGAAGGTCTTTCCACGTGACACCGCTCGCAGCTCTGTCGATCGCCGCGCTGGATCAACGCGTTTCGACGAACCCCAGGCGAGCGATCCGCGTTTTCACTCTGCGCCGCGCTTCGGACGTGCAAGCTGCCGGGACCGTGACAAGCCTCACACTGCACACCGTCCGCCGTGCGAAACGTATCCGTTGTCCAACGCGGCCCTTCGTCCGCTGCGGTCGCATGGCAGTACAGACAGATGCGGCTCTGTGTGGGGACATCGGGAACACTGCTTAGCGCAGCAATGTGCTCGGCCTTCGGCTTTTGCAGAGCCTCGTAGGAGTGATCGTGCAGCGGGATCGGTTCGAGTGTACAGAGCCCGCCGCCGTGCCCCGTGGTATCGGGAGACTTGTGGCACTGCAAGCATACCGAACGTCCCACGTAGCAGGCAAACTCGGCCGAGTCGTTGCAAGACGGTTCCGCTGGTACCTGGCCAGCAGACGAGACGAGGAGAATTGTCGCAAGGAAGCATCCCATAGCACATCCACGCTTCAATAGTTTAGGGAGCCTCTCCCGCTACAGGCAAGGCCGGTTGTATGCCTTCGCCGAGGCGCTGCGGCGATTTTCGCAGGGCCAACACGTGCCGGTTCGGGGGCGTGCGCTCCCGATCCTCATGGCAGCCGATGCAGCCGCGGTTCTCGCCGGGCATGACCCAGATCCACGACCGCATCGCGCGAACGACGTTCCCCTCGGCGTCGAAGGTTTCCATTCGCAACGGCATTTTCGCGGGGACTTGCAGTAAGAACGAACCGTCCGCTTCAACTATGGCTTCGCCGACTGCTTCTTCGCTGACCGAACCTGCCTTCTGGCCCGACGTACCCTCTCGAAAGATTCGTACGCCGGTGACACCATTGGTAGGTGGTCCGTCGGCCCGATCCGTAAGGCGGCTGTCGAAGCAATAGAATTGACCGGTCGATAATCGTTCGTCCACGGTGCTTGATCTACCGGCAGGCGGTGAGCGCGGGGCGAGCCTCACTGCCGCCAGATCGTCGTATTGCGGATCGTCGAAAAACGGGGCGATGGTGGCGCCATTCCCCAAGTCGACGATGCCCAATGCATACGTCGATCGAGCGTCGTTCCGATACGACACCAGCAGTCGCGAATCATCAAAACGCGACGGCCATTCGTATGAGCCGGCCGCTAATTGGCCGATCTCACGGCGGGTGCGCAAACTTCCGGCCCGCAAGACCTGCGCGAGCCGGGTTCCTCCGGTCGTCGGCGATTCAAAGAACACGACGCGTTCCTCGTCGATTTCGCACGGCCAGCTCCGATGCGCGAACTCATCATACAAGCCCGCGAAGGGAAAGAGGTCCGTTCCGTCGGTTTGCAGGCTGAAGAGCACCGGTACTGTCGGCTGTCCGACTGCATCCGACGTCTTGTCACCGATTCCAATGAGCAAGCGGCCATCTTTGAGCACGGTCGGAGCGGTTACGCCCCGCGGCGCAAACGTAATCCGCCGCACGCGGGTGCCGTCGGCTCGACAAGTGAAGAGAGCCTCGCCCGTCTCGCCCCGTGGCGTTGCGAGAACTCCGATCTGTTCCGCCGGCTCGTCGTCGTCAAGCGTGTATAGCCTTGGAAAATAAATCGCCCGCCGGATTTCGCCGACGGATAAGGAAACCTCGCGGACACCTCGATCCTCCAAGCTCAGTTCGAACACGGCGTCGGCGTCGCCCGCGTTGCGCCGCCCGACGAAGAGCACTCGCTTAGCGTCAAAGGAGGGTGCGGGCCAGGCCGCCGCGGTAAAGTTGAGCGTGAGATTTTCGACTTGGCCGTTTGCAAGGTCCAAAAGACATACCCGCGCGCCAATCGCGGCCTTCTGCCCCGGTCGATTTCGATTGGGAATCGAACCCACCGGGCCGGGCTGGGAGACGGGAACCTGCGTGAAAAGAACAACGACCGGCGGCTCCGCATCCCCCGCAATCGTCTTTGCCTCCCAAAACGGACTCAAGCCCGCCAGCGTCGCAAAAGCGGCAACCAAGCCCTTATTTAGCCACTGGAAGGCCGCTTGCTCTCTAGTCATCTCGGTGCCCATGATGGTTTCTTCGTCCAATTTGAGGTCTCGCCTAGCCTCACTCCGCACGTAACGGACCAGAATAACCCCTGGACGCCCGATAAGCGCGGGGATCTGCGTTTTTATCCTCGTCCGGCCCGGTACTCGTGGGGAGTTTCCCGGACCGGAGGGCTACAATACACATGATGAAGATCGGACCGGATTGCGAGAAGCACCACCAAGCGGCGGGCATACCATCGACGCGCTGTACGAATTCATCCGGACAAGACGGTCCATGGCGGCGCTTTGACGTGCTCTTGATGGGATGCGCCGCACTACTCTGGCTGATCCTGCGTTCAGGACCCAAGCCGACCCGGTTATCGTACCCCTGCCAGCAGTCAGCCTTCGGACTCGCGGCGGGGGTTTTCGGGGCGCCGTTCGTGGCCGCGGTTGTGCACGGTCGCGCCCGCCTCAAGCCGCATCGGCGCGCTGTTGGCGCCGTAGCAATGCTCGCGTTGGTCGCGGCTGTGGCGACGTTATTCCCGTCCTTGCAGAACTCCGATTCACTCGGACCGTTGCAGATCACACTGCCGCCGGACTACCAACCGGAAGTTTTCTCCGTTCCCCACGCTCGCGGACCGGCCGCGGGGCGATTCGGCGGAGTGGACGACCTCGTCACGCTTATGGGCACGTCGGGCGTTAAATGGTACCGATCGGCGGTCGAGGACCTTCGAAGCGGTCCGAACGGACTGATCGATCCGGATGACGTGGTGTTGATCAAGATCAACGCCCAATGGTCCGAGAGGGGAGGGACAAACACCGATGTCCTCCGCGGGCTGATTCGCGTCGTCGCCGATCATCCCGACGGATTCACCGGCGAGGTGATCGTCGCGGACAACGGCCAGGGTTACGGGAATTTGAATCGCGATCTGAACAATGCAGAGGACACAGGGCAGTCTGTTCATGATGTTGTGAATGATGTTCAGGCCTTAGGGTGGAGTATCTCGGCACAACTCTGGGATCCGCTGCGTACCAGCCCTGTCGGGGAGTATGCGGAGGGAGATTCGAGAAACGGATACGTGGTGAACAACACTTTGGACGCAGAGACGCAGATCAAGGTCTCTTATCCCAAGTTCCAATCCGCGTTCGGCACTTATGTCAGTTACAAACAAGGAATCTGGTCGCCGCAAAATGGTACGTATGATCCGTCGAAGCTGGTGGTGATCAATGTGCCGGTGCTAAAGACGCATCGGACTTATGGAATCACAGCCGGCGTGAAAAACCACATGGGAGTCGTGACGACCGGCATCTACACCGACTCTCATTTAGGCGTCGCCCGCGGCGGACTTGGTTCGGTTATGGCTGAAGTACGGCTTCCCGACTTGACCGTCCTCGACTGCATTTGGGTTATGGCTCATCCGGGCTTGGGACCTGAAGCCCTCTATGACCAAGCGAGCCGGCGCGATCAACTCGTTGCCAGCGCGGATCCCGTGGCGCTCGATATGTGGGCGGCGAAGAACATACTAATACCGCAGATTGAGGCGAACGGTTACTCGAACACCCAATACGCCGCGCAGGATCCCGACAATTCTAACAGTGTGTTCCGAGGGTATCTCGACCGGAGCCTGGCGGAGCTTCTGCGTGCCGGCATCCCGGCGAGTAACGATCCGGCGGCCGTGCAACTGCACGTCTGGGTGGGAGATTACGATGCCGATGGCGATGTCGACGAAGTAGACACGGGCGGACTCGTACAGTGCCTCACGGGGCCGGGCACGATCACTCCGCCGTCGTGTCAAGCTTTCGATTCGGATGAAGATGGGGACGTGGATCTCTTCGACGCAAGTCGGTTTCAGCGGGTATTCACCGGACCACAGCAGTGACCACCGTGCGCCCAATCTCCAGGCCGGATAAGGCGAGTTCTCGAACCCGCCGTAGGTATCCCCGCTGGCGCGCACTGTCGTTGTCATTGGTCTATGTCGTCTTTGCCATTCACATCATCCATTGGAAACTCACTGGAAAGACGCTCGCTCCGCTGGAACTCAATGAAGTCATGTATACGCTCGAACTGGGGATCATCACCGCTGGTTTCCTCTTCATGTGCCTGTTGGTGTTGGGCACATTGATCTTCGGGCGATTTTTCTGCTCTTGGGCGTGTCACATCATGGTGCTGCAGGAGCTTTGCGCGTGGTGTCTGCGGCGGATCGGGATCCTGGCGAAGCCGATCCGATCCCGATTCCTCCTCTGGGTTCCGCCTCTGACGGCGGTCTACATGTTTCTCTGGCCGCAGGTCGTGCGCGCATGGGAGAGCCGCGCCTTGCCGACGTTCCACATGGCGACCGATCGCGACGGGTGGGCGTCGCTGGTGACGAACAACTTCTGGCGGAATCTTCCCGGGCCTTGGATCATCGCCTTGACGTTCGTGGTGTGTGGAATCCTGATGATCTACCTTTTGGGATCGCGCACGTTCTGCACCTATGTGTGCCCATACGGCGCCGTCTTTTCCCTTGCGGACCGTTTCTCTCCGGGAAGAATCCTAGTCCACGACAATTGCAAGCAATGCGGACGCTGCACTGCGGTATGTACGAGCGGCATCCGAGTGCACGAGGAAACGGAGCAGTACGGTCGAGTGGTCAATCCCGCGTGCCTTAAATGTCTCGACTGCGTCAGTATCTGCCCGCAGGAGGCGTTGCACTATGGGATGTCCAAGCCGGCCTTCTTTGCCTCCTTCCGAAGCGGCGGGCGGTTCGGACTGCCGTATGATTTTACGTTAGCCGAGGAACTCCTTGCCGCGATGGCCTTCATCGCCGTCGTGCTGACGTTCCGCGGCTTGTACAGTCGAATTCCTTTCCTACTGTCGCTGGCGCTGGGGGTGATGATCGGGTACGCGATCATTGTTCTGGTCCGACTGGCGATGCGACGGGATGTGCGACTGTCGACATTGACACTCCGTGGCGAGGGGCGACTGTCGCGTGCGGGGCGCGCGTATGGCGGCGCGATGGCGTTGCTGTCGATCTTCGTCGGCCACAGCGCTTTCGTACGGTTTCACGAATACTTCGGACTGCGGCAAGTCGCGATGCTTGGTGACACAGGCCCGGCGGCAAACGAAGCGCTTGCCCGCCGAGCGTTTGTACACTTGGCTGCGGCCGATCGCTGGGGGTTGATCTCCAACGAACGCGTGGAACGAGGCCTGGCAACCGCCACCTTTACGCTGGGACGGTTTGACGACGTATTGACATACGCGAACCGCTACCTATCGCGACATCCGACCGACGCCGCAATTCAACTGACCGTCGCGCGAACGCTTACGCGGAAGGGCGACCTCGGAGGGGGCGAGCGGGAGTTCCGATCGATTGCCGCGAATATCGACGCGAACAACGCCGCGGCTCGACCGCTTTGGTTGACCGCGAAGACGGAGCTGGCCGAATTGCTCACTCGGCGTGGCGATTTCCGGCAGGCGGAGGCGGAGCTACGGGCCGTTGTCACCATGGCGCCTGATCGTGCCGGCACGCATGCCGACCTCGGCGGCGTCCTGGCGGAACTAGGTCGATTCGACGAGGCGATCAGCGAATTGAAGCAAGCATTCCGCCTCGATCCGTCGTTGGGCGGAGCGGCATACAATCTGGGCACGCTGCTGTTGCACCTGGACCGGGTCGAGGAAGCGGTCGTTTTTCTGCAGGAAGCGGCACAGTTGATCAGTGATGATGCGGATTTGTACAACAACCTGGGGTCGGCCCTGCTGCGTTCGGGTCGACCCGACGAGGCCGAGCGGCAGCTTCAGCGTGCGCTTCATCTAAATCCGAATCACGCCGACGCACATTTTAATCTCGGGATCGTCCTTACCGCCCGGAACGACCTCGTGCCGGCCGCGGACCACATGCGCCAGGCGGCGTCGCTGGACCCTCGCTACACACACCTGCTGAAAAGTAGCGAGTAACGAAACCAGAGTGAGGATGGAGCAGGTGAGCTTTGGGTATGGACAACTGGTACGCATCTTGCTATAAAAGCATCGGATCGGTCGCGTCGCACGGGATCGACGCAGGCAGAGGGTTGTGCGCGGTGCGCACCGCCGGTCTAAGGCTTGTCCTGAGCTTCGAAGGATTGGATGGCGACAATGATCGAGATGGTCATCCACGGGCGCGGCGGGCAGGGCGGAGTGACGCTGGCCAAGCTGATTGCCACGGCCTACTTCCGGCAAGGCAAGCACGTCCAGGCCTTCGGCGTTTACGCAGCCGAACGGTCCGGAGCGCCGGTCCAGGCCTACGTCCGTGTGGACGACGACGAAATCACGAACAGCAATCCAATCCGCACTCCCGACCACTTGATCGTCCTTGACCGAACGCTGATATCCCCGTCGATCCTGGTCGGGGCGAAGCCCGAGGGGTGGATCATTCTCAACAGCGCCGACTCCCCCGCGGCGTTCGCGGATCTGTTTCCCGGTCGGCGGCTCGCGACGGTAGATGCCACGCGTCTGGCACTCGATCACGGTCTAGGGACGCGGGCCGTTCCCCTCGTCAACACGACGCTCTTTGGCGCCGCGGCGCGAGTGCTGGGTCTGACGATCAAGGACGTGGAATCGACGCTGGCGGAGAGCAAGTTCGGCGGCGCCAACGTCACCGCGGCGCGGGAGGCCTTCGGTTGCGTTGCGATGGAACGCCTCGCTGGAACGGCGACGGCGTTGCAGCGGTCGCTGACGTCCGGAAGCGTACCGGGACTGTTGGATGCGGACGCGGGCGAGAGGCCGCGGATCAAAACGGGCGACTGGGCGAATCGCAAGCCCAGTCGAGAGCAGTTCGCGCCGCCGTGCAACGCGACTTGTCCCGCGGGCAACGATGTCCAAGGGTTCATCGACGCGATCACCAAGCAGAACCTCGACCATGCTTTGGAAATCCTCCTGCGGACCACGCCTTTCCCCGGCGTTTGCGGCCGAGTTTGTCCGGCCCCGTGCATGGACGCCTGCAACCGTCGCCAGTTCGACGCCGCGGTCAACGTGCGTGAACTGGAGCGGTACGTGGCCGACCATGCCCAACGCGTAATAGCCGCAAAGCCCTGGAAAACGCAACGGGTTGCAGTGATCGGCTCGGGACCGGCGGGTCTTAGTGCCGCTTACGCCCTGAGTCAGCTTGGTTATCCGGTGACGGTGTTTGAGGCGGATCGAGAGCTGGGCGGGCTGCTTCGCACCGCGATCCCCACGTATCGTCTTCCTCGAAGCGTCGTCGATGCGGAAATCGAGTACATTTTGCAGGGCGGCGTCGAGGCCCGGACGAGCCACCCCATCAACGCGGAGGAATTGCAGCGGCTCACGCATCAGTTTGACGCGGTCCTCATCGCCACGGGGCTGCAGAAGCTGCAATCCATCGAACTGAACGGCTCATCGAACGTGGTCGCACAGGGCATCGACTTTCTCAATCGGACGCGGACCCAGGTGGAATCGCTGCACGGGATGCGCGTGGTGGTCATCGGCGGAGGCAACACCGCGATCGACGCGGCACGATCCGCACGACGGGCCGGGGCGGCGAGCGTACAGATTATCTACCGTCGGTCACGGGCGGAAATGCCGGCGATCCGCGAGGAGATCGACGAGGCCTTGGAAGAGGGGATCGTGCTGGATGAACTCGTCGCGCCGCTGACGCTCCATCGGGATGGACTCGGACCGCTCCTGACTTGCCAGCGCATGCGCCTGGGAGAAGCGGACGCCTCCGGGCGGCGGCGGCCGATCCCCGAGGATACCGAGGACGCCCAGTTCGACTTGCGCTGCGACCGGGTGATTCTGGCGATCGGGCAGTCGGGTGACCTGTCGATTCTTCCGCCGGGGTGGGAACTTCGCGACGGGGCGGTCGCGCGGCTCCCGGCCGATGTGCCGATCTTCGCCTGTGGAGACCTTGCAGTGAATGAGGGCACGGTGGCCGCGGCGATCGGCAGCGGACGGCGTATGGCCGAGCGCATTCACCAAGCTCTCACTCGCGAAGACTCGTCGCAGTCGGCGACGCCGGACGTGGCTGCGTTTGAGTCCATCCGGACGCAAATGTTTCAGCACCAGCCCGCCCAGCAGGGAGACCTATTGCCGCCCGCCTTGCGCCGCCGCAGTTTCGACGAGGTGCGACGCGGCCTGATCGACGGCACCCAAGAAAGTCCTGCCCTGGTCGAAGCCCACCGATGCTTCAGTTGCGGCGTGTGCAACGAGTGCGACCGTTGCGTCACGCACTGTCCGGAGGGAATTATGGTGCGGAACGGAGACGGGTATCGCTTCGATGAAAGCTACTGTAAGGGCTGCGGCGTCTGCGCGGCGGAATGTCCGCGCAGTGTCATTGTCATGGAAGACCTGTAGGCGGCGGTAAGGGTGGAGCCAATCTCATGGCACGTGCACTGGTGACCGGCAATTATGCGGCGGGATGTGCAATCGCCCGCGCCGGCGAGGCCAACCGCAACGCGCGGGGCTGCGCGGGCGGGGCCTATCCCATTACGCCGCAGACGGAGATCATTGAATTCCTACGCGGCTTTGAGTTCACCAAGGGGCGCGTCGTTCCCGTGGAATCCGAACACAGTGCCATGGGCGTCTGCATCGGGGCGTCGCTCGCCGGGGCACGGGCCTTTACCGCCAGTTCATCCAACGGACTGACGTACATGACGGAAAACGTCTTCGCCGCGGGCTACTACCGATTGCCCATCGTGATGATCGCGGTCAATCGCACGCTCGGACCGCCGTGGAACATCTGGGTCGATCAGGGTGACAGTCTCGCCCTCCGTGACGCTGCATGGCTTCAGTTCTACACGGAATCCCATCAGGATATCGTGGACACCATCCTGCTTGCGTTTCGTGTAGCAGAGGATGAACGCATTCTCCTGCCTGCGATGGTGGCGATGGATGGCTTTCTCACTTCCCATACGCAAATGGGCGTAGAACTGCCGGAGCAGGAACTCGTCGATCGTTATTTGCCTTCGTGCAAGATTCCCCACCGTCTTCGCGCGGACCGCCCCACGACCGTCGGCGGAATGACTTGGCCAAGAGAGACCCAACACCATCGCCGCGAGATTCAAGAGGCGATGGAGCGCGTGCCGGCCGTCCTTGCGGAGGCGATCGACGAGTTCGAGGCGATTTTCGGGCGACGACCGCACGGCGCTCTCTCCTGCGAGCACACCGACGATGCGGAAATAGCCATCGTCGCGTGCAATACCATCGCCCGGACCGCCCGTCAGGTCATTCAGGAGCGGCGCAAGCGCGGTGAACGGGTAGGACTGGTGAAGTGCAAGCTCTTTCGTCCGTTCCCCCGTGCGGAAATGATCAACGCCCTTAGTTCGGCGCGGCGCGTGGCCGTGTTGGACCGCAATCATTCACCGGGTTCGGGGGGAATCTTCTGGCAGGAAGTAGTGACATCGTTGCGGGGTCGACCGGACATCCTCGTTCAGGACTATTTAGTGGGACTGGGCGGGGGAGACGTCACCCCGGAACTGATCGGAGAGATCGTGGACGAACTGCGGACTCAAACGACGGCCCAAGAACCGATCTGGAAGGCTCGGAGCGACCAAGACGGGAGCTACAAGACCGCATGACCACGACACTGACCGGATGCTCATTCGGCGCCGACTTGAACGACTCCCTCCTTCGCCCGGGCAACACGAATTGCGCGGGGTGCGGCATGTCGCTCGGACTGCGCTGGCTGGATGAAGCGCTCGGCGGGGAAGTTCCTTTTATGGTGGTGCCGGCGTGTTGCGGCATTGTGACCGCGGGGGCGTTTCCCACAACGGCATACGGAGCGCCGACCGCCGCTTCGACCTTCGCCGGCGCGGCCGCCGTAGCGACGGGGATTGCGTCGGTCCTCCATATGAACGCCGAGTCCTCGCCGGTGGTCTGTTGGACCGGCGATGGGGGGACGTATGACATCGGGGTAGCGACGCTCTCCGCGGCCGCGGAGAGAAACGAAGATATCCTCTACATTTGCTACGACAACGAGATTTACGGAAACACCGGAGGGCAGCGCAGCAGTGCGACTCCGGAGGGCGTCGTGACCACCACCAGTCCGCGTGGAAAAACGGAACGCAAAAAAGACATCATGGCCATCATGGCCGCCCACCGCATTCCCTATGCGGCCACACTTTCCCTCGCCCATCGGGAGGACTTCCTGCGGAAAGTCAAATTCGCCGCCCACACGCGGGGATTTCGTTTCTTGTTGATGCTCTCGCCCTGTCCTACGGGTTGGAAATCGGAGGCCGAGGACAGTGTGGAGCTGATTCGAGACGCGGTCCGTTGCGGCATCTTCCCGCTGTACGAGGTCTTCGATGGTTTGCGTTATCGCATCAATATGGAGCGCGACGGCGCTTCCGTGAACGCCTACTGCGAACGGCAACGGCGCTACCGCCGCGAGACCTTGGACGCCTCGCTCATCCAGGCCCGCATCGACGAGCAGTGGCGGTACTTGAAGGCCATGGCCGCCGCCTTTCCGGCGTGACGCCCGTCCATTATGGCTTCGAGGCGGAGGCGCCCCGGCGGCGTCCATCGTAGCGATCATGAACAGGTTCGGTTAGGCGGTACCGGACTTTACTCAACCGGTTACTTTGTCGGGCTCAGCTATCCCCGATGGCCGTAATCCCTTCAGCAGAAGCCAAAAGCCCATGGTCACTTCGAAAACACCCAGAGGCATCATATAAGCCAGTGAAAGGATCTTCGCGGGGTTGGGGAAAATGATGACTGCGAAAGAACCTGCCGCCAGCAGCAAGGATCCAAACACCCCCAAGGCAGCTAACGCTTTCGGGATGTAGTTCGACTTAAACCACAAATAGCCAAAAACCGTGGACCCGATTCCAAGAAACACGAAGCTAAGGTCGATCCCGGCTCCATACGTGCTGACTCGGATCAGATCAACTGGCACGATCGCGGTCTCGATCACCCGCATGAATGCCGCAAACAAGGCAAGGTGTTGATCTACTCGTTTGAGAATTACGTAAAGCGCGGTGATGAGGGCTACATCGGTCAACAAACAAAGTAGATAGCTGGCGATGCCGAGACGCCATAGCCGCTCGTGCGCCATGATGTTCCGAGCGGTTTCCGCAGCATCGTCGGGGACAATGAGCCGGCCGCGGACATAGAACTCAGCAAAGACCGCGGTTGCCATCGCAAACAGGTAACTAAATCCCACGACTCGTGCGGCTTTGCGTTCTGACTCGTCGATGGTGCTGATTGTCATTTCATTTCCACCTAATATAGGTTCTTGCTAGGTAATTGTTGAAGCATCTTGCGTTCTTCGTCCTCATTGCATGGGCGCGCTATTCACTGTCTGCAGCTTTGCGCCCTTGATCAAAAGCCACAACATAAACGCAACCTCTCCGAGCTCGGCCGGCAAGGCGAATGCGCTGTTAAGGACCATTCCCTTATATTGAGGTAGCAGTAAACTCGTAAAGCTCAAGACCAGATAGAAGAAGCCAGTGATGATGAGCCAGACGCCCAGAAAACGGGGAAGGAAGCGGGATCTGTAGACAAGGATCGCTAAGGGTAAAAGCCAAAGCCCCCAGAACGTTTCTAATATCAACGTTCCGTAGTCGTTAATTTTTAGAAATAACATTGCCAAATCTTGTCTCTGACTAATACTACAGCGCCGTTTGGTCATTGATTATCCCGTACGCACGAGGGCAAGAGTTCGATGTTGACGCCTCGGGCCTTCAGCGATGCAAGCGTCCTCT
>JAGVHG010000179.1 GCA_020056715.1 Phycisphaerae bacterium | reverse complement strand
GATGTGCGTGAAGACGTGTACTGGCGGGACCAACGACGGCCAGCCGTGTATCAACACCACGCACTGTCCGGGCATCGGCGCCTCGTGCGGCACTCCCTTATGCCGCGACCGTTGCGGACGGTGTACGCCGTAGCACCGAAGGCGGGACTGCGTTTTCATGCGACGCCCAGCGCGACGAACTCGCCGTCTCTGGCTGCGGTACCCCGAAAGTCCGTCGAAGCGCGCTGTTCGCGTTTGAGAATCCGCGCTACGGCTTGGTGCGTCCAGCGGTCGGACTTGCCGGTTTTGGTCGGCACACGGCGGGTTGTTAGCACTACAGCGCTGAATCGGCTCAAGTCAAAGCGGTGATCGTTCCGATGTCATGCTCCAACAGAATGGAGGTGTGACATGGCTGCGGAGCAGATTACGGCGCTGGGGCCGGCGTTCACGGCCTTTACTCAATCGTTTTCCAGTTGTTTTCCGCGTTCCGATACGCGGCGTCATTTGGCGACCTACGGGCGGGGTTTGCTCAGCGACCTGGCGCGTAAGAGCGTCGAGCCCATCGCCCTGGCCAGCGGGACGGCCGTTCGTACCCTACAGGAGTTTCTCACCCATCACGTCTGGGACCACGATCGCTTGCGAAACCAACTGCAACGCCGCATCGTGCGCGACCACCTGCCAGCGCCGGGCGCTGCTCGTCCCGGTACGCCGGGACTCGGCGTCATCGGTCTGATCGACGAGACCGGTGTCGCCAAGAAGGGCGACAAGACGCCCGGCGTGCAGCGGCAATACTGCGGCCGTACCGGCAAGGACGACTAATTCGCAATTCGCGCATCCCGCTTTAGACTAGCGTTATGGCCCAGGGCATTGGTCTCTATGGCGGCAGCTTTAACCCCATTCATAACGGGCACTTGATCGTCGCTCGGGCCGTGGCCGAACGGTTGCAACTCGATCGCGTGATCCTGCTTCCCTCCGCTCGCCCGCCCCACAAAGTAGATCACAAACTTCTCGATGCCAATCATCGGGCTGAGATGGTCAGGCTGGCGATTACGGGGGAACCGCTGTTCGAATTCAGTGATTACGACCTGACCCGCGACGGACCCAGCTACACGATCGATACGGTAACGCACTTTGGCGAGTTATTGGGACCGCACGTGGAACTGCACTGGATCATCGGGGCCGACTCATTGGCTGAACTGACAACCTGGTATCGCGTCCCTGATTTGGTCGACGCCTGTCGGATCGTGACGGCGGCGCGACCCGGCTGGGACACCATCGACTGGACCCCGCTTCGTACGGTCTTGAGCGAAATACAGATCGCCGCCCTCCAGGCCGGCGTCCTTCAGACCCCGCGAATCGACATCTCCTCAACAGACATTCGCCGTCGTGTACGCGAGGGGCAATCCATTCGCTATCTCGTTCCCGACGCCGTCCGAGAATTCATCGAGACCCAAGTATTGTATCGCGTCGGGGCGGGGTGAGAGCGATCATCCCCATCCGAACCCCAAGTTCCGCTTGCCTTCCGGCCGTACTATCGAAAATAAGCTTTGAGAACGTACTCTTGCATCATCCGCTGGGTGTTGAAGAAGGAGCCGTTGATGGCGATGCAGTGGCGCATGATGTCGAGGAAACCGTCGCGGTCGTGGTAGTACATCGGGATGATGACGTTCTCCAGTTTTTGGTAGAGGCAGGCCGCATCCCTGGCGGGGTCGATTTGCTCGGGCGGATGCCGGTCGTCCTCGCCGATGGCCCAACCGGTGACGCCTTCGATACACCCCTCGATCCACCAGCCGTCCAGAACGCTGAGTGATGGCACGCCGTTGAGTGCCGCCTTCATGCCGCTGGTGCCTGACGCTTCCAGAGGGGGTTGGGGCGTGTTCAACCACACATCCACGCCGGCGGTCATCAGCTTGCCGAGTTCCATGTCGTAGTTTTCGAGGTAGGCGATCTTGATGACGTTTTTCAGGGCTTCCCTGGCGTGAAAAATGCTCTGGATGATTTCCTTGCCGTGTGCATCGTGGGGGTGGGCCTTGCCAGCGTAGACGATCTGCATGGCCCCGGTTCGGGTCGCAATCTGTCGGAGCCACTCGATGTCGTGGAAGAGCAGGCCGGCCCGTTTGTAAGTGGCGGCCCGTCGGGCGTAGCCGATGGTGAAGACGTCGACGTCCATCCCGACGTTGTCCTCCCGGTTGACGTATTGGATGAGCCACTCCTTGGCTCGACGATGGGCTTGCCACACGTCTTGCTTGGGAAGACTCTCCGCGTGGCGTAGGCTGAAGGCGTCCTGCCGCCAGCCGGGGATAGAACGGTCGAACAACTCTTGGAACGGCCTTGCGGTCCAGGTCGCGGCGTGGACGCCGTTGGTAATCGAGTCAATGGTGTATTGGACGAACATCCGGCCGGCGACCTCGGCGTGCCTCTTGGCGACACCGTTTACATAGCGGCTCAGGTTCAAGGCGAGGAAGGTCATATTCAGGACGCCTTCTGATTCGCAGAGGGTCTTATGCGTCAGGATTTCTTTGTGCCCGAGCACTTTGATGACCAAGTCGATGGGGAACTTGTCGTGACCCGCTGGGACGGGCGTATGGGTGGTGAAGACGCAGCGCCGGCGGACGGCTTCAAGGTCTTCCGGCGTGATGTAGGACCGGCCTTCTCCCTGCATATGCTCCTCCAAAAGCTCTAGTGCAAGGAAAGCCGCGTGACCTTCGTTCATGTGGAATCGCTCGATATGCGTGTAGCCCAGCTCTCGCAACATGCGCAGGCCGCCGATGCCGAGGACGACCTCCTGGCAGAGGCGATAGTGGGCGTCTCCGCCGTACAGGTAGTGGGTCAGCTTGCGGTCCCACTCCGAGTTGTCCGGCAGATCGGAATCGAGAAGATAGACGGGCACGCGATAGCCGCCGTGTCCGACGACCTCACGCCGCCAGGCGCGAAGCCGAACGACCCGGTCTTCCAGTTGAACCGAGGTTCGTTCGGGCATCTCCTCGACGAAATCGTTGACGGCCCAGAGGGCGGGTTCTTCGTGTTGCCAGCCGTTCGCATCGAGACGCTGAAAAAAGTAGCCCTTCCGATGCAGCAGAGCGACGGCGACCATCGGCACCTGAAGGTCCGCCGCTGAACGCACCGTGTCCCCGGCGAGGACGCCGAGGCCGCCGCTGTAGGTCGGCATCGCGGTGTCGAGGCCGATCTCCATCGAAAAATAAGCGATACGTTCGTTTCTACTCATCCACTCCATCCACTCAGCACCAACGCCCTTGAGCGTTGGTGCGAACAATCCTCGTTACGTCTGTTTATCGAACCGATTCGGAAGGGTTCGTTAGCCGTCGCGGATATGGTGCTCCCCAACATCGCGGTCCTCTCCGCAATCCGGCCGGCTGCTTCTTTCGCTCTGAACCGCGGAAATGGTTTGAATTGCGGCAGGAAAGGAACGGATAACCTCCAAGGGGATGCCCATACGTCGCGACCAGCATGGGTGGCGCGTCGGATCGACACCCGGTAGGTTAATCGGTTCGGTTTCGCCCGCAAGGTCATCCAGCGAGATTCCGATAAGGGGCGCGGGAGAGCGTGCGATGAACGTATGGACCGCGGCGCACCGTTGGGCATGATCCGTGGAACCGGAGTCCGGGGCGAGACCTTCGCGATTTAGGGCGTGTGTAAGAGCGTCCCGTTCGCGTGATCGATGGGCCTGCGCCGCGGAAAGCTGTTCGTCGCTTGCGATCTGCCCGACCTGTCGTCGAAGCTCAAGATCACTGCCTTCCAAGTACCCCTCCAGAGGGGCCAGGTCGTGCGTGTTCACCGTCACCATGGCTCGGTTGGAGTATTGCGATGGGGAACGAAACTCCCCGTGATGGTCGCGCTCGAAGTAGAGCACACGGGTCGAGAGGACGCCCCACCGTTCGAGCATTTCCGTAAAGCCCGGTGGCACTGTACCGAGGTCTTCGCCGATCACCAGGGCGTTGTGCCGCCGACTCTCCAAGGCCAGGATAGCGAACAGATCATCCGCGGGATACCGAACGTATGCGCCGGCTGAACCTGAGCACCCTCGCGGAATCCAAAACTGGCGCAAGAGTCCCATGATATGGTCAATGCGAATAGCGCCTGCGTGGGCGAAGGCGTTACGGAGAAGACGTATCCAGTATTCGTATCCGCTCTCACGCAAACGTTGCGGGTTGATCGGCGGTAGGTTCCAATTTTGTCCCTCCGGGCCTAGGTCGTCGGGCGGCGCGCCGATGCTCGCCCCGTCGACGAAAAGCCCCGGAAAGGACCAAGGATCACTGCCGTCGGGGGAGGTGCCGATGGCCAAATCCTGGTAGAGGCCGATCGGTAAACCGAGTGCTTGCGCATGCCGAGCGATGTCGCCCAATTGGCGGTCGACTTCAAACTGAAGGTAACAGTGAAAATCGATCTCGTCCGCGTGATCTCGTCGGAAGGTCTCAACGGCGGTGGAACGCGGATCGCGGTATTCCACCGGCCAATGGTGTGAATGCCCTAACGGTGGATCGGCGCTGCGGAAAAAGTTGTCGAGGGCTTGGAATGCGGCGAAGTCAGTCAGCGTCCGCCCCTCGGTTTCCAGATACGCGGCGTAGGACTGCCCTCGCGCCGTCGGTTTGCCGCGATGCCGTTCGACGAACGCCCGATGAAGCGGTCTCAACACATCGCGTTTGAACTCGTCGATGCGCTCATAGTTGACGCGCTTCGCGGAACGCAGTGAGTTTAACTGGTCAACGAACTCCGATGATGCAAAAATGCGTCGTGCCTCTGCGCAGTGCTCGAGTTCCGGTATTGCGGTAATGGCCAGGTAGATGGTATTACGATACAAGCGGCTCACGGGGCGGTAGGGACTGATGTCGGGTCCGTGGTTGCGGATGACGTGCAGGGGATTGATTCCCACGAAGCTCGCGCCGACTTCATTCGACCAGGAAACGAGATCTCGTAGATCTCCGAGGTCCCCTACGCCCCAGTTGTTCCGACTGCGGATCGAGTAGAGGTTGGTCCATAGCCCCCACAAACGACGGTCTCCGAACGCCTCTGCGGTCGTAAAGCAACTCGACGGCGTAACGATCAGGCACTGGTCGCCGTGGTATTCACTGTCCGATGTTCGGAGGATGACGCGGACGCGGTGGTAGCCTAGTTCAGGCCGAGCGGGTAACGACAACTCCATCGTTTCGATATCGGAATGCGGTGCGCGATTATCGTTCGCACCAACGCTCAAGGGCGTTGGTGCTGATTGGCGACCCTCGGCCCGATGGACTCGGCCCGATTCCTCGTGCAACTCAAGAACCCAGTCCCAAGATGTCGTCACCCCCGGTGGACGACGCAGGGTCACCGTCCCTATCCTACCATCGGTAACTTGTACGCCCCGCACCGGGTCGATGATCCGTTGTCGCTGTGTGTGGTCCAACGAATCTATGGCGGCTTCGGCGGATTGCTCCGATGAGGCGTCATAACCCATGGCCGCGAGCAGCGAAAGTCGAGTGTCGTTGGAGGTGAATCGACGCTCAGTTCCGTTATGGCTGACGTAGTCCGGCGCAATGCCGACGCGATCCGCCAATGTCGCGAGTATCGGTCGATCGGGCATAGCTATGACACAGTTGTAAGGATGAGCGCCGCAAGCGGCGGCAAGCGTAGCGATAGCGAACACTCGTAACCGTGACAGGAAATCCTTTCCGTCCGGGTCGCTAGCGAAATCTCGAAACCGCTACCGCCATAAATTACTTGATCGCTCGAAAGAAGTTCCCTGTACGAACCTTCTTTCGGAGCACCAATCCGGTAGTCATATCTGGGCACGGGAGTTAGGTTCAGTACCACTATGATGAACTCATCTTCAAAACGCCTAAGGTATGAGACCACGGAGTTGTCGCGGTCATTGCAATCTATCCAGGAGAAACCGCCGGGATCGGGATCGCATTGCCACAGACATCGGTTCTCACGGTATAGACGACCGAGGGCCTCAAGATAACGCCCAAAGCCCGCGCGGAAGGGCTCGTCCGCGAGATGCCAGTCGAGGCTTACTTCATGGTTCCATTCTCCCCAAGGCGCAAGTTCAGTGCCCATAAAGAGCAGCTTCTTCCCCGGACGAGTGAACTGATAAGACAACAACAACCGCAGATTAGCAAACTTCTGCCATTCATCCCCGGGCATTTTACCTATCAGTGAGCCTTTGCCGTGTACTACCTCGTCATGCGACAGCGGCATAATGAACCGCTCGGTGTGCTCGTAAAGCATGGCGAAGGTAAGTTCATTGTGATGGTGCCGCCGATGAACGGGATCCTTAGCGAAGTAGCCAAGCGTGTCATGCATCCACCCCATGTTCCACTTGAAGGTAAATCCCAATCCGCCATCGTGTGCCGAGCGGGTAACTCCGGACCAAGCGGTGGATTCCTCTGCGATGGTGAACCGACCGGGGTACTCGGTCCGGACTGCCTCGTTCATCGCGCGTAGGAAATCAACCGCGTCGAGGTCTTCCCGTCCTCCCTCGCGATTGGGCGTCCATTCTCCCTCCTTGCGACTGTAGTCGCGATAGAGCATGGAGGCTACGGCGTCGACGCGCAACCCATCAATGTGAAATTCATCCAGCCAATAGAGGGCGTTGGCGATTAGGAAATTGCGTACTTCTTTGCGGCCGTAGTTGAAAATCAACGTTCCCCAGTCGGGATGTTCACCGCGGCGTGGATCGTCGTGCTCAAAGCAGGCCGAGCCGTCGAACAGACGAAGGGCGTGGTCATCCTTGGGAAAATGCGCGGGAACCCAGTCCAAAATGACGCCGATACCGTTCCGATGGCAAACATCCACCAGATAGCGGAAGTCGTCAGGCGTGCCATAACGTGCCGTCGGAGCGTAGTAACCGGTGATCTGATATCCCCAGGAGCGTCCATAGGGATGCTCGGCCACAGGCAGCAGTTCGATATGGGTGAATCCGAAGCGTTTGACGTGGTCTACGAGTTTGGGTGCAATCTCGCGGTAGACCAGCGGTCGATTGCCCTCCTCGGGCACGCGCTTCCATGAACCCAAATGTACCTCATAGATCGCTACCGGCGCCCGCGTCGGGTCAAATACCGGCTGAGCGGTCATCCATGTCGCGTCACCCCATTCATACGTCGATGCGACTACCCGTGAGGCGGTGCCGGGTGGACATTCCGCCGCAAAGGCGAAGGGGTCGGCCTTGAGACGTAAGTTACCCTCCTGAGTCAGAATTTCATACTTATAGAGCACTCCCGGTCCCACGCCGGGAATGAATAACTCGAAAACACCGGAGCTTCCCATTTGTCGCATGGGAAAGAGCCGTCCGTCCCATTCGCAAAAATCCCCGACTACGCTCACTCGCCTGGCATTGGGCGCCCAGACTGCAAACGACGTACCGTTGACCCCGTCGATGCGCCGCGGATGGGCGCCAAGGTGTTTCCAAAGCCGGCGATGTGTGCCTTCGTTGAATAGATGGAGGTCGGTATCGCCCAAAGTCGGAAGAAAACGATAGGGATCCTCTCGCTCCCACGTCGAGCCATTCGAGAAATGAAAGCGAATACGGTAGGGTAGAGGCAATTGCATCCGCGGCAAGAACACGGTAAACACACCGGTATCGCCCAATGACTCCATGGCAACGGCTGTGGGCGCCAACTGTTCGCTCCAACACTCACGGGTGTTGGAACTGACGCCATTGATCACACACTCCACCCGTACGGCGCCCGGACGGTAGGTCCGCACAAGGATCCCAGCGGTTCCGTCAACGACGCAGGGGTGGGCTCCAAGAAGATCGTGGGGGTGCGAATGTTCACCACTGATGAGCGCCCGAAGCTCTGTCGGATCGATGTCCGATGGTCGTGTCCGGCGGCGGTTCACTTTATCTGGTAATGTCTTCTTCATTGCTTTTCGACTGCCAGAAGTACTACGGAGTGGGGGGCGACGGTTAACTGGTTTAGTACGGTGGTGGGAGAATCGTTCTCCGCCGTATCTAGGATCCGTCTCCATTGACCGCCGAACGGTACGGGGGGGAGCCGAAAGTCGCACGGCGCAGTCCCACTGTTAAAGGCCAGAAACAGAGTGTGGAGTGCAGAGGCGCGTTCATCCGTTTCGTGGACAAGCAGAGCAAGAACGCGGCGGTCATCGTCACGCCAGTCAGTGTCCTCCATCTCGCCGCCGTCCGGGCGCAACCAGGTGATATCCTTCACTTCGGAAGAATCTATTGGCCCACCGTTGAAGAATCGAACACGACGCCATGGGTAGTAGGCGCGGCGAATCGCCAACACACCAGTGACGAAGGTGAAAAAGTCATTATCCGAGTCATCCAGGTCCCAGTCGATCCAAGAGATTTCATTGTCCTGACAGTAGGCATTGTTGTTGCCCCGTTGCGTCCGCCCGAATTCATCGCCGGCAGTGAGCATAGGGATGCCCTGTGAGAATGCGAGCGTCGCCAACAGGTTACGTTTCATCCGTTCGCGCACCAGGTTAATGGCCGCGTCGGCAGTGGGGCCTTCGACTCCCCAATTACGACTGAAGTTTTCATTCACGCCGTCGCGGTTGTCCTCTCCATTGGCCTCGTTGTGCTTGCGCTCAAATGTGACAAGGTCGTGCAGGGTTACCCCGTCATGCGACGTGACGAAGTTTACGCCGGCGCAAGGACCACGGTCTCTTGGCTCAAAGAGATCGCCACTGCCCGTCAGGCGCGAGGCAAACGTGCCGATTTGTCCGGCGTCGCCGCGCCAGAACCGCCGGACGGTATCGCGGTAGCGGTCATTCCACTCAGCCCAACCCGGCGGAAACCGGCCCAGGCGATAACCGCCTTCTCCAACGTCCCACGGCTCGGCGATAAGTTTCACCTGGGCTAGTACGGGATCATCCCGTAGCGCCGCAAAGAACTCCAAGGCCCCATCGACCCCCTTCACGTCACGGGCCAAGGTCGTCGCAAGATCGAACCGAAACCCATCGACGTGCATCTCGCGCACCCAATAGTGCAGACTGTCGATGACGAGTTGACGCACACGTGGATGAGTCATGTTCAAACTGTTGCCGCAACCGGTGAAGTTACGATACGCCCGCCGGTCGTTCGGATCGAGGTGGTAATAGACAGAGTTGTCGAACCCGCGAAAAGACAACGTGGGACCGAGATGATCTCCTTCCGCGGTATGGTTGTAGACGACATCGAGGATTACCTCAAGATCGGCGCGGTGAAGTATCTTGACCATCGTTTTGAATTCATGAACCTGCCGCCCCAACCCGTTGGTGGCGAACCGGCCATCAGGAGCGAAAAATCCGATGGTATTATACCCCCAGTAATTCGTGAGACCCAGCTCAGCCAACCTGCGTTCCGTGACCGCTTGATGAACGGGCAGCAGTTCCACGGCCGTCACGCCAAGTCGAGTCAAGTGGTCGAGGATCGGCGCGGAGGCCAAGCCAAGATACGTTCCGCGAAGTCGGTGCGGAACATCGGGATGCCGGATCGTCAGACCCTTCACGTGACACTCGTAGATCACCGTGCGGTTCCAAGGCCTTCGCGGAGGGCGATCATCCTCCCAATCGAACGCCGGATCGATCACCAAGCTCTTCGGCATGAACGCCGCATTATCCCGCAAGTCCGGCCGCTCATCCTGGGAAGACTCGCCGTGGGCATAAGCGCACAGCGAATCGTTCCACACCACCGAACCGCTGATCGCCTTGGCGTAGGGATCGAGAAGGAGCTTGGCCGGGTTGAAGCGGTGACCGTCGTGCGGAGCGTAGGGCCCTTGGACGCGATAACTATAGAGCTGACCGGGGGGGATCCCATCGAAAAAGCCGTGCCAGACGCCGTCGGTCCCCGAAATCAAAGGGAACTGCGCTGAGGCGATGCCGTCCGTTGGGTTGTCGAAGAGGCAAAGTTCAACGGCCGTCGCGTTTTCAGAATAAAGGGCGAAATGGACTCCCGCACCGTCCCAGGTCGCACCGAGGGGATTGGCGATTATCGATTGACGATTGTCGATTGACATGAGGCGTGTCTCTTTAGGCATCCATCGCAAAATCGACAATCGGCAATCCCTACGCCGTTATGGTATCCTTGTCCATCGGCAGAACTCGTCGGCGACTCGATGGCCGACAACGTCGGCCAGAGCGGAACTCCGGAAAGTTCTTATGCCTGAGCTTATCAGCGAACCGATCACGCCGCATCCGGGAACCTCAGACACCTCACGCATGGGGCGAGGCGAGCCGGGTCTGCCGTCCGGGTTCGTTTGGCGCGGGACTTCGTACGACGTACTCGAGGAGTTGGAGGCGTGGAAGGAGTCGTCGCGCGAGGGTGCGCGGACCGGCGGGCAACTGTATCTTCGGCGGCACTACTTCCAGCTGCGGATGAGTGACGACACGATCTGGACGGTCTACTGCACCCGGCAAACGCCGCGATCCGGCGATCCGAAGAAGCGATGGTTTCTCTATACCATCGAAACCACTGAAACGTCAAAAAGTCAAAACGTCAAAAAATCAAAAGGGGATGGGGGTGTAAGATCGAAACCCTAAATCCTAATTCTCAAACCCAGTGTCGTGGGCAAGGTGCTTCACGAAGTACCCGACGATCCGTTGGTAGAGCCGCGTTGTCACCAGGGGGTCGGCGACCATGTGGGTGAAGTCGCTGAGGGCTAGAAAATCATGGGTTTTACCCGCGCGGAAGAGGGCATTGGACATCTTCAGGCTGTGGCTGAAATAGACGTTGTCGTCCGCGGTTCCGTGGATGATGAGTAGCGACCTGTCCAGGTCCTTCGCATACGTCAACACCGACGAGTCGGCATAGCCGCTAGGGTTTTCGTCGGGCAGTCCCAAGTACCGTTCCGTGTAGTGCGTGTCATAGTCCAACCATTCCGCGACGGGAGCACCGGCAACGCCGACATCAAAAACGTCCGGCCTGCGTATGACCGCCATTGCGGAGAAGTAGCCGCCGAACGACCAGCCGTAGATTCCCACGCGATCGAGGTCGAGTTCACCGTATTTTCTTGCCAGGGCCTTCAACCCCGCGACCTGGTCATTGAGGGATATTTCAATCAGGTTGCCCTTAATGATCCGTTCCCAACTGCGGCCTCGTGACGGCGTGCCACGGCCGTCGATGGAAACCACGATGAACCCGTGGTCGGCGATCCACTGTTGAAGGAGATAGGCGGATGGCGAGGCGACCACGGTCTGGGCATGTGGGCCGCCGTAGACCGACACGATCACCGGGTAACGCCGCCGCGAATCGAAGTTCCGCGGCCTGACGAGAACGGCGTGAAACGACGGGTCCATACCGACCGTGGTCAACTCGATGTTGGGAACAAACGGCGGCTTCTCGGCCACGGACTGCAACCGGCCTAGCTCACGACCGTCCGTGCTTCGCACGATCTGGCTACGTCGGCCATCCATCGTTGAGGCAGTGTGAACGTAGACCCGATGATTCTCTGAAAACGTTGCGGAATGAATTCCCGGTTCGGTGGTGAGTTGAACGGGAGCGTCAGCGACTTCGGTGGAGAGCCGGAATAAGTGCGTCTGCGTGGGATCACCGCCACCGGAAACATGGACGAACTTCTTCTCCGGATCGAGGTCGACGAATCCCTTATACCGGAAATCGACGCCGGCGAGCGGACGAAGCAGTTGACCATCCGCACTTCGCAGCTCCAATTGCCAGGAGCCATTGCGTTCAGTCGTCCATAGGAAAGCGCTTCCGTCAGGGAACCACTTGGGCATGGCCTGATCCAAGTTGATCCAGGCCTCATCTTTTTCGACCAGAAGCAAAGTTGTGCTTCCGGTCTCGATATCGACGAGAAGCAAAGCCTCCTCCGTCTGTTGACGGTTTTGCACCAGGATGGTCAGCGGCGCCTGCTCAGTCGCCCCAACGCTCAAGGGCGTTGGGGCTGATTGCCAACGCACCGTCGCGAGATACGGATAGCGCTCCCGATCCCAATTCACCCAGCGAGTATCCCCCCCCTCGATGGGAATCAAACCCAAGCGTACTACGGCATTCTTCTGACCCGGACGTGGGTAGGCCCATGCCTGCGGCTCTTTGTCGGGATGGGTTGCGTCGGCGATGTGCATCATCTCCATCCCCTCCGTTGAAGTCTCCTGATAGACGAGGGTCTTGCTGTCCGGCGACCACCAGTATCCTTCGCTACGATCCATTTCCTCCTGAGCGACGAACTCCGCCAGACCGTGGGAGAGCGTGGCATTTGATCCGTTGGTGAGACGTCGCTCCGCGCCGGAGGCAATGTCCATTACGTACAGTTCGTTGCCCCGAACGCACGCAAGAGAACGTCCGTCGGGGGACAAGCGGGGATCAAGGGGGAAACCCGCATCGCTGATCAACTCCCGGACAGTTCCCGATGCGCGTTCGATCACAAAGAGGCGGCCCGACAGTGGAACCAGAATTTTCGTGCCGTCCTTGCTGAGTTGATAGGAAGCAATGCCACGGGCTGACATTCGCATTCGTTCACGCCGGGCGCGCTCCTCGACCGATAGGTTCTCCTCCGCTCCTTGAAGAATCTGGTCGGCGGTGAGAAGGCGACGTTCCTGCCCGGTTGCGGTGTTGAACTCGTACAAGTCCTGCACGAAGCTGCGCGCCGGGGAGCGCAGTAACAGGACGGCGCTGCCGTCGGGTACGAGCTTGACCGCCGTCGGCTGTCCGGCGGAGAACCGTCGCGTGGTCGCGTACTGTTCCAAAAATGCCGGATCGGCGATGACGCCGGAGCCGCCTTGCGACCTTGACGTTCCGCTCGAAACACAGCCCGTGACGCCCAACAACAAGCCCAACCACAGTCGTCGCATCGTTGGCTTCTCCGTATACGAACACAGCCTGGGAAGATAATACCGGCGACCACTATTGATTGCCAATTGGCAATTACTATCTCACTGTAGGTCGAACAGACCGTTGTTGTCCGTTTCGCCGAACCAACCGATGCCCCAGCGATTGGGATCACCCGGATAGATACCACTCGACCAGGAATAGGTCCGCCGTTCCGTTGTGACGTGCCCGTCGCACCAGGCGACGTTGGCCCGTTGGGCGTGACGAAAATGGATGGAGGGATCGGCCCGCGCTGCGAGCGACGAGGGATGGAATCGCGGCTCAGCAAAGCTGTATTCGATGAGTCGCTCCTTTGCGATCGCACTGTCGGTGAACATCACCGTTTCTCCGGGATGTTTCACGCGGTCGGCGACGGTGCCCGCCAGGTCTCTTACTTCGATGACGCGCCCACGGCGGTTCATCGTTGTCTGCACGCCGACGTAGGCGTTGTTGTAGCCGTACCCGCCGTTGCCGGTCTCAAACCCGCGTTCGTCAGGACTGAATGTTGGGCATTCTTGAATTGCGCCGTCCGGTCCTAGATAGGCAGTGAGCGGCCCGCGCGACGGGACAAACGGTTCCTGGGTCGTTGATCGCACCCCGTGCCAGCGGTGAAGGTTTTTTTGTTGTATTCCCGACGCACCGGGGACGTACACGCCGCCGAACTCCTGCGCATAAAGTCCATTGGCCATAGCCAGTTGTCGAATGTTGGACTGGCAAAGTGTGGAACGGGCCTGCTCGCGTGCTCGGCCAAGACCGGGAAGAAGAATCCCGACCAGCAGCATCACCACTCCCGCCGTCACCAGCAGTTCGACAAGGGTAAATCCGTACCGACGGTCCTGCGGGCGTGTGGTCATAACGGTCCCGTCATGCGTACGATGAACGCCGCTACGTCGGCCCCGTCCACGAGCAGGTTCGGTTCACGATCGACACGCGCACACGCCGGGGCGGCATTAGAACTTCCGCCGAAACAGTTTTGGATAGATGCGGCGTCCGCCAGGTCGATATCCCCGTCATCATCGGCATCGCCGAACGGGTCCGGGGCGACGTCGGCCACGGCGTCTATCTCTGCGGACTTCTCTCCGAAAGTCGGCGACACACTGTCCACGGCGCTGGTCAGACGGATGAAATCAAACCCGGATAACTCGGCTGGCGCGCCGCTGATCGGGTCGATGGCCCACGCGATGTCGAAAGCGTCTCCGCCTCCCGACCTCGTCGTCATCCCTGTCTTACGTGGATCGTCCGGCGTCGTATAGAACTCCTCCGCGGTGATTTCCGGGTCATCCACGACGTTGTCGGCGTCGAGGTCGCCAAGAAACAGCGTGGGAGAATATTCGGCATAGCCGAAAATGCCCTCATTAGCGCTGCCCGCAAGCGGATTCACCACGGCATCCGCGCCGAAGAGCGCCGCAGGTAGCGCGAATGCTTCCGTCTCCCACGTGCCGGAGTAACCCGCAGGAATCCATGATTCGTCATCCGGCGGGTAGCGTTCATCCTTGATGTCGTCATCCCACTGTTCGATCACAAACTGCGAGGGAGGATCAATAATATGGGATCCCGGAATCAAGTACCAAGTATCGTCGGCAAGCCCATTCTCATTTTCGTCAAGACTAATCTCAATCGTCGCGCACTCCGCCCAGTGCCGGTTTGGATTGCCGCTCACCCAATAGGCATTCCCAAAGACGATGGCATCCATTCCAAAGGGATTGAGCGGATCATCGACTACTGTGTGGTCGAATCCCAGGACAATATACCCGCCAAACCCACCGAGGCTGACGACCGAAGTGTTGTTTGGCGCCGACGTGCCGCCACCGGATGGAGGCCCAAGAGCACGTCCTGGATCGCTAAACTCCGGATAGTTCACGAATTGTCCCGGCGCGGGCGCAAACTCCAAGACCTTGGTCGCAAACGGACTCTCATCCACATACAAATGGACCGTGGGGCTTCCGCTGTCACGAACATATAGGCACCGCAGTGTTGGGTCGTACGTCGCAGTGAAGAAGTTGGAGTCGTTGTCGGGATCAGGATCGAGTCGCCATAGTTCCGCGGAGTTGGTCGGATCGACCGCTCCCATACCGCCGAGTGCGTCGGCGACTGCGGAGGCCCGAACCAACGCGAGGAAATCGTAATCCGCGTTGCTGGAGAAATCGCCGCCGCCGACAATCAGGTTCCCATTCCCATCGAAAGCCAACGGCGATGCGGAAAGGACATCAACCACGAGAACGCCGCCCGCTTCAAAATCGAGCGGCAGCCCACCTTTCAACGCCGCGGTCCACGCAGCGTGCGAGAACGCCTTCACGGTTCCCGTTCCGCTCGGCCCGGATGTCTGGAACCCGTTGCCGGTATACAGATTGCCGGCTGAGTCGAACGCGATCCCCCCGGAAGCACCACCGATGTTGTCAACAATCGTAGTATTGACTGGACTTAATGGGTTCGGACTGGCCGTGTCAAGCACGGTGACCACACTCGGACTACCAAAATCCCCGGCAGTCAAAGCGATGTGGATATCGTTAATCCATTCAGCATCCCAATGCCCCGCGGAAAACCAAACACCTTTTAACGTGTCGACCTCGAAAATCCCCACTTGATAGTTGGTATACGACGCCCCACCGTTGTTGCCAATCGCGATCTTAGACCCAGTCGGCGACACCCGAATAAATGCTGCCCCAAAGGAGGGGAGATCGGCGGCAGGGAGCATCCCCGTCTGAGCGAAGCTATGTGAATCTGCCGCGGTCTCGACGTAGACATCGGCCCCGACCAGTACAATCAGGCGACCATCATTGAGAACGTCGAATACGCTCGCCCCGGCGGGCAAATTGAATGCGTGAAGATATTGATAACCGGGAAATCCATCGGCCCACACCCCACTCCCGTGAGACAGACATACCGCCGCCGCGACCACCCCTAATGTAAACCATCTCCAACGTGCGTGCTCCATTGCTGCGACTCCTCTCCCGGCGCAGGATCGACCTCGCGACCTGCCGCCGGTAAAAAGAAAAATTCCCGGTGCTCCGCGAGGGGGAGAGCCGGGATTCAGAGTCGTCACAGCCGGACGCGGTTTCGCGCCGATACGCAGCGCCGCTGACGCGGCGCCGCCAATGCCGTCACTGATCGCAGCACCTCGACCTCGAAGGCACCACATCAACGAACAGCGATCACCGGTAGGTTTTCTGGCTTACGGATCAATCTACTAACCGCGCCTTCTCCGCATCTTTGCGAATGGCTCTTGCGGCGTTCGTCCCCGATTACAGCGGCGGGTCCACGGTGGATTCGCACCACCTTCCCTCTCGTCCGGCCTATGGCCGGACACCGGCAATCGCGACCTATTCACTTGTCAACGATCCAACGACGGTCGATACTTACCTAGGCTTGGCTCGTTGTCAAGCCTTATTCCGAAAATTGGCAGGTTGTCGCGGATGGAATTGTTACTTCCAGATCAGATCGTTCTGAACGAGGCATCCAAGGCGCTTATCGGCGACGTGGAAGAAACTGCGCGCCGCGTGAACGAGTATCGCCCCCTGCCGGAGGAGGTTACCAAGCGGATCCTCGACGATTTGCTCGGCGAAAGGGTCTACGCCAGCAACGCCATCGAAGGAAACACCTTGGACTTGCGCGAGACGGCGACCATCTTGAAATCGGGCCGTATCCTGGAGAACCGCCGTCGCGAGGCGACCGAAGCACGGAACCTGGGAGAAGCCGTGAACGCGGTGTCGGACCTCGTAAAGATCGGAGAAACCGCCCGAACCGTTGAACATCTCCGTCAAGTTCATCGACTGATCCTGCGGGAAACGCCCGATGAGTATTGGGGGGGGCGCTTCCGCGAGCAAGGCGTCATCATCGAAGGCGCCAAGTACCAACCTCCGGATCACACGCTCGTGCCGACGCTCGTGGACCGCGTCATGGAGCACCTACGGCGCGGGTATGAAGGGATATCACCTCTTCTGATGGCGTGCTGGGCGCATTGGTCTCTTGCTCGAATCCACCCGTTCAAGGACGGAAACGGCAGAATCTCACGCCTTTGGCAGGACTTGATTCTGTTCCAAGCCAACCTGACTGCCGCGATCATCCGTCCGGAAGAGCGTCGCGACTATCTCGACGCGCTAACTGCGGCCGACGAAGGCGATTTCAACCGCCTGTTTCAAATGACGGCCCAGCGCGTTCTCACGACGTTCGATAAGTATCTCGCAGTGATTGCTCAAGACAAGGAACTCGATGCCTTCGCGAAGGAGATTGCCGGTGAAGCCGACGCACGACTCGCCGAAAAGCGGACATTGCGTTTCCAGAAGTGGGCTCGGAAATTCGAACAACTTCGTTGGGAATTTGAGATTTGCTCGGGGCGGATCACGAGTCAACGGGGGCGGGTGCGAATTCAGTTTCGCCCGTACAACACAATCGATCAGCCAAAGTGGGAGACGATCGCCGAGTCCGGGTCAGCCAATCAGACCTGGTTCTTTACGTTGCAGTTCGATACGGAAGCCCGGCATCTTCGATATGTTTTTTTCTTCCTGAAACACTATGTCACAGACCACGATGACGAAGTCGAGCGATCTGAGAACCGAGTATGCCTGCTCATAGGCGAAGCCGACAGTCCCGCAAAAACCAACGAGCGATTAGACCGAATTCCGGGGTGTCCAATCACCTTGCGAGAAGTGTTTCTGGTGGACGATTCCTTTGTGGTCCGGTGTGCTTCGCCCGCGACTGGGGAAACGACTTACGAACGCGGCGTGTCCCCAATGCGGATCGCACAAGACTTCATCCGAGAGGTTGTCCTGCGACGGTTGACGTAAACCTTACTCCGCGAGTCCGCAGTTACTCGCATCGAAGGATGAACGCCTATCAATGCTCTTCCGGCCGCGTGGTTCAGTTGCGGATATCGTGGTCGTCGGAAAGATCGGGCACGGGATCGTACCACGGCTTATCGCCCTCGCTCGATTCTTCATCCTGATCGGCTTGGTAACCGGCTTGCTGTTCCGTCACCATCTGGGCGCGGACGGCGTTCCAGTCGTCGAGGGTCATCATCACCTCACGGGCCTGTGAGCCTTTATAATCCCCCACAATCCCGGCGATGGCCATTTGGTCGATCAGGCGGGACGCCCGTGAATACCCGATGGTAAGCCGCCGCTGCAGTAGGCTCACGCTGCCACGTTTGGACTCCAAGATGATCCTGACGGCGTCGTCAAACAACGGGTCGCGCAGACCTCCGTCAACCTCGGCGTCGGCGGCTTTGAGGCGGGTCAATTCAGGATGGAACTCAGGCTTGGACCGCGAGGCCAAATCATCGAGGACCGCGTGTACCTCCGCGTCTTCGAGATACGTACCCTGCGCCCGCACGAGCTTGTGCGACCCCGGCGGAAGGAACAGCATGTCCCCCTGCCCCATCAACACCTCGCCGCCGTTTTGGTCGAGAACGATGCGCGAGTCCATTCGCGACGCGACGCGGAAGCAAATCCGCGCCGGAAGGTTGGACTTAATCAAACCCGTCACGACTTTCACCTCGGGCCGTTGCGTGGCGACGATGATGTGGATGCCGACGGCGCGAGACTTCTGGGCGAGGCGCGAAAGATGGTGCTCCACTTCCTTGGCCGCCGTCATCATCAGGTCCGCGAGTTCGTCGATGATGATCACAATGTACGGCAGGTGCGTCGAAATCTGGGCCTTTTCCTGTTCACTAGCGGGATTGAAACGGGTATAGATCTCTTCCGGGGTAAGCGCGTTGTAGCCGGCGATGTTCTTCACCCGCGCCTCGGCGAGCAATTCATACCGCTCGTCCATCTTGGTGACGGCCCATTCCAAAATCTTTTCCGCGCGAGGCATGTCCGTCACCAACGGACACATAAGATGCGGAACGTCCTTATATTGACTCATCTCGACCATCTTCGGGTCGATCAGGATCATCTTCACGTGGTCAGGCCGCTTGGTCATCAGGATGCTGAGGATGACGGCGTTGAGACAGACGCTCTTGCCCGAGCCGGTCGTGCCCGCAATGAGTAAATGAGGCATAGCGGTCAGGTCTGCGACGAGCGCCGCCCCGCCCGCGTCCTTTCCGAGATAGAGAGGCAGTCCCATCTCGGTGGCCTTCTTCCCCGAAAGAGACATCAACTCCTTGAGCCGCACCCGCTCCTTTTCGATGTTAGGAACCTCTACCCCGACGGTGTTCTTCCCGGAAATGGGCGCGACCACCCGTATCGCGTGCGCCTTCAGCGCTCGGGCAATGTCGTTTGATAGTGTGGCGATCTGTGAGACCTTGATCCCCGCTCCGAGCCGCAACTCGAACATGGTGATCACCGGGCCGGTGTCGATCTCGACCACCTGGGCATCAATCCGAAATTCTTCCAAGGTTTCTTCGAGAACCTTAGCCTGCTTGCGGACGAACTGTTCCTGCTGCTTATCGAACCCGTACTCTGGTTCGTGCAACAGCGTCACCGAGGGCAAACGCCAATTTTCGATCTGCCTGGGGTACGGTTCCGCAAGGGAAGTTTGCTGCGCCGAGGGAAAGCGGACGATGGGACCGGCGGGCGCCTTGACCGGTTTCGGGGCCGCAACCACCGCCGCGACGGATTGTCGATTTGCGATTTGCGATTGTCGATTGGGCGGGTGCCCCACCTCCTTTGGAGGTGGGGGAGGCGATGATCGTGGGCTGACCACGGTTGCAACGTCTTCGCTCTCATCTATGGTGAGTGGCTCGTATGGTGGACTAGCTGGCAGATTGGGTTTCACCGCAACGGTCTGCGTCGCGGTCGCCAAATGGCGAACTGTGGCCGCACCCGCGAGTTCGCGGACGGTCGTAACCGCCCCGCTCGACGCCTGGGCCACCCGGCTCACCATACTCGGAATCTTCAAAACCCAGCCCTGCGTGGCGAATATCAAACCGACGACCCAACTGGAGGTCAGTACAATGATCGTTCCCACACGCGACAAGTTCCCGGTCAGCAGATCGCCGAGGGCGTAACCGACCAGCCCGCCATGTCCGACAGGCATGGATCGCGGTCCCGGTCCGCAGATCAAGTGGGCCGATGCCGACGTGCACGCGACGACCAAGCCCAGGCCGAACACCCGCTCCCAGATGCTGCCGATCTCGCCGCGAACAACTTTGAGCAGGGCCGCGAGGGTCGCGAACAGCAGCAGAAGGTAAGTCCCATCGCCGAGGACATGGCGGAGGTGATAGGCACACCACGCCCCCACCAAACCGCAGGCGTTGGCCGCCGGGTCGTTGTGGGGGTGCTGGTTGGGACTGGGCCAATCGCCGATGTGGAAGGTCAGCAGCGCCGGCCAAAGGAAGACGCAGGCGAGCAGCGCTACGGTCGGCATCAACGCGGATCGCGTTGGACCCACGGCCCTTAAGCCGTGGGGCGAGGTCATTGACCCACAGGAATCGGCGTCTCGTTTCATGGTTTGGCTTGGGATCGTCCAACCCTCCCTTGTAGGCCCCGCCGTGCCGCGTTTCCAACGGGCGCACAACCACCCCCATCCCATCGGTAGCGGAAGCGGACCCAGTTACCGATGCTGATAACCACGCTTGTCGTGTTATCGGCGACGGACCGAATGACGCTGGAGCTAAACCGTCGCTTCCGGGTTGTTGTGAAAATAGGCTACGGGGCCGGCTTGGCCTTCTTCAACTCCGGCCAGTTGGCGTCGGCGTTCTTGATGGTTTCGTTGGGATTGGCTTCGAAGGTCTTCTTGGCCGCCGCGTTGAAGAAAAGGTAGGTCCGTCCAGCTACAACGGCGAAGACCGTCGGGTCCGCCACATAGCGTTTGCCTTTGGCGACACCCTCCGCGCATAGGCCGGCGTACTGAGGGATGTATTTGTCAGGTTCCTTCAGGAGTGCGGCTTTGGCCTCGGCGCTCACAAGGTGATAGACCTCCGCTCGGATGGTTTGCTTGAACTTCACGTCCCCCTTCACGGCCTGGCCGGTAAGCTGGTAGGACACCGGGCAGTATCCTCCGATCATCGGCTTGGCGAATCGTTCGTTGCCCTTCGCGATGTATTCCGCCGGCTTGAGATCAAAGGACTTCACCGCTCGCTCCTGAGAGAACAGGTAGAGCTTGCCGTCGACGACACGGAAAACCGTGGGATCGGACGGCAGCCGGTTGCCGTACGACCCACCGAGAGCGACGGTGCACAGACCGCCGAATTGGGGCAAGAACTTTTCCGGATCGGCGTCGAACTGCTTCTTAACTTCGGAGTCGGCGAGGTAGTACACACTGCCCTGATACTCGGAGCGAATCGCCGGATCGCCCTTGACGGCCTTGCCCATGAGAAGGAAGGACGCGGGACAGTATCCATTCAACGCCGGATCAACGGCTTGTTCCGCCCGCACCGCCGGCACAAACGCTGTCAACGCCATCAGAAGAAGAACGTGTCTACTTATTGCGAGCATATCAGAGTCTCCAAACCGCCAAAGTTTGATACCTATCGCCTACGATGATTCTATCGGCATCGGTGCCCAGCGCCTTGGGCGGTACTGCCGGCATCTTCTCGCTACACGCCGTCAACCGTCAAGACCGACCAGCGTCGCATATTAATATTCCCGCCTTGTTCGGGCGAGACCCGTCGGACGACCACGATTCAACAGAGGCCAACAACAAGCTCTGTAGGCTAAATTGGTGACTGTCCAGAATTATAATTATGTTCGCAGCCGGGCAGTGAGACAACACCTACGCCGACCTTCGACGGTCCGTCGCCCGTCGTTGGCATCGAAGTCGGCTCGCTCAGCATGTCCCCCTCCTCGTAGGCATTCTAGCGCGGTTCAGGCGCGGCTCGGACGGATTGGGGCGAGGAGTGGGTCACCTTCCGGGCAGTCGAACGCCGCATTGGGCGCAGTAGACGGCTTGCTCACGGTTGATTTCGCGGCAGCGTGAGCAGCGGCGCGACGGTCGGCGCGAAGCCGTAGCAAAGAAGACGATCACGGCCACGATCGCCACGGCAAGAAGGTTTTCGTTTTCCAAACCGAAGAAGGCCACGGCTAGCTCCGTCGTAAGTATATTACGTTGGGTTGACGATAACAAGCCTGTGTCCGTGATGTGACTCGGCGCGCCGGGATTCGAGCCAAGAAGCCGGTGCCGAAACTGATATAATAGGCCAGGTAGCAGCGCGTCCCAAAGCGGCGCGCGGAGCGAAAATGTCGCGGCTTAGTTCGTCCAAAAAGTGGTATAAGGCCTTCCGTGCGGACCCGACTCGGCGCCTCGGACCGGGTTCGCCCGCGACCGACCGGCCGACGCGTGATCGCGGCCTTCGCAAGCACTATCTACGTCAATACCGCAAATGGCTCTGGCCCTATCGCGGGACTTTGCTATTCATTCTCGTGCTCGCCCTTCTCAGCGTCGGTGCGGGATTAGTACTCCCCCTGGCCACACGATACGTCGTGGACGAAGTCCTGCCCGCCGCGGACGTGAGTTCGCATATCAAGATCTCCCGGCTCACGATGGTCTGCGGCGGAATGCTCGCTCTGTTACTGTTGGTGCAGTGCATCGACACCGTTCGGTGGTACATGATGGCCGTCCTGAACGCCAAGGTTATCTTCCGTTTACGGCAGCGGCTCTTTGAACGCTTCTTGCGACTGCCGCTGAGCGACCTGGCGGAATTGAAGTCGGGGGGCATCGTCTCACGCCTCTCCCAGGACACCGACAAGGTGACCGGCATGGTGCAGATGGCCGTCATTACGCCCGGCGTTGCGGCCATTCGAGTCATTCTGACGATCGGTGTGTTGATCTTCCTAAGCTGGCAAATGGCTTTGATCGCCGGGCTGATGATCCCGCCCATTGTGCTCATCAATCTACTCTATATTCAGCGCGTCCGGCCCATCTACCGTACGATGGCCGAGGAGCGCGAACGCATCGACGCCCGCGTCACCGAGACTTTCGGCGGCATCCGCGTCGTTCGTGCGTTCCGCCGTGAACGGCGCGAGGAACGCGACTACGCCGTCGGCCACCACACCATTATTCGCAAGAACCTCCTCGCCGAGCGGTTGCAACTTGCGGTCAATTCCGGGTGGGGACTACTCATACCCGCGACGACGTTGGCGATCGTGGGGTTTGGCAGCTATCGGGTCATTAACGGTCGCGGGACGATCGGCGATATCGTTGCTTTCCAAATGTACGCCCTTATGTTGCTGCACCCCGTGTCGATGATTGTCAACTCGTATAGTGCGACCCAGCAAGCGCTCGCGGCGTTGGAACGGGTGTTCGACATACTCGAAAGGCCGCAGGAAAAACCCGATGTGCCTCACGCCGTTGCCGCCCCGTATCCGATCCGGGAAATCCACTTCGATGCGGTGAGCTTCGAGTATCGCAGGGAGCTGCCCGTCCTTCTCAATGTTTCGCTCACCGTCCCGGCCGGAAGCACCGTGGCGCTTGTGGGGCCTAGCGGCGGCGGTAAGACGACCCTCACCGACTTAGTGGCCCGCTTTCACGATCCCACGTCGGGGGCCATCCGTATCAACGGCGTGGACCTGCGCGATCTTCGACTGGCCAGTTACCGTCATCGCCTCGCCATAGTGCCGCAGGAGACATTTCTCTTCGACGGCACGGTGCGGGACAACATCGCCTACGGCAGCCGGCACGCGGATGACGCCGCCATCGTCGATGCGGCCACCCGGGCCAACGCCCATGAGTTCATCGACCGCCTCCCCGAACGCTACGACACGCTCATCGGCGAGCGGGGCGTGAAGCTCTCCGGCGGTCAGCGGCAGCGGATCAGCATCGCCCGGGCGATCCTGGCCGACCCTGAAATCCTCATCCTCGACGAGGCCACCAGCAACCTCGACACCGAAAGCGAACAGCTCATCCAGGCGTCGTTGGTCGATTTACTCTCCACGCGCACGACGTTTGTCATCGCCCATCGCCTCAGCACCGTCACCCACGCCGACATCATCGTCGTGCTCGATCAAGGCCGGATAGTCGAGATCGGCACGCATACCGACTTGATGGGCAACGACGGCCTGTACCGCGACATGGTCGAACGACAACACCGCTTCGCTACGTCTGCCACCTGGTCAGCCGTGGATGGTGAGACGTGAATGGTTGTAAGTCGGGTCCGCATACCCGACGATTCGTCCCAACGCACGAGCTAAAGCGTTTGGTCGATGACCCGCTACGGCTTGGGCCAACTCGTCGAGGCATTGTCAAGATAAACAGTGGGACGCGGCATGTTTGGTATATCCACTGTGAGCATAGTCAGTATTCCACATAACGCCACCGGAGCTGCGGCGGTCTTCAAGATCGAAAACACCCGCACTTCCTTTTTTCACGCATCGGTTTCAAATGGCTTCGTTTTGCGAGTACGTTTTTTTCGGCAAGTGTCATGGTCTGGCACTGCACGGAGGCGGCGAAGCTCGGCGAGGGCGCGGTGAATCTGGCGGTCGAGCATGTTCTCGTAACGGACGATTTTGAGCATCGCGTCGCGGTCGGGGAGGGCGGAAGTGAAGGTGCGACGGGCGCGGCGAAGGGAGTCGTCGCGTTCGGCGTCGTCGAGTTGGGTGCGGAGGGTATCGACTTTGGCATGGAAATCGTCAAGGACCTCGGGAAGGGCCTCGCGGACGTGTCGAATGTGGTCGGGTCCTTCTAGGCCCAGGGGGGCAAGACCGTTGACATTGGCGAAATCTTCGAGGGACGCTTGTAGTTCGCGGGACTCGTCGGCGGTTCGTTGGTCTTCGGGCTTTTCGAGAAGTTCGGCAAGCCGGGTTTCGAGTGCGAGTTCGCCCTGAGCGTCGTGGAGTGTTTTACGCAGTTTTTCGAGGGCTTGGGTCTTTGGGTCGGGGGCTTCGAGGGCGTCGCGGATGGCGCCGGCCTCGAAGCGCTGGGCTCGGCGGAGCCGCCAGTACCCGGTGGCGATACGTTCGACGAGGGTTTCCTCGATGAGGGTGCGGGGATTCAGTTCGCTCAGCAGGTCGGCGAGGAGGGCGTCGAAGTCGGCTTGCGTTTCGGATAGGTCGGGGCCGTTGATGACGACGTCCTTGGCGAGTAGGCCGTGCTTGAGGGCGTTGCGGGCGGAGCGGGCCTTGCCGTCCGGCGTTTGCGGGCCGGTGGATTGTCGGGCGTTCTGGCGGTTGGCGAGACGCTGCTCGGTGGAGACGACTTTTTTCATGGCGTATTTCCTCCTTTCATAAATAACTTGTCGGGCGCGCGGTGGGAGGATGGTCGCGGAGCGATCAAGACAGAAACGCCGAAACACGAAAAAGCCGAAACGCCGAAAAGTGAGGATGAGAAATCGTGGAAATCGGTAGGGAGGCCCGGGGTAGTTCGGGATTTCAGATTTGAGATTTTAGACAGGGAGCGGGCCGCGGGTCGCGGAGCGAGCGCACCGCTCACAGAGCGCTGGCACACGGACTGACCGTGCCACTCCGCCCGATTTCAACTTCACAGTTCCACTACCTGTTTTAGAAACGACACGGCCTGCTGTTGGTCGATGTTGTACGCCGGACATTCTATTAGCCGGTTAATCGCGTGCCCCTCGAATTGTGTTACCCCACGAGAGTTTCTTCCAGACCAATGTTTCAGCAAGATTGTGGCGTCCAGCAGACTCCGTTGAAACATGGACACGAGCACGGTGTTTACAATTTTTCCGGGATCGACGCCGACGAAGTAGAACATGAAAACCGAGCGTTGGCGCGCCAGGAACTGCAACATTTTATCGAGGTTGTAGGCCTTCGGGTTCGAGGCCAATATCATGATCTTCGTTTTGACATCGGTTTCCGTATCGAACGTCGGAAAAACTCGTGAATAATCGCCGAGCTTGTTCTCCGTTTTGAATGCCGGAATGCCACGGTTGCCGGCTATCAGTGCTGCGATGAGTTCCTGCCGCAACCGCTCGTCCTCACCAGCGATGAGATATTCGATCAGGCGACCGCGGACGTTGACGTTCTCGATCAACGCGGCCAGTAAGATCTCCGATTTGTATTTTTCGACCTTTGAATCGAGTTCCAGCTTCAGTGTCTGGCAGTCGGACGATTCGATGAATGCCTTCGCGCGCTGAGGGGCGGCCAAGATGTTCGTGTTTGCGGCGACATCGACGGCGAACTTGATCCCGGTCGGCGAGATGCCGTTCGTAGCCTCAACAAGCCGAGCCAGGTTACCCTCAAAACCGATCGCCGCATGAATCTCAAAGAGTCGGGCGAAGTTGTCCGGCTCATTCTGAATCCTCTCAAAGTCCCTGGCGATGTCGGACCCGTTAAAGCTTCCGCGAATGTTGTTCTCGCGAAGAGTCTGCGAGCTATGGCTGATCTTCTTGAGAAGCGTCGTGTGTCAAGCGTCAATTATCCCTCCCTCTCAGCGACGATTATTCTTCCCCTCGGTCAGGGCAACATAACAATCATAGCAGTGTCCCTTTTCTTTTTGGTT
>JAGVHG010000153.1 GCA_020056715.1 Phycisphaerae bacterium | reverse complement strand
GGGATTATGGGGCATCAAGCCATGCAACCCCAATGGGGTTGTGCCCGCGCGAGCCGCAACCCCGTTGGGGTTGCTGGTGTTTGTCACCGTTGACCCAGGGTAGTCCGCCACGGCGGACAACCCTGGGCTTCATGTCATGACCCCGTTGGGGTCGATCCCTTGTACACGCTACACACGAACGCGGGGGAGAGGGGTCCTAGCTGAAACCCCCTCACCCTGCCCTCTCTCCCAGCGGGGGAGAGGGGTTGCACACAAACTGAACCCAAGGCGATTCCGAACCGATAAAAGCGGGGTGTACGTCCATCAGACCGTAAACCGGTCCCCTGATGTCAAGGCATGAGGCCCGGTTGCGTGGCGGGGGGCGTCCTGGTAATGTTCGCGCGGTCTTAATTGCTTACAGAGGAAACTAGCTCTTGAGGTGGTTTATGAGTCTGAAGAGGTTCCTGAATCGGGGTGGCGTGTTCCGCATGTTCGGTTTTTTCGCCGCGGTGACTCTGTGCGCGATGATCGGATGCGGCAACCTGGGTAGCGGTTGTTTCAGTGGGGGCGTGGGGAGCGTCACCGACGGCGATAACGACGGCGTTGGTGCTGTCGACAACTGTCCCGATGTCGCCAACGCCGACCAGGCCGACGCTGACGGCGACGGCTTGGGCAATGTTTGCGACAACTGCCCAAATACGGCCAATGCGGACCAGGCCGACCGCGACGGCGACGACGTTGGCGATGTTTGCGACAACAGCCCGGATGAACCAAACCCCGGGCAGGGCGATTCCGACAACGACGGCGTCGGCACCATCAGCGACAACTGCAGCGATATTGCCAACCCCGATCAGGCCGACGCGGACGGGGACGGTCTCGGCGATGCTTGCGATAACTGCCCCGGCGACGCCAATCCCGATCAGTCCGATACGAATGGCAACGGCGTCGGCGATGACTGTGAAGGCGATTTGGACGGCGACGGCGTCGCTGATGAGAACGACAACTGTCTGACGATCAGAAACGCTGACCAGGCCGATACCGACGGCGACGGCGTGGGCAACGTGTGCGATAACAGTCCCCAGCCCAATCCTGACCAGGGGGATGGCGACGGTGACGGCACCGGCGACGTGAGCGATAACTGCTCCGAAGTTGCCAACCCGGATCAAGCAGACGGAGACGGCGACGGCATCGGGGACGCATGTGACAACTGCCCAAACAATGCGAATCTCGACCAGGCGGACGCGAACGGGGACGGCGTGGGCGACGCTTGTGAAGGCGATAGCGACGGCGACGGCGCGGACGACGACGTGGACAACTGCCGAGCGATCTCCAACCCCAGCCAGGCGGATACCGATGGCGACGGCGTTGGTGATACGTGCGACAACTGCCCGACCATCGCCAACCCCAACCAGGCGGACACCGACACGGACGGTCGCGGGAACGAGTGCGATAACTGTCCGACGAAGGCCAACGCCAACCAAGCCAATTCGGACACGGATTCGCTTGGAGACGTGTGCGACAACTGCCCGCTAGTTTCCAACCCCAGCCAGGCCAACGCCGACGGCGACGTTTGCGGCGACGCCTGCGAGTCGCTCTGCGACGGCGGGGGCGGGGGCGGTGGAACAACGCCCCAAGATCCGGTGGTCGTAGTCGCGCCTGGTGATCAAACCGTGTGCCCCGGTGCGACTGTGACCCTTGACGCGACGTCCACACCGGCGCAACCGACCACAACGATCATATGGTCACAAATCGGGCCGCCGTCGCTCGGCATCAACCCCGCGGACCCAGTGACGTTTATGGCCCCTGTGTTTACTTCTGGAGCCTCCAGCAACTTGCTGTTCCGAGCTACCGGCTCGGCGAGTGGACGTACGGACGGTGCGGATACCGTGCAGGTCACGACCCGGTCCGTGGATACCGCCGCCGTGGGAACAAAAAGTAGCGGCGCAGCTCAGCCTGGCGATCCGCCTGTGACGATCGACCTTGCGGACGGCGTGAATGCGGCTCTGGTTCCCGTTTGGGTCCAGGACATCGCGGATACGGTGAGGGTTGTGCTGACTCAGCCGCAAGGCAGCCGGAGTGCGACTTTCAACCCGCCGCAGGTCACGACGACGACGGACCTTCACTTTGTGGCGGTGATTGATTGTGTACCCGGTGGTGCCGCTCTGGTTCAGGGCGGACGGCTGACGGTGCCGATTCAGGTGGCGACCGTGGTCCTCACTTTGCCAGACACCGTGGCCGACGGCGGCGGGCAGGTGAATTTGTACCTGTTTACGAATGTGAACAACAGCGGGATGGGGGTTGAGACTCCGGCGACATTGACCAGTCGAGGTCTTGAGTTGTTGTTCTTTGCGGCGACGCCGGGCGACGGCGGACTGCCGCCGGGAGTCGAAGTGTCGATCGATCAAGCAACGGGAATGCTCACAGTGACGGCGGGCGCGGGGCAGACGATCGAGATCGTGGCGCGTCTGTTCGGAACGGCGGGGGAGCTGGCATCCCATCAGGATACGATCGGCATCGTGACCGGACATTAACACCTAGCTGTGCAACTCGCATGACGCTGAGGGTACGAGCCGGCGGACGCGGCGGGCCATGTCGGCCGGATCGTAGAGCTTCTGGTTTGCATTCGTCGTAACCACGGACAGTCCTGCCTTGGCGGGTCGGTGACACATCCGGCGGGGCTCGATCCGCTTGAAGAGCGAATCCGCCTTCGGCGGACCCCAACGGGGCCGTAACATGTAAGCCCAGGGCAACGCCCTCGGAACCATACGACACGAATTGCGCAAGCACTGGGCTGTCCTATTTGCGCCCCTTCAGGGCGAAAAACATGCCGCGCAAACTTCATGCACCCAACCGCGCACGCTTATAAAGCGAGTGGTTTCACGCTGGATGTCGGGAGCGTATGATGAGGCTCGGCGCTAGAAAGAGTGCATCCTAAAACCCACTCACTATACCCTCTCCCCCAGTGGGGGAGAGGGGTTTTTACTGGGACGCACTCTAATGGAAATCAGACGACTGTTTCGCAGTTACAGCGAACATGTTTCCGCGGTGGCGCTGGTCGCGGTCAAACGATAGGAGGTTCAAGAGTGTCCAGCTACACCATCGTACAGGATCCTTTGCAGCAGCAACCCATCCCAGAGGATGGGATTCTCACCCGCCAGCTTTTTGAAGACGAGACGATTCGGGTTGTGCTTTTCACGTTTTCGAAGGGTCAGCGATTATCCGAGCACACCGCCTCGACCACCGCGCTACTGTACATACTGAGTGGAGAAGCAACGATGACTCTTGGGACGGATACGATCGAAGCGGGGCCGGGTACCTGGGTCCGCATGGATGCGGGGCTGGCACATTCGGTCGTTACCAAGTCGCCGGTCGTTATGCTGCTCGTTCTTCTCAAGGGACTCGGCAAGAAAAAGGCGGTCAACTAGCTGTATATCACTTGGCGCGGCAGCCTGATGGGTCAGGCAGGGCGCGGCACGCCGCTTGCAGCCATTTTGTATTCGGACGCGGTTTATTATAGGCGCGTAAAGTAAGGCGTTATTTAACTCAGGAGAAACACCCATGAGCGTGAATCTTCCGGCGCGGGAACTGCTTCTCAGCGCACTCTGTCCGCTCTTTGTGTGGGGATGTCCGGGCGCCCCTGCGGGTTCCGGCGGGGTTTGCGCATCCGAAAACGAGGCATGCGCGAGCAACGCAGATTGTTGCGCGGACCTCGCTTGCGACGGCGGCGTGTGCGTCGCCGAGCCCACCGGGCCGCCGACGCCCGCTCTCCCCGCGAAAACCATCGGGTACGAGCTAATCGCCATCCATGACCCCGATTCGGGGAGCTACAACGGCGACTGCATCGGATGCCACACGGATCGGACGAATGAGGTGGCCCTCGATGACGTGACGTCGGCGGCACACGCCAGGATGCTCGGGTTGTTCGGCGAGGGGAATGACCGTTGCATACGCTGCCACGGATCGGGCCCCAACTTCCTGACGGCGTCCGCAGGCGGACTTCGTGAGCAGGTGGACATGGCGAACGTAGCGTGCGCGGCGTGTCATGGGGCGCAGCCGATATCGGGAGCGACGGCGTTGTACGCCGAATAGGCACAGCCTGTGACCGAACCCGGGGATCAGCCGAGCGGTTCCGGTTAAGACAGGTAAGATGGTTAACACGATGACCGATAAAGGACGCCTGTCAGGGCAAGCAATGGGCGCATCGGCGGACCAAGCTCTGCGGGAGCACCGGGGCGTTGTCGGAGCTGGCCCCGTGCTGGTAACGGCGGGGAGTCGGCGCTACAATACTCTGGATTTGGTTGACGGCGGCAGACCGTCACCGCGCCGTCCGGCATCGGACGGTCGGTGGGCGTCGGCGCGGAGCGGCAAGGTCGAGCGTGGACCGGAGGGGGCGAGAAGCCGTCACCCACTCGATCGGCCGCACTCGCACGCCAGCCTTTCGGAGGGGGATGAAGAAATGACTCGTGCATACTGCGCAGTAAACTTCGCAGTCGCCGCGGCCGCTGCGACTCTGTCTGTATCTTGGCGCGCTGCTTCGCGGGATCTTGATGGGGATGGCGATGTCGATCTGGCTGACTTCGGCGTGTTGCGGAGTTGCTGGGTCGGCCCGGACATGCCGCTCTCTCCGGGATGCGCCGCGACCGCGGACTTCGACGGCGACGCCGACGTCGACTTGAAGGACTTCTCCGCCTTGCAGACGGATTTCACCGGGCCGCGGGTCCGGGCTTCCATCCCGGCGAAGCATATAGACCTGGAATTGATCGGCATCCACGATGAGGCGTTTAAGAACGAAAGTTGCATCGGCTGTCATGCGGACCGATTGAACGAGGTGGCATTGGACGGTGTGACGCCGACCGCCCACAGCCGGATGCTTCGCAAGTTCGGCGGAGCCGCTTGGCTGTGCCTTGCATGCCATTCGCAGTTGGATTTCCTGACTCAGTCCGGTTCCAATCTGCGCAAGCAAGTTAACTTGGAAGAGAGCGCCTGTACGTCGTGTCACAATCAAGACGCGGCACCCGGCGTGCCGCAGTTTTATGTTCGGTAGTCCGGTCGGTACATGCCGTTGCCCAGGCGACGGCGCGTCACGCGGACTTGAGGATCCAGGAAGAACGGCAAGGAGAACCAACGTGGTAGCCTCAAACGAATACAGAATCGCAAAGCGCGGCAGCGTGGGGGGCTGGCTGGACTCGGAGCTATCGCGGCGGGCGTTCATCAAGGTCTCCGGGGTCCTTGCCGGGAGCGCCGTTGTGGGCAGCGTGTTCTTCCGCGAGAACGAGGCCTTGGCGGCGAACTTCGGCAACCCCGTCCTCGTCGAAACCGATCCACGCGTGGAGATCAAGTACAGCGTGTGCCAGGGCTGTCATGGGCGCTGCGGCATGCGCTGCAAGATCGTTGACGGGGTTCTCGTGAAGATCGACGGCAATCCCTACAACCCCTGCAACATGGAATCGCATCTACCCTTCGAGACCGAGCCGAGCGCGGCTCGGCTCATTCCGGCGATGATGTGCGCCAAAGGGCTCGCGGGCCTGCAATCGCTATACGACCCTTATCGCCTCAAGGAACCGCTTAAGCGTGTCGGACCGCGAGGCTCCGGTCAGTGGGAAGCCATTTCGTGGGAGCAGGCGTTCTCCGAGATAGGCGCCAAGCTCGCCCTGCACCGCGACCTGGAGAACGATATCGATCCGAATGCCCCGGAACTCGGCAAGCGGGTCAATCAGATCATGTTTTCCGGCGGGCGCAATCAGCAGTCGCGCTTCACGGACCTGTTCTGGAAGAACGTCGTCGGGACGGCCAACGCGCGTCACGACCACACGAGCATCTGCGAAGAGAGCCACCACGCGGCCCACGAGTTGTTGACCGGCAACGGGATCGAGGAGAAGTTCAAGGACCACACCAAGCCCGATCTTGCCAACGCGGAGTTCGTATTGTGGTTCGGCTCTGATCCGTGCTCCGCGAATTTCCCGTTCGTGCCCATCGCGCGCAAGCTCATCAATATGATCGAGCAGGGCGGCAAGCTCTATGTCGTTGATCCGCGGTGCAATGTGGCGGCATCCAAAGGTACCTGGGTGCCGATCCGGCCGGGAATGGACGCGGCTTTGGCGCTAGCCATCGGCCGTTACATCGTGGACAACAATCTGCACAACACGTCCTTCCTGCAACGCCCGCACGCCGATGCGGCCAATCCGACCGGCGAACTAAACGTGGCGGATGCGACCTTGCTGGTGAAGATCGTGGATGGACACCCGCTCGCGTTCTTGCGGGCGGACGAGGCGGGCATCCCTGGCGGACTGAACACGGAGTTCGTGGTCTGGTCCGGTGGCGGCGCAGTGAAGTTCAACACCGTGGATACGGCTGACCTATTGCCGGGGCAAGTCGTCGTCAATGGAGTTACGTGCAAGACGGCGTTCGATCTCTACGTGGAGCGCGTGCGTGAGAAGACCATTGACGAATACGCGGCGCTTTGCGGGGTGGACGCGACGACCATTCACGCCATGGCGCAAGAGCTTGTTGCGGCCGGTCGGCGCGGAAACGTCACGATGTACCGAGGCCCCGTGCAACACACCAACGGCACGTACAGCGGGCTTGCAATCCTCTCGTTGAACCTGCTCCTCGGCAATTTCAACTGGAAGGGCGGCCTGGCGTTCGGCGGCGGTGGGTTCAAGGACAGCTTCGACGGTGCGCCGTTCGATCCTGGGAACTTTCCTGACAAGGTCACTGAAGGTGGCATTCCACTCACTCGCGTAGGCAAGGCGTACGAAACGAGCACCGAGTTCCAGACCAACGGCTATCCGGCGCAGCGGCCCTGGTTCCCGATCGCACGGCATTACAATTTCCAAGAAATCATCCCCAGTATCGAAGACGCGTATCCCTACCCGATCAAAGCGCTGATTCTCTATTGGAATGGAATTCCCTATTCCACGCCGGGTGCTAGGGCGGCCTGGGAGCGGGTGGTTGCGGATGAGAGCAAAATTGAGTTACTCGTGACCATCGACATCGCCATGGGCGTAACGGCCGCCTGGGCGGATTACGTTCTGCCCGATTCGACGTATTTCGAGCGATGGACCGCGGTCACGGTGGCCCCGACGATTCTAACCAAGCTCACTGGCGCACGACAACCAGTCGTGGGCGCCCTCGACGCCGACATGAATTACACCGGCGTACTACCGAACACCAAAACGCTCGAAGACATGCTCATCGGGCTCGGGAAAGCCATGGGTTTGACGGTCCCATGGAACCGAGCTTGGGATTTCTGGAAGCAAATTCTGACGAACATCGGCACGGATTCGGACGGACCGGGGCTCGACGCGGTGATGGCTCGGGGTGGGCGGTTCGCCACCGCGGAAACAGCCTACGACGGCGAGACGCTGAAAAACCGCTTCTCCACACGCCTGTACTCCTTCTCCGAAAAGCTGGCCAAAACGCGCGATTCCATGACCGGCGAGTACTTCGACGGCATGGGCAAGTACGAACCCATCGCCGATGTCATGGACAATGCCATCGACCCGATGGACTCAGCGTTCCCGCTGCAGCTCATCACCTACAAATTGGCTTGGCATACGCAGATGCACACCATTCGGTATCCCTGGCTGGTGTCGATTCAGCCGGAGAACTTTATCGAGATCAACTCCACGGATGCAAGCACGCGAGGCATTCGCACCGGCGATATGGTCAGGCTTACGTCCGTGTCGGCACCGGACGGTGTCGTGGGTCGAGCTCGTGTAACCGAGACGGTGTGCCCCGGTGTTGCGGCGGTTTCGCATCACTTCGGGCACTGGGAGATGTCGTCACGACCGTTCAAGGTCAATGGTGTGGATGTGGCCCACGATCCGACGCGGGGCAAGGGCGTGCAGGCGAACACGATCATGCGGCTTGATCCGCAACTTGGAAACGTGACGCTTCAGGACAAGATTGGGGCGAGCGCGTCGTTCTATGACACGCGCGTGCAGGTCGCGAAGGTGTAGGCGAACGAACAGGAGCTACAACGATGGCCCAAGTAGGATGGATCATTGACCTGAAACGCTGCATCGGCTGCCGGTCGTGCTATGTGGCCTGCAAAGCGGAGAACAACACCCCGCTGCGAACCGACTGGCGTCTGGTCGTCGAGCGTGAGAGCGGTACGTTCCCCAATCCACGGCGGGAGTTCATTTCGCTGGCCTGCAACCACTGCGACGAGCCGGCGTGCATGAAGTCGTGTCCCGTGGACGCGATCACCAAACGGTCGTCGGATGGCATCGTGCTCATCGATCAGGACAAATGCATCGGCTGTCGGTACTGCATGTTCGCATGTCCCTACGGCGCGCCACGGATCGACACGGACACGGGAAAGGTCAGCAAGTGCACGATGTGCGTGCATCGGCGCGACGCCGGCCTGGCACCGGCCTGCTTTACCGCGTGCCTAACCGGCGCGATTCAGTTCGTCGAAGATTTCACAGGTGAGACCGTCACAGCGCCCCAGGGATTCAACGATCCGGCGCTCACCAGGCCGAACATCGACTTCGTCCTCCTGGCGCAATAGGTGCTCTGTGCTCATGGTAGAAGCGGTCAGAGGAGCGGAGATGGTCAAGCTGGCGCCTGCTCGGCGGTGCATCTACGGATTCCTGAGCAGCGCCTTTTCTGAGCCGCCAACAGCGGTAGCGCTGGCTGCTATCCGTTCCGATTTATTCCGTGAATGGGCAGAGGCTTTACTGAGCACTAGGACGACCGAGGGGCTCCGGCGGTTTTCCGAGGCTGTCGATCGGACACCGGAACTAGAACGACAAGCCTATCAGGAGTTCATGAATCTGTTCAAGGTACCTGGCGGACAATACGTCACTCCGTATGAGTCTGTGTTTCGCGATGAGCGTGAGGTGGCCGGCACGAGCGTCAGAGGATTGCTCATGGGCAAGTCGGCGGTCGACGTGCAAAAATGGTACCGACTGGCGGCGTTGGACATCTCGGACGAGTACAAGGACCTGCCCGACCACGTCGGATTGGAGTTCAGCTACCTTGCATGTCTCTGCGACAAGGAGCAAGAATTCGCGGAAGCGGGCGACGAAGGAAAACTCAAACGAACGTGGGAGATGCAACGTGATTTTCTGGCGGCCCACGTCGTAACGTGGATCGAGCAGCTCCGTGACGCCATCTATGAAAAGTCGCAACACGCATATTTTCGCGCCGTTGCGGACCTGGCGGTTGAGTTTGCACTACGAGATTTGGCAACTCTGGAGGGCGTTGTGGAACCGTCACGGGGGAACTCGATCCCGGAGTATGGCGAAGTCGAAACATGATTCGGTGGCTTCTTGGATTGGCTGAAAGTTCCCAGCGACCGACGCTGTCGCGGGGGACAAACCGGCAACGACTTCTGAGCGAATGGAGCCGGCGCGACGTCCTGACGCTGGGTCGTCGGCGCCAAGGCTCCAAGGTACCATGGAGCGTCGGCATCGAAGCCGCAGGTTGCTCCGACTGCGCAACCGATCGTCTCGCGAGCCGGACCCAATAGCCTAGTCCCGTTTCGAGTTCTCGCGCAAAGCGTGTCACACGCCGCGCGATAAAGGAGGATTCAGAATGGAGCAGCGAAGCATGACGGTACGGGTGCTTCTGTTTGGACCAGCGGCCATGGCCGTCCGGCTGGACTCGGTGGGCGTAGAGCTTGGTCCACAACGTACTTACATCGAACTGGCACGCGCGATTGGTGAGCAGTGGCCCGACCTGCGGATGTATGTCAGCCGCGGCCGATTGGCGGTAAACTCCACGTTCGTCGATGCGTCCGCGATCATCCAGGAATCCGACGAAGTGGCCCTGATTTCAATGGTTTCCGGCGGATGAGCGTGAATGTTTCCATCGTAGCCGGCCCCATCCAAGGGACCGAGGACTCCCTGCCACTGGACGGCGCGGGAGCTGAGCTGGCGTTCCGCGGGATTGTTCGACCCTACGAAGCGGGCAGGCCGATAGTCGGATTAGAGTATGAGGCGTACGAACCTATGGCTCAAAGGTTGCTGGCAGAACTGTGCGCACAAGCGATACAGCGCTTCGGCGTGCTCTCCATCCGCCTCATCCATAGCAAGGCGTTCGTACCGGCCGGCGAGGTCAGTCTTTTCATTAGCATCCGTTCCGAACGTCGAAGCGCCGCCCTGGAGGCAATGACATGGCTGATTGAGGCGCTGAAGCGTGACGTTCCGATTTGGAAACGTGCCGTTGCAGAACGTTGCGAGGAAAACCTGCCGGAGTTACGTTCGGCAAGTGGCGGGAGCGGAGTGGAGGAATGTGAGCTGTGAAGGATGTTCTGCATCCCAGGTTGTCGATACCTGCGACGGTTCTCGCAGTAAATGTCTCGCGGGGTGGGTTACCCAAGCAACCGGTCGGCACGGCCCGCGTTGATATGAACGGCCTATGCGGTGATGGCCACGAACATGAAAAACACTGCCGACCGGATCGTGCGGTTACCATCCAGGATATCGAGCTGCTCGATGAGATTCGGCTGGAGGGCTTCCCAGTGGCGCCCGGACTGATGGGTGAAAACTTGACCGTGCGCGGTTTGGGCGTGCAGTCGCTTTCACCGGGCGATCGGCTTGTTTTCATGGGCGGTCCGGTGCTCGAACTGACCCAGGCGCGAAAGCCATGCTACGTCCTCGATCAGATCGATCCAAAACTCAAGGAAATCGTCGTCGGGCGTTGCGGGTTTCTGGCGCGAGTCGTTCAGCCGGGTGACTTGCAGCCGGGACAGAGTATCACTGTGGAGCGTGGGGGACTACCTCCATGTGATGGGAACAGAGACAAATAACAACCGGCTGACAGTCATGCGTGAACGAATTGGAGTACCTACGCCGGGGACGAACTCAAACGAGTTGATCGCGGGTATCCTAATCGGCGGTCAGAGCCGGCGTATGGGACAATGTAAGGCCCTACTGCCGTTTCGCGGAAGGACGTTTGTCGAACACGTTGTGGATGTTGCTTCGACCGTCGCGGACGAGATCGTAATCCTGGGTAATCTCGATTTGAACATTTCAGGCCTCTCCGGGATCGCTCGCCTATCGGATCCGCCGGGCTGTGCCGGACCGCTCGCGGGCCTGTCTTCGTTGCTGGAGTATGCCGGATCGCGATGGTCGCTGCTGCTGGCATGTGACTTGCCGATGTTGACCTTCGAAGTGTTGGAGAGGCTCATCCAGGCACAGGATGAAAGTGTGGACGCCGTGGCGTTCCGCCGGCTGGACCACGAGTGTGAATTTCATGCGTGCTGTGCCGCGTATCATGCGCGAGCGCTGCCGGCGGTGCGAGTGGAACTCTCGACCGGCGTCGGGAAGATCCAGAACGTGCTCCGTGCCGTCCGTTGCATGGCGCTGATCCCTGCGGTAGAAGAGGAGGAACTTCTCGTTAACGTCAACACGCCGGAGGATCTGGCCTCGCTGGAGATGCGGTTTGCCGCGACGGGATTCAACGGCCTTCAGGAAGACAACGGTTGGGGCCAGTAGACAGTGAAATGATAGTTGAAGCCGCAACACTTTCCGTTCCGGTAAGCCTGGCGCCGGCCTCCGCCCACAAGGCATTGATCGACGGCCACGGTCGGTGCATCCATCACCTGCGGTTGTCGGTCACGTCGGCATGCGATCTGCATTGCATCTATTGCAAGCCGAGGTCAGACGGCGCGGGCAGTCGGAAGCTGACCGACCGACAACGCGTCGAGTTCGTTCAGTTCCTGTATGAGCAATACGGCCTGACGCAGGTGCGGATTACCGGCGGAGAACCTTTGTTATGTCCGAGCGTCGAAGAGTTGATCCAGGGGCTGCGTGCCCACGCGCCGGGGATTTTGCTGGCCATGACCACCAACGGCCAGCGGCTCGCAAACCGGGCCGTGGCGCTGCGACGGGCCGGCTTGGATCGGTTGAACGTCTCGATGGACTCGCTCGATGCGGATCAGTATCTAGCCTTAACCGGCGGTGAGCTTACACCCGTGATCGCAGGGTTGCACGCGGCTTTAGATGCTGGATTCCCGCCGCCTAAGCTCAACGCCGTCATTCTTCGCGGTCACAACGAGCGTGAAGTCTGCGACTTGGCGGCTTGGGCATTCGCCCTCGGATGCGAAATGCGGTTCTTGGAGGCCATGCCCATCGGTCCCGCGGCGGAGGTGAATCGGCGTCTCTTCGTTGCCGCCGATGAAATAGAGCAACGGCTCCGACAGGAATTCGTACTCCGGACCCTACCCGTGGAATATGGCGAAACCGCGTTGCGATTCATGGCCGATGGGCCTCGTGGCCGGGGCACGCTCGGCTTGATCGCTCCCATGACCAAGCCGTTCTGCGGGAGCTGCGGACGAGTTCGGCTCACCAGCGAGGGAAAACTGTTCCCATGCTTGCTGGACGAGCGGTTCGCCGATATGCGGCCGGCTTGGACCGACAGCGGATTTGATCCGGAAGTCGCCGACCGTTTGATCACGGAGATCGTCCAGGGGAAACGAGCACAGGGGCCAAAACGACAGTCGACAGCGATGGTATCGTTGGGAGGATGAACGCATTAGTTTGACTTGGTATCCAGGCGGACGAAGCCTCGCTTGATCAAAAGAGCAACCAGCCAGCCTATCACGAATCCGACGGCCGTATTAATTCCCAGGCAAAGACCGGCCGTCAGCAGCATGATGAAAAAGTTCGCTCGTTTCGTTTGATCGCGCGATACCATTGCAAGCTCCAGACCGCTGAAGATTAAGAGAACACCGAGGACTGATCGAGGATACTCTTGTAGCCAAAGCAATAGGGATCCGCCAAACAGAAGCGCCAGGACCATCATAATGCCGCCGAGCGCGACGATGCTTCCACCCGTCCGAGCGCCGAATCGGTATTGCGCGGCTAGTCCGCCTGCACCGTGGCACATGGGCATGCCCCCCAACGGGCAACAGATCAGGTTCATCAGGCCCACGGAGATTGCGATTTTGCGAGGCTCTGCCGGACGAAGGGGAAACAGATCATATGACAGCGCACTGACCGCTATGACGGAGTTCAAGGTTGTTAAGGGAATCTGCGGCACCGCTCCGTGCCACACGCCGGTCGCGAGGTCATTCCAGTTGGGCAGCGAGGGAAGTTTCCAGGTGATTCCGAATTCCGTGTGCGACAGCAACTCCGGCGTACCCGCGAGCAGCGCGACCAAACCGATTCCAAAAACCAGGAGCGCGGCCGGTATACGTTGAGAATTAAACAGTACTAATACGATTACGCCGCAGAGCAGTCCCGTGATCTGGCTGTCCCATGCGAAAAGTACGTTCGTACCTGAGACCATTCCCATCCCGGTCGTCAACAATTTCAAACCGAGAGCCAACTGCAGCCCGCGGATCAGGCTCAGCGGGAGCTTGCGATGGAGCCAGCCCACGGTGCCGGTCAGCGCGAGGACCAGAATTGTGATGCTGGTGGCTACGCCCGCTACGAGGATCTGCGATTCATTCATGCCCTCGCCGATTGCGACCGTGGCGATCGCCTTCATCGGCTGCACAGCCAATGGAATTCCAAACATCAATCCGGTGGTAACGTTGATAAGTCCAGCGCAAAACAGCGCGGGGCCGAGCTGAAGGCCGCAATTCGTGACCATTCCGACGAGCAGCGGGATAAAGGTGCCCAGGTCGCCCAGCGCGCCACCCAACTCCGCCCGGTTGAAACTAAGCCAAGGTGTAGGACTTGGACAAGGTTGACCTTTCGCTGGAATGCTCATAAACAGGGAGACAACTGTAGCCGAGGTGACGACGCCCGACCAGCCGTGAATAAGTGAATGTGAATGCGCGTTCGACCCGCTCAGCGAGTCGTGCGGCCTTTTAGCGTGAACGATGGTGACGATTGAACAAGCACGATTTCTGCTCGCTCAAAACGTCCGCGTGCTGGAGCCGGTCAACCTCGCCGTAGCCGCTGTCGCAGGCCTGCGCCTAGCCGATGCGCCGCGGGCGCAGTTTGATCTGCCGCCGGCGGACGTATCCGCGATGGATGGGTACGCGGCACGGGTGGAGGATCTTGGGGCCGGGCCACTACCCGTCGCGGGGGATATCTGTGCGGGAATGCCGCAGACACGCATTGCGGCCGGCACGAGCGCAAGAATACAAACGGGAGCCGAGATTCCCATCGGCGCCGATGTAGTCATTCCACAAGAGCAAGCGGTTTCCGAGCCTGGTGGACGCGTGCGTCTGCGACCATCGTCACCAGGCAGCTTCATCCACAAACGAGGCGAGGTGTGCTCAGTCGGCGAAACACTGGCGGATGCAGGCGAGGTAATCACGCCCCACTTGTTGGGCTTGCTCGCTTCGGCAGGCCCAGACCTGTTGAAGGTAACGCCTCGGCCGCGCATCGTTATCGTTACCACAGGTTCCGAATTGGTTAGTCTAAGCGAGAGACCCGGCCAAGGCAAAATCCGCGACGGCAACGCCTGCATGTTGAGAGCATTGGCAGTGGCGGCCAACCTACCGGTAGCGACGCACGAGCGGGTTCCCGACTCACAGCCGGAGCTTCTTTCCGCTGTGAGTGCTGCCGCGGGCGCAGCCGACATCATCGTTACGTCCGGCGGAGTCTCGGTCGGCGACTACGATCTGGTCCGTCGCGTCGTCGAAGAGCTTGGCGCTGAAGTGCTGTTTCATGGAGTCGCAATCCGGCCCGGGAAGCCTACTCTCGCCGTCCGACTCGGATCGAAGTGGTTGATCGGCCTGCCGGGCAACCCACTTTCGGCACTTGTAGTGTGGCGCTTGTTCGTACGGCCCTTAGTCGAGGCACTGGCCGGCGATACGAAAGCGTTCGACGATCCGACTGAGGAAGGAACCGTCACCGAAGTCGCATCCAACACGGGCGATCGAACGACTTTCGCACCGGCGTTCACGAATCTCGACAGGCGGAAGTGCTGCATACGTCTGATTCCCTGGAAGGGATCGCACGACCTTTACGCCATGCGCCGAGCGAACAGTCTGGCAGTTTTACCCGCCGGAACGAGAATAGAGCCAGGCGGAACGATGTCGTTTCTGCGTCTTTGATGTCAGGGCGTCGAAAAAGCAGCAAGTTCGGGTGTTTCTATGCCTGAAATTAGTGGACAAATGGACGAGCGTGACCTGAGTCATCTTGATCGCCACGGCGAACTGCGAATGGTGGATGTGGGCGCGAAGGCAGCGACGCATCGTCGTGCCCGCGCGGAGGGGTGCCTGATCGCGGGCCAACGTGTCATGGATATCGTCCGTGTCGGCCAGGCGCCGAAGGGTGACGTTTTCGCCGCGGCCCGCATTGCCGGAATCGCTGCCGCAAAGCGAACCAGCGAATTGATTCCCCTATGCCATTCGATCCCGCTTTCACACGTGGAGGTCGAGTTCCAAATGGGGGACGATCGGATTCGAATTATCGCAACCGTCTCCGCCGACGCTCGGACCGGAGTGGAGATGGAGGCTCTTACCGCCGTCAGCACGGCTGCCTTGACCCTCTACGACATGCTGAAAGCGGTGTCTCACGAGATGATCATCGCCGAGATTAAGCTCGTTGAGAAAAGCGGGGGAAAATCGGACTATCGGCGCACCGACGATGGATCGTCCCAGGACGTGCCTCGATCGCATATCACCGAAAATGCCTCAGGCAAGCGAATCCGCGCGGCTGTACTCACCGTGTCGGACCGTTGTTCGGCCGGAAAGATGATTGATACAGCAGGTCCCGCTATTGCCGGATTGCTCGAAGAACATCTCCGGTCCATCGTCGAATGGTGCGGCATCATCCCCGATGAATCGGATCAGATCGCGGATAAACTGAAAGAGCTTGCAGACCGTCAGCTTGACCTGATTGTGACAGTCGGTGGCACCGGATGCGGCCCACGGGACGTTACTCCGGAGGCAACTCGTTCGGTGGTTGTGCGTGATGTTCCCGGTCTGGCCGAGCTTATGCGTTGCAGCTCAGCCATGCAGACGCCATACGCAGCCCTTCAGCGCGGCGTCTGCGGAATTCGCGAATCGACCTTGATCGTCAATGTGCCGGGAAGCGAGAAAGCGGCGACCGAAAACCTCGCCGTCATTCTGCCGACCCTGTTTCACGCCGTTGATCTGATCAGAACCACGGCCTCACACCGACAGCCGCACCACCCGTGAGTCGTTCGGCGACGATCTACCCGGATCGAGTGAACGACGTTATCGAGAAGGCGCATCAAAGCTTAGGAGGCCAAGTAGGCTTGTAAATCGGCCAAATCCTGATCGGACAGTTCGACCTTGAGGGGGTGAGTTGCGTCGCCGCGGAGCCTCGCGTCGATCGTGTCGGAGGCAACTCCAGCGATCGGTGGGGCACTGAGGGCGCAGCCGCCGGAGGCATCCGCGCAATGGCATGCGGCACAGTTGTTCGTCGTGAACACCGTCTGCCCGGCCGCAGGGTCGCCGGTTAGATCGGTCGAGCCATCGCCTCCGCCGGTGCCGCTGCCGTTTCCTTGATCCGAGCCGCCGCCGCCCTGGTCCGTCGTTGAACCGCCATCACCCGTCGGGGCGCCGTTTGGGTCAAGCGAGTCTGCGAGGCGGTTCTCAAAATCGGTGAGCCACAGGTCGCTGAGGGTACGGCCCGTTGCGGCGACCGATTGAAACAGAACTTCGTTCAGGTTCGTGCCGCATCCAGCGAACTGAACCGCGAGTGCCGCGAGTACCAGCGGCCACGAGCGGCCTTTTATCATTTCCCATCGTTCTATCCGTACTTGGTCCATTTTGTTCCTCCGTGCGATGTCAGCGGTGAATGACAACGGATTCTATTTTGGCGTAGGGGGCGCGCTGGTCCGCAATAACGCTCCTGATCCGAAGTGCGGATCGTGGCAACTCGTGCATTGCTCGACCTTCGGGCCGCCATGCGCGTCCTTGCTCAAATCCGCCGGTTCGTCGTGGCACTCCACGCAGGTCTTCAACACCGTGTTTTTCAACAGGTGAAGCTGCTCACTGCGGTGCATGTCGTGGCACTCGGCGCACTGTCCCTGGGCCACCGGGGGATGGCCCACCTCCGGGCCGAAGAAGCGTGCATGGCAGCCTCGGCACGAATCCGCAAGGTCTTCTCGCACCTGCATCCGATGTGCCGAGTCGTGACAGTTTTGGCACTGTCGGGCAAGGTAAGGCGGGTGAAGCGAGACGTACTTCGACTCCGGCAGCGACAAAGCCGGAGGCTCAGAGGGCAAATCTGCGGGTTTGTCGGCGAAGCTCTGCGCCTGCGGCTCAGGCGGAATCTCGAAGAAAAACGCCTTCAACCGCTCGCGGGCCGACGACGAGCAGCCCACGCTGACGGCGACGGCCAGTAGCACGGCAGGGCCGAACTGACGCCTCAAGCACGTTCTCAGGATGCCAACTCCGATAGGCACGCGCAGTACGATAGCGGGGGGGTGGTTGAAGATCAATACGAACGATTAGGGGGTCTAAGGCGGAACCCCAGCCATCGAAGCCCGGACCGAAAATTTTTGTTTGCCATTTCGTAGGGGATCGTTTATACCACCTGCCATCTTCTCGGCCTGGGGAGCTAACGGCGCGGTTTTGCTCTTTCGGCGGGACAACGACGGAAGCCTCGACACTACGGAAAGGCGCAAGGATGCGTTCCGCGGGCAACACCGTACGCTTCACGGTTTCAAGCTGTGTGGTCTGCGTGGTGCTGACGAGCGGCATCGCCGCCAAGCAGGCGTGCGCAGCGGACGGTGATGAGGTACCGCCCCCAGCCCCCAAGTACCTGAGCCTCGACCACCTCGACGCCTATCTGGAACTGAAGGCCGAGTTTGCCAGCACGGAAGTGGACACCAAGGGACAACGACTTCTCCGATCCGGCCGCTCCCAGAAAAACCGCGACTGGACCGTCGAAGAACGGCTCGGTCTCAAACTCGGCGGGACCGTCCTCGATCCCGGATTCATCACCTACGGCGGGGAGATCAGTTTCGCGTTGACCCAAAGTCGATTCGAGGAGCGGACTTGGCTGTTCGACCGCAACGATGACGACAACGGATCGCTACTGACATACGACCTTCGAGCGGACTTTTTCCGGGGCAAGAAGGTGTCCGGCTCGGTCTACGGCCTGCGGCAGGATGATCGCATCAATCGGCGATTTCAACCGACCCTGGATCAGCGGCGGACGGGGTTCGGCACGAACTGGGTTTTCTCAGACGACCGGTTCCCAATGGAGTTGTCGTACGATTACCTCGAAACCGATCGCACCGGTAACGCCGACCACCGCAACGACGAACACTTCACCGCGAGCAACCTGCACTACGGCGCGGATTGGATCATCTCCGAGCATCATCGGTTCAAGTTCTCGTACGAACACGCGGATACCAAGCAGGAATACCAGGGTTCGCGGCAGCCGTTTGAGACGACGCGGGACCTGTTCGGCTTCGAGCACCAGCTTGACTTCGGGCCGGGCTACGAGCACAGCCTGCGGACGCTCGTGCAGTGGCAGGAGGAAAGCGGGGACTTCGCCCGCGACTATTTCCGCATCGGCCCGCAGCTTACGCTCAAGCACAGCGATACCCTGCAAACGTCCTACAAATACCAGGCCGATCGGGAGGACTACGAAGGGCTCGACGTGGAGACCCATCGCGCCGATTTCCTTATCACTCATCAGCTTTACAGCAACCTGACCACGACGATGGATGTCTTCGGGCTCAAGGAGAACGTCGATAGCTCGGTGGACACGGATCAGTACGGAGCTTCCGTCGATTGGCAGTACAACCGGAAGAACCCATACGGCCACTTGTATGCCAACCTCGCCCTGGCCTACGACACCGAGAACACCAGCAGTGATCTGGGGCCACGGGTCGTCCTCGATGAGGCCCAGACCTTCCGTGACCCCATTGCGGTAACCTTGCGTAATCGCAACGTTATCCCCTGGACCATCGTGGTAACCGATGCGAGCAACCGGCGGTACTACCGCATCGGCATCGACTACGCGGTCATCCACCAGAAGAACGTGACCCGACTGATCCGTCTTCCGACCGGTCAGATCGCCGATCGAGACACCGTCTTGGTCGATTACATGTATCGTACGCCCGCCGATGGACAGCTCGACACCATCCGCGTGGACTTCAACCTGGAGCAGCGCTTCACCAACGGGTGGACGCCCTATTATCGCTTTTCCTACCGCAACCAGGAGGACGACGGATCGGCTGTGTTTTTCCGACGGACGGACCGGACGGACCATCACCGGCTTGGCGTCAACTATGAGGCCAAGCGATATACCGTCGGGGCGGAGTTCGAGATTTTCGACGACACCGTCGAGCCTTATGACGCCTACCACCTCAACGGCTTGCTCCGTATGGTTCAGACGCCGGATCACACCTTGAACGCCTCCACGCGGTTCTCGCAGCTCTTCTTCGACGGCGGCGGACTGGACAACCGGGACGTGATCTTGATCGACGTGGAGCTTGACCATCGCTGGCAATTGAGCGAACGGTGGTCCACTATCCAACGGGTTGCGTATCGGTATGAGGACGATTCGAGGGACGGGGTCACGCACGGGTGGGACGTGACGGCCGGGTTCGAGTACGTCGTCGGTGATCTTTCCGGCGAATTGACCTTTGACTATGATCGGCTCGCGCTGCCGGATTCGGAAGAAAATGACTATGGCGTATTCGTCAGAGTACGGAGGGAGGTGCCCAATGTTCTTGCGGGCCGGTAGCCGCGTCTTCTCAGTAATGCTGGCCGTCGCCGCGATGAGCGGCGGGTGTGGACGACCGCAGGGCATCCTTTTCCCGGCGATCGCGCCTGCGCGCGTTTGGCCCTCGCCGCCGGACATGCCGCGAATCAAATTGTTGGGGTATCTTTCGGGGAGCGACGACCTCAAGGCCGCCCGATCCGGCGGAGACGTCTTGGCGAATGTCCTGCGCGGCCCTAGACCCGCAATCAAGTTCTCCGGGCCGCACGCGCTGGCGATACGTGAGCCGGGGTTGCTGGCCGTCGCGGATGGGACCGGGGCCGCCGTACACATCCTCGATCTTGAAAACCGGACACATCTACTGGTGAGCGGTTTCGGGGAGGAACACTTCGCCGTCCCCGTCGGTGTGGCCTGGGTCGGTGAACGTCTCTTCGTGACGGACGCCGGACGGCGAGAGGTGATCGAACTGGGTACGGACGGACACTTTGTCCGCAGCTTCGGTAAAGAAACGCTCCGCCGTCCGGTGGGAATTACCTATTCCTCTGCACGGCAGCGTTTGTACGTCGTTGACGGCGACGACCACCAACTGAAAGTGTTCGACCTTACCGGCACGATGGTAGCCACTTTGGGCCGCAGAGGAACACAGCCCGGTGAGTTCAACTTCCCCTCCCACGTTTGCGCCGCCGGCGATCGTTTGCTGGTCGCGGACAGTGGCAATTTTCGCGTTCAGTTGCTTGATCTCGACGGGGTATGCCTCAAGACGATTGGGAAAAAAGGTGACGGGGCGGGCGACTTCGCACTGCCGAAGGGTGTGGCCTTCGACAGCGAGGGGCATATCTATGTTGTGGATGCCCAGTTCGAGAATATCCAAGTCTTTGACTCCAACGGCCAACTCCTGATGGCGTTCGGCGAGGAGGGGAGTGGATTAGGCGAATTCTCGCTGCCTGCAGGACTGATGATTGATGGTAGCGATCGCATTTGGGTCGCCGATGCGGGGAATCGTCGAATTCAAGTGTTCTCCTACAAGAGGACTTCGTCATGAGCAGACAACCTCGCGCGTTTATTACCGTGATATCATTTGCCTTGCTTGTAACCCACGCACGGGCGGACGAGTCAGTGGTCAACTCCAAACATGACCTCTCCGCGCAGGGTCCGGGCCCGATCCGCGCCGTTTCGGAGACGGAAATCTGCATTTTCTGCCACACCCCGCACAATGCCGCTCCGCAAACGCCGCTGTGGAACCGCGAGAATCCTCGCACGCACTATCGTATCTATCAAAGCTCGACCACCAACGCCCGCATTAACCAACCGTCCGGCCCATCCAAGATGTGCTTGAGTTGCCATGACGGCTCTATGGCACTGGGTAATGTACTATCACGACCGGCGTCGCATCCCATCGTGATGACCGCGAGAACCATTCCTCCGGGAACGACGGATTTGACGAATGATCTTTCGGATGACCACCCGATCGGCTTTCGCTACGACCGGGCTTTGTCCAATGCCGACCGGGAGGTCAGACCTCCGGAGGTCGTGACCCAGGACTTGCCGCTGGGAGTGCATGGAGAAGTGCATTGCACGACATGCCACGATCCGCATAACAATGAACTGGGCAATTTCCTGCGAATATCGGATCAAATGGCGGCCATTTGCGTCGCTTGTCATGACATGAAAGGCTGGAACCATGCCTCCCATGCCGTAAGCCGCAAACCCACGACCGGTCGTTCTGTTGATCCCAATGAACAACTGAAATACACCTCCGTCTCGGAAAACGGTTGTTTGGTTTGTCACAAAATTCACTCCGCCCCGCAACGAGAGCGCCTGCTGCGCTTCCCGCGCGAGGAAGATAACTGTCTGAACTGTCACAGTGGGGCTGTTGCAAGTTACAACATCGCCGCGAACATCGGGAAACGGTCAGGCCATGACGGGCGATATCGACGAGGGGTCCATGACCCAGCGGAGATCCCCTTCACCATGCGTCGGCACGTCGAATGCGTGGACTGCCACAACCCCCATGCCGTGGAACATGACCCGATCGGTCCGGTCCGTGGGACCCTCGGTCAGACGGTCAAGGGACCGAATCTGCACGTGTCCGGGGTCAACCTCACCGGCCGCGAAATCAAGGACTCGATGTTCCTCTATGAGATTTGCTTCAAGTGTCATGGCGATGGGATCCAGCGACCACGTCTCCGAACTTCACGGCAGATCAGTCAGACAAATACACGACTGGAGTTCCAGTTATCCAATCCCTCCTTCCATCCAGTGGCGGGACCGCGGAGAAACCAGGACGTGGTTAGTCTGATGGCGCCGCTTCGTACCGGCAGTGTGATTACTTGCACGGACTGTCACAACAGCGACGACGCCCGTTCCGCCGGCGGCTCCGGGCCGAACGGTCCGCATGGATCACTTTTCGCGCCGCTTCTGGTTCGCAACTACGATACCCACGATTTTACGACGGAAACACCGGAAGCCTATTCGCTGTGCTACGGGTGCCACAACCGGGAGAGCATTCTCAATAACGACAGCTTCCCCTTGCATCGCCGGCACGTGGTTGACATTCGGACGCCTTGCGGCGTCTGCCACGACGCCCACGGCATCTACCGTGGCCAGGGAAACAGCGTCAATCACGGCAGTCTCATTAACTTTGATCTAGCGGTGGTCATGCCCGCCGATTCGCCGAGCGGACGCCGGGTCCAGTACGAAGACACTGGGAGGTTTTCCGGCAACTGTACATTGGTATGCCATGGTATGACCCATATCAACTTTCCCTATGCCAATACGACACGAGGAGGAGTCACCAGCCGCCTCGGAGGTTCTTCAGGAGGAGTCCGATGATGAAAACATCAGCGTCTATCGCGCTTAGCGGGATCGTGGCCTTCGCCGCCGTGGGTGGGCTGGCTTGGGGCGGTATTGAGGGATCCAAACACGACTTTAGCAAAAAACCCTGGGCCGCAGGGGAGACTTGTGGAGCGTGCCACACGCCGCATCGCGACCAGCCGCCCAAAGCGGCGCCGCTATGGGATCCTGCGGCGGACCTCACCCGAACGTTCGGTCGTTCAGCGCCACGTACCGTCACTCCCGGCTCAGGTACACGGATGTGCCTACGCTGTCACGACGGCACGGTCGCCAAGGAGGCGATCGCGGGCGTCTTACGGGCACGATTCGTGAACAAGCAGAACCCCGGTCTGTTCGACGCGGCGCATGGCGGGACGGACCATCCCGTGGGCATCGAGTATCCGCTGTTCAAAAAGGGGTATCGACCGGTGACGTCGGTTGTTGCCAAGGGCACGGTGGTGCTGCCGCAGGGCCGTGTGGAGTGCATCTCGTGCCATGACCCGCACAATACGGCCGGGACCGCGCACATGCTGGTGACCGCCAACACCCGCAGTGCGTTGTGTCTAACCTGCCACAAGAAATAGACGAATCGACCGCAGGACCCTTGAGTCCTGCGGCGGGAGATCAAACCTGAAAGACGACACCATAAGTAAACGGCAGTGGCCGCGACAACGTCTTGCCTTTCGCCTGCGTGCCTGGATGCGCACCTTTTTGCCCACGCTTTTGCTCTCGACGGGGTGTGCATCGCCGCAATGGACGGCGGAACCGGTCTACTTCCCGCCGCCGCCCAGTTCGCCACACGTCGTGCACCTCAAGTCGTTCAACAGTCTCGACGCCTTGGTCCCTTCTCGCCCGACGTTTGGTGGGCTGCTTCGCGGCGGACCGATACGACCGTTCGTTGAGACTCCCGCGGGCATCGCCTACCGGAACGGGCATCTGTACGTTTGCGACACCGGGCTGCGGACGGTACACGACTGGGATCTTGCCACCGGAGACGCGAGGAGGTTGGGGGCCGACGGCGAGCACCCGCTGATCACGCCGATCGCCGTCGTCGTCGATCAACGCGGAACCGTGTACGTGGCGGACACGGGGCGGAGAGAGGTCGTCAGCTTCGATGCGACGGGTGCTTCCGGAGCAGCTTTCAAGGCTCCCAATCGCGAGAGCTACCGACCGGTCGCACTAGCAGTCAGCGGAGAAGAACTCCTCGTCGCTGACGTGACCAGTGCGCAGATCGACGCTTTTTCCACGGCAGACGGACGCTTTACGCGAAGCATCGCGGCCTCAGGCGCCGATCAACAGTTCTTCCCGATGGGCCTTGCCGTGGACGCCACAGGCCGGACTTACGTCGCCGACATGATGGGAGGGCGCGTACTGGTTTTTGGCTCCGACCAGACGCTCACTCAGACGATCGGCCAACGCGGCGATCGCTACGGCGACATGGGCCAACCGCGACATCTTGCGGTCGGTCCGGACGGAGTCCTCTTCGTGGCGGACGCGGAGTTCGCCCACGTCCACTTGTTTAACGGAGAGGGGCAGTTGTTGATGCTGCTGGGCGGACCGCAGGATCAGCCCGGCCAAACGCCTCTGCCCGTCGGTGTGGCTATAGCACCGACCCTGCCGGATCGGCTGGCCTCGCTCGTGCCTGCGGACTTCAATGCCCGCTATTTCCTGTTCGTATCCAACAGCGTCGGCAGCCGCCGCATCAGCCTGTTCGCCGTCGGCGAGCGGCGCTAACCCAAGTTAGACACCTGCGAGTCGTTTGAAGATTTTTTTGCGGGGGTAGTCCGCGTTGGCGTGGGCGTGCGGTCGGTTTTCGCGTTTCAAAGTG
>JAGVHG010000058.1 GCA_020056715.1 Phycisphaerae bacterium | reverse complement strand
ATTTGGTGGAAACTGCATCACAACTCCTCGTCGTCGCGATTTCGTAGTTTGTTCATGGCCCACACGTCGTCCGCGGGCGTGGGCGGGGGGCGCTTTCGATCGGCGAGGGCGCGGTATCGCCTTAAGGCACGGATTATGGCGTAACTACCGAATAGGACCAGCAACACGAGAAACAATCCGACCAAAAGGACTAGGGGTGAAATGTGGGCGGCGCGAATGGTGTCGGGGCTGGGGGTGGAAACGTCCTGGGCGATCGTTCCCTCTCTCTCCACGGACTTGGAGGCGCGGTAAATCCAGTTTCCCCAGGCCCATAGCATGAGCGTGATCCCGATGACCAGGAGCGGCAGTCCCAGCCGCTTACGATGTTGATCTGAGCCGCGCATGCCGATGGTCATTGGGCGGTACCTCGCTCCCAGGGGCATCGCCCCCGTGGGTTGGAATGGTCGATGGTTCGTAGTTGCTCAAACAAGCGTTGCTGCTCGTCCGTCAATGGTTTGGGGGGGACAATCTGGATCACGACGTATTGATCGCCGCGTTGCGAGCCGCCGGTTTTGATTACGCCGCAGCCCTTCAGTCGGAGCTTCGCGCCGCCGGCAGTGCCGGGGGGCAGCGTTACCGTGGAACGTCCATCGATGGCGGGCACCTCGATCTTCGCACCTAGAGCGGCTTCGGGGATGCTGACCGGCACCTCGACGTAGATGTCCGCGCCGCTTCGGGTGAAATACGGATGCGGGGCGATCGAACAGCGAAGGAGTAGATCGCCCGGCGGTCCGCCGTTGAGGCCGGGAACCCGGCCTTTGAGGCGGATCTTCTGGCCCTCTTCGACGCCGGGAGGAATCTTGACCTCCAGCGTTTGCGAACGGGCCTCGCGGCCCGTGGTTAATTGTAATGAGATCGTCGTGCCGTGGACGGCCTGATCGAAAGAGAGGGTGATGTGGTGTTCCTCATCCGGTGTGCGGCGGGCAGGCTGTCTTGACGTCGGCCGGCGTGCTCTGCCGCCGAAGACTTGCTCAAAGATGCTTGGAGCCTCGCCGCCGCCGAAGGCCGAGAACAGATCCTCCAAGTCCTCGGCGCCGACTGTTGATCCGCCGCCCCACTGATACACCTTCTGCCCTTGTGGCGTGGTCTTCCACTGGCCGACGCCCGCTTCGCCGAATTGGTCATACTCGGCGCGTTTTTTGGGGTCGCTCAATGTGCTGTAGGCGCGTTGCACTTCCTTGAATTTCCCCTCCGCGGAGGCGTCGCCGGGGTTGCGGTCGGGGTGGTGCTTTTTGGCGAGGGATCGGTAGGCGCGTCTGATCTCCGCCTCGGTGGCCGATCGGGACACTCCCAAGACTTCATAATAGTCGCGTCGATCCGACATGGGTGGGACATTCAATGATCTGACGCTGGGTTTACTCCGTTCGCGTGATCCGGGTATTCAACTACAACCTGCGAGCCAAAGACGCCCGTTCGCCCAATCAGTATAGGTACGTGGGGTTAACGCGCCAATCGCCGGGCGAGGCGGCTTGTCTGATCGACCACTTCGTGCGATACTACACGGTTTGTCGCCGGTGGGAGTGATGGAGCCTACGGGGGTAAAACTGCTGATTCTGGACGTTGACGGTGTCCTCACCGACGGGCGGATATCGCCCTCTGAGGAGGATGAGTCGGCGAGACGGTTCCACGTCCACGACGGGTGCGCGATCATGCTATGGAAGCACAGCGGCGGAAAGGTTGCCATCTTGTCCGGTCGAGAGGGGCGGGACGTGGCGAAGCGCGCCGCGGAGTTGGGGATTGAGTGGGTCAAATTGGGTGTCGCCGACAAACTTGCGGGGTATGAGGCGATCCTTGCGTCGGCGGATTGCGTAAACGAAGCGGTCGCCTACGTAGGCGACGATTTGCCCGATTTGGGTCCGATGTCGCGTTGCGCGTGGCCGGTCGCGGTTGCGGATGCGGTTCCCGCAGTGAAGAGATCAGCTCAATACGTGACCCGTCGCGCCGGGGGATGCGGTGCCGTCGCGGAAGTGATCGAGTTGATCCTCCGTATACAGAAGCGCTGGTCGCCGGCATTGTTGCGGGAGATGTAAGACGAATCCCACGAATCACAAACGTCACGCCTCTGTCGTCCCCGACGAACACGGGCTGCACGCAGCCGGTGGCGCCCAAAGGCGTCGCCCGGCGAGCGGACTGGTGCGAACGCTGGTCGTTGCCTCGGCGACGCTGGCGATCCTGCTGGTCTGTTTCTCTATGTACCAGTACAGCCAGTTGGAGGGAGAGTCCGCGACGCTGCAGCGCGGACCGCGATTGCCGTCGCCGCCCAGCGTTCCAAGCGTCTCGGAACGAAGTCGCTCGTCGATGGAGAGTCCCGGTGTTTCGGTGGGTCAGCAATCCATCGGCCCGGGGCAGAATATCACCATCACCATCTATCCGCGTGAAGGGACTCGCGCTCAACTGGAGCTTGCGGTCAGCGACTGGGTCCCCAAAGACGGCTCGGACCATGAGTTTTTGCTTACCGATCCGCAGGTGCGCATGCGCACCAAGGACGGCAACGACGTGCGGATCACGGCGCGGGAGGGCGTCTTGGAGGCCCAGCGAAAAAGCGGCGGCGGTCTGGACCCCCAGCGTGGGCAGCTCACCGGCAACGTGGTGATCGAATTCGACCGGCGGTCGGAGAAGGACAAAGCGTCTCTTTCCGACGAAGAGCGAAATCGAATTGATCCATACGAGCTGGTGCGGGTCGAGGTGGAGCAAATCGAGTTCGATCTGGAATACTCCAAGCTGGTGGTTCCCGGCTCGATCCACGTTGTGGCGCGGGACGTGGAGCTTCGGGCGGAGGGCTTGGAAATCCGATTCAACGAGGCGGACAGCCGCGTCGAGTCGTTGCGGATCGCCCGCGGCGGCCGACTCGAACTGTTCGAGCGCGGCGCGCAACTGGGGGTGAATGTTCCGGGTATTGATCGCCGGGGCGAGAAACGGACCACGCTTACGGACTGGCTGCGGACGACGATCCAATCGCGTCTCGATCGCCAGCAACTAGAAGCGGCTGCGGATGCCGCGCCGGCGATACAACCACCGCAACCCGTGGCCCAGACAAGCGCACTCCCGGTCTTCCGAACGGAAGCGCAGGAGAAAGCGCCCGAGCAGCCGATCAAGTACTTTGCACGGTTCGAGGGGGACGTGGACGCGAAGCAGCTCGCAGGGGATGCGACGCGGTCGCGTTTGCAGGCCGACGTCTTGGAAATCCTGCGCAATTTTTCCGACGAGGACAAAGACCGCGTCCGCTCTGCCGGCGCGCCGGGACCGACGGCCGCACCGGCGGACCAGCCCGTGATGCCGACTCGAGACCGGATCGTTTTGGATTGGACGGGGAAACTATTGGTCGACGCCCTTTCACGAGGCGACGAACGATGGGCGGATGAAGTCCAAGCACGAGTGACGGCGATTGGCGCCCCTGCGCGGTTGTCGTATCCCGAAGGCGATGCGGTGTGCTCCAAGCTCACCTATGAACCCGACGGTTCGGAGGTCCGGCTGTTTGGGACGGAGGAGGACCCGGTGATCGTCCGTTCGTCGGATCAGGGAGCGATGACGGGTGTATCGGCCTCCATTCGCCGGCGCGGGGATGCGTTGGACATTCAGGTCACGGGGCCGGGTCGGCTCACGAGCGGCGTGGATGACAAGGGCGTCTCCGTCGCAGTGTCGTCGTCGATGCCGAAAACCGCGTCGTTTATCGACTTCGGGAAGGAACTGATCGCCCAAGGGCGGTTCGTCAGCAAGACGACGGTGGATTTCACGGGCGGCGTTTCCACGCGCGAGCACCGCGTTCTGGATCGGGCGTCGTTCACGGGTCGCGTGGCCATGCAACAGGACGACACGCGGGTCGAGGCCGTCGCTATCGACCTGGACTTCGCCGCACAACGCGGCATTCGCGGCGATCGACAAGCGGTAGAGCGGCTCATCGGCCGGGGCAACGTGGTGATGACCCAGGCTAGCCCTGAGCCTCGAAGGGGCGGCGACCGCATCACCTGTGATGGAATCGACGTGGCATTGACTACCGACGCCGACGGACGATCGCAGCCGCGGACGGCAACGGCCACGGGCGACGTCGTGGCCGTTCAGGGTGAACGTACGCTCCATGCGAGGGACAGATTGGTTGCTGATTTCGCGCCGCTCGCCGAGGCGGAAGCCGGAAAGAAAAGCGCGCACATCGGGGTGAATCGGTTGCAGGCCGTTGGTGCGGTGACGGTGTTCGACCCCGCGCAGAAGCTTGATTTATCGGCAGAGGAATTGGATTGCACGGTGGTGAACGGGCGGGAGATTGAAAAGGCCCTGGTTACGGGAACGGCGGAGAGTCCGGCCTCCGTACGCCTCGATACCTTCACCGTGACCGGCCGGCGGATCACGCTCGACGTGCCCGACCAATGGGCCGAGGTGCCGGGTGAGGGGCGTTTGACGCTTATGTCGGGCAAGGACCTCGACGGGCGGAAGGTATCCAAGCCCATACCGATCATCATCACCTGGTCCGACTCGATGAAGTATCGTGGACGGGAGAACCGGGCGGTTTTCTCCGGCGAGGTCCACGCGACGAGTGAAACGACGACGACCTTCGATTGCGATCAATTGCTGGTGGAGTTCGACGACGCGCCCCTGCCGTCGTCCGAAATGACGAAGGTCAATCAATGGGGGATTCTGCAACCGTTCGTCGACGAGGCTTTGGGGAAGGTGCCGAAGGGCGAGGGGCGTTTGGCCGGCGGGGCGTTTGCTAAAGAGCCGGCCTATATCCTCGCCGACGGACATGCCGTCGCGGTCATGTCGGAGATGGATGCCAAAACCGGGGAGCCTGCCAGCCGATCACGGATCGCCGGTCCCAAGCTGTCGGTCAATCTGCGCTCCGATGTGTCCAAGATGTTGATCGAAGGGCCGGGGACTTTGCAGCTTGAGGACTTCCGCCCCGATTCGTCCTCCCGCGACTCGACGCAGCGGACGGGTAGCGACCTTTTCGGGATGGACAAGGACTCCGGCCCGTCCAAGACGCTCATCGAATGGCGCGAGCGGATGTGGTACGACTTCTCCATCGCCCAGACGCGGTTCGAGGGACGGGTGCAATTGAAGCACTTCAGCGGGGCGGAACTTCAACGTTTGTTCCAGACCGCGAGTGGCGGCGCCGCGGCACTTCCGCCGGGTCGCTCGACCTTCCTTACCTGTGACGTGCTCACGGTTGATTTCCTCGACCGCGCCGCGCCGCGTGAAGATCCATCGGGGACGCGTATGGGCCGCCTCAGTTCGGACCGCTTGCGGCAGTTCCAGGCCGCCGGGTCCGTCATCTTGCAGGATCAGGTCGAGGGCCTGTCCGTCACCGCGGACAGTGTCATCTACGAGCGGCCTCGGCAGATTCTCGCTATTTCAGGAACGAAACAGCGCAAGGCGCACATCGTGACGCAAAAGCCCGGCAAGCTGCCCAATCAGGTGACGACCGAACGGCTCTTCTACAACCTGGCCACGGGCAAGCTCGAACTCGTCCAAACCACCGTCAAAGGGCAATGATCGACGGAGATTCCGCCTTTGGCGGATCTGCGCTTCGCTCCGATGTCGATTGATCCGAGCCGCTCCCGTGAGAAAGCGGACCCTGCACCGTCGTCCCTCGCGGATGGGGCGCGGAGACGCTCAATCTACTGATATTACGTCGCGGGTGATCGATGGCGGGGAACGCGTCGGGCACCGAGGCCCCCTGTGAGTTTCCATTCCGGCCTCTGCTTGTCGACGTGTTTGGGTAATGGTAGGATGCCGGGGTGATAGGAACTCCATTGGCGATCGACATCCAAACCCAGCCAGCTCTCGATTCTCCGGACCGAGACGAACTTCTTACCACTGTCGAGTCGTATCGACGCGAAGCATCCGCGAAGCTTACGAGTGATCGACGCGCCGCGCTAGGGCAGTTCCTGACCCCGAGACCAATCGCAAGTCTGATGGCCCAAATGTTTTTCGTAAAGACGGAAAAACTGCGGCTGCTCGATCCGGGGGCGGGAGTAGGATCGTTGACCGCGGCCGTCACGTCAGCTTTGTGCCGGCGACCCTCGCCGCCCCAAGAGTTTCATGCAGTTGCATACGAGATCGATTCGAAGCTGGTTGGAGACCTCGAGCGCACGATGGTGGAATGCGCTAAAGCTTGTGAAGATCACGGCATTCGTTTTTCATGCGAAGTTCACCATGCCGATTTCATCGCTGCCGGCGCTGATTTGTTGCATGAGCAGGGATTGTTCGGGAGCGCCGGCGCGTTCTTCGACGCGGCGATCGTCAATCCTCCCTACATGAAGTTCCGGGCTGATTCGAGACTGCGGCGTTTGTTGCGGGAGACAGGCATCGAAACCAGCAACATGTACACCGCCTTTGTCTGGCTGGCGCTGAAGTTGCTGTCGCCAAGCGGTGAGCTAGTCTGCATTACCCCGCGTAGCTTTTGCAACGGCCCATATTTCACGCCTTTCCGCCGATTTTTGACCGCTACGGCACGCCTCCGGCGGATTCACATCTTCGAGTCACGAAAGAAAGCGTTTGCAGACGACGACGTGCTCCAGGAAAACATCATCATGCACGCTCACAAAGGCGTGCATCAAGGAAAGGTCGTCTTAACCAAGAGTGATGGACCGAGTCTCGATGATGTCTGCGAACGTGAGGTGGACCACTGCAGAGTCGTGCGCCGCGATGACCACATGGCTATGTTGCATATCGCTCTCGATGAATTGGATGACCGCGTCACACGGCAGGTAACGGCTTTGCCGGCGACCCTCGACGATCTAGGACTGTCCGTGTCGACTGGACGCGTCGTTGATTTTCGAGCAACGCACTTGCTTAGATCGCAGAACGAAAGAGGAACCGTTCCATTGATCTATCCCGTGCATTTTGAGAACGGGTTTATCCGCTGGCCAAGTGAGCGTTTCAAGAAAGCGCAGGCGATTTCGGTGGACGCGGCTCACGAAGGCCTTCTCTTGCCGCTCGGCTATTATGTTCTCACGAAACGGTTTTCAGCCAAGGAGCAACCACGGCGTATCATGGCAGCCATCTCCGATCCGCAGCGCGTTCCCTGCAAACAAATTGCTTTCGAGAATCATGTGAATTACTTTCACCACGGCGGGCGCGGGTTGTCACCGGAGTTGGCGAAAGGTCTAGCTGTGTTTTTGAACTCTGGCTTGGTTGATCTATATTTCCGACAATTCAATGGGCACACTCAGGTTAACGCGACGGATCTTCGCGCACTGCGCTATCCGTCCTTCGAGAGACTAGTCGGCCTCGGGCGTGACATTGGTGACACCATGCCCCACGAGGAAGTAATTGATAAGCTCGTTCGCGAAAGGATCTTCGACATGGCTCGCAAGACGCGTCGGGACCCGGTCTTGGGTAAACGTGTGATCAAACAGGCGCTGGCAATCCTGAAGGCAATTGGCGTTCCGCGCGCCCAACAGAACGAGCGAAGCGCATTGGCGTTGCTGGGGCTTGCGGACATGAAGCCGAACTCTAGTTGGAGCGACGCGGCGGCTCCCCTTCGGGGAATTACGGAACTGATGGATTATTTTCGTGACTACTTCGGAAAAAAGTACGCACCGAATACCCGCGAGACGGTCCGTCGCTTTACGGTCCACCAATTCGTTCAAATGGGGATCGTTATCGCCAACCCTGACGACCCCGCGAGGGCCGTGAATAGTCCCGACAACAGATACCAACTGGACCCTGCGGCGCTCAAACTGCTCCGCACGTTCTCGACGCCGGAATGGGACAGCGCTTTATGTGCGTACCTGACTACGTCGACGGCAATCAGGCGGCTTACTCCAGATGAACGCCCAATGTGCGAAATTCCCGTCACACTCCCCGATGGTACACAGCTCTCCCTCAGTGCCGGAGGGCAGAACCCGCTTGCCAAGAAAGTGATCGAAGATTTCTGCTCGCGGTTCACCCCCGGCGGGACGCTCGTGTATGTCGGCGACGCGGGCGACAAATGGAAGCACTGCGATGTGGAGTACCTGGCTCGACTCGGGGTGACAGTCGATGAGCACGGAAAAATGCCGGATTTGGTTGTTCACTACACGGCCAAGAATTGGCTCGTTCTGATTGAAGCCGTCACAAGCCACGGTCCCGTCAACCTCAAGCGGCTCAACGAATTGAGAAGCTTGTTTGGCGGAAGCCAGGCAGGGCTCGTTTTCGTCACGGCGTTCATGACTCGCCGCGAGTTGTTGAAATACCTGGGCGAGATCGCGTGGGAAACGGAGGTCTGGGTCGCCGAGTCGCCGACTCACATGATTCATTTCAACGGGGAGCGATTCTTGGGACCGTACCAATAGTCCGGTACGGCAGGTCATTGACCTGCCCCACCATGGGCGCTAATCCGACGAGTAGCCCATATGTTGGGTCATCGACCCGACACCCCCGACCACGCCGACCCGGCACCCAATTTCGACTTTTTGACAATTCCACGTCAAGCTGTTTCGGAGTTTCTGTCCTGATCGCCCCGCGTCCGCCCTCCCACCGATCACCCGTCAAGTTATAGGGGTAAAGAATATACGGTTACGCCCGCGCCAGTAGGTAGACGGCGGACCGCTTGAGGTACGCGCCGGGAGTGTAATTTTTGTTCCACGTGGAACATCGCTAGTGTGACAACCGATGGCACCGGAAGGCTTCGGCCTGAACCTACACCACCGCATCGTGCCGCTCCCATAGCGCTCGTATAGCGCTTTGATGCCGCCGCCGCGTTGCTTGCGTCCGGGGTTTGGATCACTTGTTCGGATGCGCGGCGTTGAGGGTTTCGAGGCGGTCGGTGACTTTGACCATGGCCTTACGTTTGACTTGACGGCGGACGTAGGTGATGGTGACTTCACTGCCGACGGGGGTGTAGCCGACCAGGCGAACCAGGTGGTCCTTGCCTTCGATTGGGGTGCCGTCGAACTCGATGATGATGTCGAAGGGCTTCAGTCCGGCGGCGGCGGCGGGGCCATTGGGCGGGTCGATGCCGGTGATCCTGGCGCCGCGGACGCGGCCTGAGTCCGCCACTTGTCGTGCATCCGCCGGCTCCACGTCGTCCACGGTGACGCCGAGGAACCCATAGCGTACTTCCTTCCCGGCCTTGAGAGTTTCGAGGATGCCGCGGGTGTTCTTGTCGATGGGGATGGCGAAGCCGTGGCCTTCATTCACGCCGGAAGCAGATACGATCGCGGTCACGACGCCGATCACTTCGCCGTCGATGTTGAAGAGCGGTCCGCCGCTGCTGCCAGGGTTGATCGCGGCCGAGGTCTCGATCAGGTTACCGTAGTAGTGGACCTGGTCGTTGCCCGGCAGTCGATCGGTCATCTGCCGCCCTAATGCGCTCACCACGCCGTAGGTCACGGAGGCCCGGCCGTCGGCGTTGGCCAGGCCGAAGGGATTTCCGCAGGCGAAGGCCCATTGGTTGACCTTAACGTTGGCGATGTCGCCGAACCGGACCGGAGTCAGATCGGCGGCATCGACCTTGAGGACGGCGAGATCACCACGTTCGTCGAACTTGACGACGACAGCGTCGTAGTTCAGTCCATTGTCGAGGATGACGCTGATCAAGTCGGCGCCGTCGATCACGTGCCGGTTGGTGGCGATATATCCGCCGGAGTCTATGACGAACCCGCTACCCTGACTGAAAGGAAGCTTCACCAACGTGTCCGGCGAGCCTGGGCCGCGAATGCGGTACGTGCGGATGGCGACGACGCTGGGGCGAACTTTCTGGGTCAGGTCGGTGAAGGCTTGTTCCAAGGCTTTTAGGTCGGCGAGTTCATAGCGATCGGGCGGATGGCCTGATCCGCGAGCGGACCACAAGGCGAGAAAGATGATTCCCGTCGTCGCGGCACGAAACGATCGGTTTTTACTGAGCGTTCGAGGTTGGTGATCCATCACGCTTTGCCCTCCCCTTTGCTCCCGGTCTCAAACCCAACTCGCCTTTGGTGTATTATAGCACGTCCCCAACGGGGAAGAGATAGGCCATTGAACGACGCAACGTTTCACAAACTTGACTTTGACGCTATCCGTGAGGTGATCGCGGCGTACTGCGCGACCGGGCTGGGGAAGTCCCTTGCGCGGTCGATGACCCCCTCGGTGAAGACCCACGTGGTGCGGGAGTGGCTCGAGCAGGTGGGCGAACTAGCCGCGGTCGCCGAGGAATACAACTTTCCACCAATGGGCGGCGTGCATGACGTCCGCGAGCACGTGCGGGCCTCTGCGTTTCCGGCGCCGTTGGAGGCGGACGTTTTGGCCCACATCGCGGAGACGCTCACTGCGACGGCGTTGCTTTGTGCGTGGTTCAAGCAGGCTGGACCGGTTGTCCCTTCGTTGAATTCCCTGGCGGAGCGAATCCACGATCTAAGCCCCATCTCTGTGGCGATCCACGAAGCCATCGACGAACGCGGTAAGGTACGCGACTACGCATCGCCGAAGCTGGGGTCGATCCGCTCGGCCATCGAGGAGGCCAAGGGGCGGGTCCAGGTGGTGTTCGACCGCATCTTGCGGCATACGGGGTTGACCAAGCTGTTGCAATACTCCGGGGCGACGTTTCACGACGATCGCTTCGTGCTACCGCTCAAGGCCGAGCATCGGGGACGAATCCCCGGCATTGTGCATCGCAGTTCCGATTCCGGGGCCACGCTCTTCGTTGAACCGTCCGAATCGGTCGAGTTGAACAACACGATCGTCCGTCTGCGCGACGAGGAGAACAAGGAAATCACGCAGATTCTACGCGGGTTAAGCCAACGGGTGAACGTCAACGCCAAGGCGATCCTCGGAACGCTCGGGGCGATCGCGGTGTTGGACTTGATCTCGGCGAAGTGTCGCTATGCAAAGAAACGAAGGTGCCTTTGCCCTCGTGTCGACGCCGACGGCGTGCTGGAACTGCACGAGGCCCGGCATCCGCTGCTAATCGAGCTGTTTGATCGTGAAGCTCAGGATGGTCGTCCGCGGAAGGAGGTCGTGCCGATTGACGTGCGATTGGGCGAGGACTTCGACGCATTGGTCATCACCGGCCCGAATACCGGCGGGAAGACGGTTACGATCAAGACCGTCGGATTGCTCGCCTTGATGAATCAATGCGGCGTGCCCGTCCCGGTCGGTGAAGGGTCGAAGATGCCCGTCTATTCGGACATCTTCATCGACATCGGCGACGAGCAAAGCCTGCAACAGTCGCTGAGTACGTTCAGTTCGCACCTGGCCACGTTGTTGGATATTTTGCAAAAGAGCGGACCTCGCTCGCTCGTATTGATCGACGAACTTGGGGCGGGTACGGACCCCGACGAGGGAGCGGCGATCGGGCGTGCGGTGATCGCGGAGCTTCTTCGACTCAAGGCCAAAGCCATCGTAACCACGCACTTGTCAGTTCTTAAGGCCGTCGCGTTCACTACCCCGCGCGTGGACAACGCCTCCGTGGAGTTCGATCCCGAATCGTTGAAGCCGACGTACCATCTGCGGCTCGGTGAACCCGGCAATAGCAACGCCTTGATAATCGCCAAGCGGCTAGGGATGCCCGCGCGGCTGGTGCAGCTTGCCAAGGGGTTCCTCGATGATAGCACGCGGGCACTGAACAAGGCCATCGCCGGAACGCTCGATTCCCGTCGCGAGGCGGAGGCCGCTCGAAAAACGGCGCGGGAGGCGGCGATCGCCTCCGACCGGGAACGTGAAAAGTATGAACAGAATCGGCAAGAGCTACTGCGCTCACAAGAGGCCTTCACCCGATGGACGGAGTGGGTCAACGGGTTGAAGCCCGGCGACGAGGTCCATTTGCGGACTCTCAACCGAGCGGCCAAGGTTGTCCGGATGCAACTTCATCGACAGACGGCTCTCGTTACAGCCGGGGCGATGGACATCGAGGTGTCTCTGCGTGATCTTGACATTCCAGCGGAGGAATCGTAGGAATTCCGCTGGCCGATCGACCGAATCATGTCCAAAACGCTTTACCTACTCGACGGGCACTACCAGATCTATCGCGCTTTTTACGGGCTTCCCCAACAACTCACCAGTCCGTCCGGTGAACCGACAGGCGCGACGCATGGGTTCTGCTCGATGCTGTTCAGCTTGATCCAAAAGCGCCGCCCTGATTACCTGGCGATGGTGATGGACGTGAGCGACGAGACGGTCTTTCGTCGGGAACTCGATCCGAACTACAAGGCCCATCGCGATCCCGCGCCTGAGGCGCTGCACGTGCAGGCGGATCGAATCGTGTCCATCTTTTCGGCGCTGGGCGTGCCGATCTATCGCCTTGCGGGGTTCGAGGCGGACGATCTAATTGCCACGATTGTCGAGCGTCTGCGCGACGAGGATGTTTGCGTCTACGTCGTGAGCCGCGACAAGGACCTCGAACAGCTTCTGTCCGATCGCGTTCGCCTGTTCGATCCAAGCAAGGACACGGAGATGGATGTGGCCGCGTTGCTGGAGGCGAAGGGATACACGCCGCAGCAGGCGGTGGAGGTGCAAACGCTGTCCGGAGACTCCACGGACAACATTCCGGGTGTGCCCGGAATCGGTCCCAAAACCGCTGCGAAACTCATCCTTCAGTATGGTTCAGCGGATGCGGTGATCGAACACGCCGACGAGTTAACGCCGAAGATGTCCGAGCGGGTAAAGGCCTTTGCCGGGCAACTTCCCATTACGCGACAGCTTGTAACCTTACGTCGCGATGTGCCCTTTGATTTCAGGCTGCAAGACTGCGCCCGGGAGGGCATGAATCCGGCGGCTGTCCGTCCGATCTTCGAGGAATTGGGCTTCAACCGGCTTATGGAGACGCTAGCAACGTTGTTGCCGACGGCACATGGCGGCGCTTCGCTTGGCCATGCCACCCACGAATTGCGTGAATTCAAGAGCCAACTCTCACGGCAGGACTCACGGGTCCTGCCGCTGACTGCATCGGCGGCGTGTGCGGCAGCGGCGACGTCGATGTATCACCTGATTGACACGTCGGAGAAGTTCACCGATTTCGTCAAACGGTTGTCGGAACAATCCGAGTTTTCCTTCGACACCGAGACGACCGGTCTAAATCCCGTTGAGGCTGATATCGTGGGCTTGTCGATCGCATGGCAGGCGGGCGAGGCGTACTACCTCCCCTTGCGGGCTGTGATGGGTCACACGCTGGCACTGTCCGAAGTGGTCGAGCGGTTGAAGCCCATTTTCGAAGATCCGTCGATCGCCAAGGTCGGTCAGAACGCCAAGTACGACATGTTGGTTCTGCGGCAGCTTGGGATCGTCGTCGCCGGGTTGCGATTCGACACGATGTTGGCGAGCTACTTGCTCGATGGGATGGGTCGGTCTCATTCGCTCGACGCGATGGCGAAGGACTTCCTCGGCCACGTCATGATTCCCATCACGGATTTGATCGGCAAGGGTAAGGACCAGCTCACCATGGACCAGGTGGATACGGCCCATGTGTGCGAGTACGCGGCGGAGGACGCGGATTACACTTGGCGACTGAAGGAACTCCTCGAGCCGCGCATGGTCGGCAGCCACGTCGAGCCGCTTTTTCGAGATACCGAAATGCCGCTCGTCGAAGTATTGACCGAGATGGAGCACAACGGAATCGCCTTGGATTGTCGGCTATTGAAGCAACTCGGGGCGACGATGGAGGACCGGCTGATCGAGCTGACGCGGGAGGTTCACAAGTCCGCGGGGCATCCATTCAACCTGGATTCTCCGAAGCAACTGGCCGAGGTGCTGTTCGACGAACAAGGATTTGCCGTGGTTCGAAAGACCAAGACCGGTCGAAGCACCGACGCGGATACGTTGGAGGCCCTTGCCGCTCAAACGGACCACGCCATCCCCAAGTTGCTCCTCGAATACCGCGAGTTGTCCAAGCTCAAAAACACGTACGTGGATACATTGCCGAAGATGGTTTCACGCCGGACGGGTCGGGTCCACGCGAGCTTCAACCAGACGGGGGCGATCACGGGCAGGCTCAGTTCGAGCGATCCGAACTTGCAGAACATTCCCGTTCGGACGGAGCTTGGGAAACGGATTCGGGAAGCCTTTGTGGCCGGTGCCCCCGACAGTGTGTTGCTGGCGGCGGACTATTCGCAGATTGAGTTGCGGTTGCTCGCCAACTTCTGCAAGGACTCGGCGCTTCTCGATGCGTTTGGGCAGGGACTAGATATTCATCGCGCGGTCGCGGCGCAGGTCAACGGGGTGTCGGTGGAGGAGGTGACGCCCGCGCAGCGCAGTGCGGCCAAGGCGGTCAACTTCGGGATCATCTACGGCCAGACACCGTTCGGTTTGTCGCGGTCGCTGGGCATCCCGGTGGGTGAGGCCCGGGCATTCATCGACACTTATTTCATGCGTTATCCGGGCATCCGCCTATTCATCGATCGCTGTATCGACGAGGCCAAACGCACGGGATATGCCGAAACCATCCTGGGTCGGCGACGTCCCATCCTTGAATTGAAGTCGCGCAATCCCGGCCAGGTCTCCTTCGGCGAACGCATCGCCGTCAACACCGTCGTCCAAGGCTCGGCGGCGGACCTCATCAAACGGGCGATGATCAACATCCATCGAGAACTGAAGAGTGGAAGTCACCCGGCCAAGATGCTCATCCAAGTCCACGACGAATTGGTTTTCGAGATACCGAGCGCGGATGTCGAGACTGAGGCCAGGATGATCCGCGAGAAGATGGAACACGCTATTCCGCTCGACGTGCCCATAGTGGTGGACGTGGCCTGGGGACGGACCTGGGCGGAAAGCAAATAACCGGGCCGGTGCGGCGGAAGGTCAGGATTATCGAACGGGTTGAAAGTCACCCCGAAATCGGCTAGGATATGAATCATGACCAAGCTGGAAGCGATTCTGGAACAGGCAAACGGGCTTTCGTCAGTCCAGCGAGAGCAGCTCGTTCGTCTTTTGTCAGCAGAGGCGTTTTCCCAGGGTGGCGACGATGAAGCCGCCGTCGGAAAGCGCGGGCTCGCGACATGGACCGAATCGACTCAGGATGAGGATTGGTCCATGTATTATCCTGACACGCTGCGGAACGGCGGGCGGGCACGCTCGTGACACGCGGTGAGGTTTGGTGGGCCGAACTTGCCGGGGATGCCGGTTTTCGTCCGGTCGTAATCGTTTCACGTGTCGAGGGAATCCAAAGACGGCGGAACGTCACGATTGCCGAGGTCACGCGAGTCGTGCGGTCGCTACCCTGCGAAGTGCTGCTTTCGCCTACGGACGGAATGCCCGATAGCTGCGTCGTAAATACCGATAATCTTCATACGATCTCCAAAGATCGATTCCGGCAACAGATGGCCACGCTCTCCGGGGATCGCCTCTTTACGCTCGACCAAGCTCTCCGATACTCACTGGACTTGGGATAGTCATGGTCTGTCGGACGTCGCGCTTCGCCCCCTCACCTTGCCCTCGGACCCTCCCTCCTCGGTCGGCTCGTCTGACCCCCCGAAACGGGGGAGAGGGAATGCCCAACCGAGCTTTCCGAATCAGGGCCAACCTACCGAATTAGGAGTTCGTCGGGCATCATGGTGATGACGCTCTCGGCGTGGAGCAGTTCGATCCGTTGCAGCGAGCGCACGATGGCTTGGACGCGGAGCGGGTCGATCGTAGCAAGGGTCGACAGCATGGTGTCAAACGGCGGCAGCTTGGTCAGCGAGAGCCGCGGCGGGGTGGAGGTCTCGGCGTGTTCGTCCTCCTCATCGTGCCGCTTGAACAGGTCGAAGATGCCGGGCGGTTCAGGGATGACGCGGATGTCATACTCTCCCAGGTTGGCGCGCTGGGCGGCGAACTTGATCGCGTCTTCCAGTCCGCCGATCTTGTCGATCAATCCGATATCAAGCGCTTGAGCGCCGGTGAAAACCCGACCGCCGGCGATGTCGTCGATGGGTTTTTTCAGTTTGGCCCCGCGAGCGGTGGTCACGTGTTTCTTAAAAATGCCGTAGACCGTGTCCATGTAGTGTCGGATTTTGACACGTTCGGGTTCGCTGAAGGGGGCTGCGGTGCTCATCATTCCGGCCATCTTGCCGCGCTGCACACCATGCCAGTTGATGCCGACCTTGTCCCACATTCCGGTGGTGATGATCTTGCCGCCGATGACGCCGATGGAAGCCGTGATCGTGCCGCTGTCGGCGAAAATGGTATCCGAAGCGCAAGTGACGTAGTACCCGCCGCTGCCCGCGACGTTGCCCATGGAGACGATGAGCGGTTTTTTGGCCGCTACGCGGCGGGAGGCGTCGAGGATGATTTCCGAAGCAAGGGCCGACCCGCCCGGCGAGTCGACGCGCATCACCACGGCCTTCACGGAGTCGTCACCGGCGGCTTTGTCCAAGGCCTTGCGGAGGGTCGTGCTATACGCGCCGCTGCTGCCGCCGAAGGGGCTGACCTCGGCTGCGCCGGTTTGAATCGCCCCTTCGACGTAGACAATGGCGACACTCGGCTCGGTGTAGACTTTCGGCGTGGGATTCAATAGCTGCATCACGAACGAGAACATGGCGAAGGGGTCTTGAGGCATGTCCATGTCGTCGCTCTTGCCGTAATCGGCCGCGAACTCAACCCCTTCGCCGTAGCGGGTCTTCAAATCGGCGATGAAGTCCTGACGATGCTTCACGGAGTCGATGAGTCCCGCGGCGAGGGCTTCCTCGGCGGAGTAAGGTCCGTTGTCGATCAGCGAGGTGACCTTCTCCGGCGACATTCCCCGCCCCTTGGCGATGCGCTCGACGAGACCCGCATACAATCCGTCCAGCAGCCACTTGGTCATTTGCTTCGACGGTTCTGACGGTTCCTTGAGCATGATCGGTTCGCCCGCGGTCTTGAAGTCGCCGCAGTGCTCGATATCCGGCGTGCAGCCGAGTTTGTCCAACAATCCGCGGAGGTAGGGCGTCTCGCCGTACAAGCCGAGCAACCAAACATCGCCCGTGGGTACGACGCTGATGTGCGAGGCGCCGGTGGCCGCGGCGTAGGTTACGGTGCGGAGTGAATCGGCGTGCATGAAGACGGGCTTGTCGACGGCGGCGAACTTACGCAAGGCGTCGTGCAGCTCCTCTAATTGTGCCATCCCTAGCGAGGCGTTCTGCAGATCGATCAAGACGGCGACGACGTTCTTATCCAGCCGGGCCTCCTTGAATCGTTCGAGCAACCCCTTTAAGGACATCGGCGGCTCGCTGCCGAACAACGGCGGCATGTTCACCGGCGTTTCGGCGAGCGGACCCTTGATCTTGAAATAGGCGATCTGCTTGTTGGCTTCCTCCTCGCCCAGCGCCGCCCGAACGTGCTTCTTGAGCTGATCGAATTGCGCGGAGGTTGATCCTGTGAGCGCCAGCGGCACCAGCAGGGCGAAGACCATCGAGAGTGTGTGTTTTGTTTTCATCGTTTCAGTTCCTTAACTATTTTAGAGCAGCAACGCGCTGTACGTCGGAGCATCGTATCAAGGCTATCGACGAGTTGGAAGGACGGAACGCCCGTTTCGACAAGAACTTACATGGACTTTTCCGCGCTGGATGTGGCGAGTATCTCGGTTGGGGAAGGACGTCCGTTACGTAGAAGTATGGAAATGACCGCCGTGGCCATGGCCAGTGCGCCGGATATTTGCATCCACAGGATGGGATTGAGGTATTGGGCGCCGCCTCTTCTGAGAGCCAACAACCCCATACAAAGAAGTACAAGTGCGAGAAGGCTGCGGGCGGCGCCGGCGTTGGTCCGAAGCAGCAACCACCAGGCGACGAACAGAACGATCAGTTCACGGATGAGCGGAAAGACGGCGATGCCATAAACCGTTGCTTCGGGCAATCCAGCGAGGGCCAGCACATGGAACTGCAGCCCTCGATCGGTGAAAACGACGGCGTTGCGACGTCCGGGACCCATCACCTCACCTTTGTCGGTTTTGACCCAGACATGGGCGAAGTCGGTGACGATCTGGGCCTTGAAGCCGAAGTTTCGAAGAAGCGAGGCCGCGACCACCGCTCGCCCGTCGCAGTCCTCCTTACCCATCTCGATCACCTCAGCCACCGTCGGGAGATAGTCGCCGAGACCCCAGGTATTCCAGTCCCATTCGTATGGAACTTTTTTATAGACGAATCGCTCGACACGTTTGAGGGCTTCGTCCGGAGGGAGGTCTGCGGGCAGCTCGGGCCGAAGCTCCGCAACCCACGGTTGGAGGGCGGGTGCGTCAGGCTCGATCAGGGCGTTGGGGTTCCTCCAGTGACGGACGTGGCGCAGAAATAGATTGGGGTAGGGGAAGCAAACGAGGAAAACGGTGAGGCCTAGGATCGCCCACTTGATCGGTAGTCGGGTGTACCAGGGGAGGGTGTTGAGGAAGAAAAATGAATGCATCGTCGGATGCTCCGTGGTTTCAGGTCGGCTGTCGCGTTGGGCGACCCTGCTTCGCGTCATCAAAGTATACACCGACAAACGTGTAAACGCCGAAATGGGGAAAAGCCGAAATTTCGGCATTTCGGCGTTTTGGCGTTTTAGCTATAGTCAATCGTGCGGAGTTGAATATGACCCTTCTGGTGACTTCGATCCTTGCGGAGAGCCTCGGCGATCTCGTCTCGCGCGCCGAGAGGGCGTGGGCGGGCGGGGCCGACGGGGTTGAGGTTCGCATGGATGCGTTCGACGGCGATCCGGGCACGTTGGCGGAATACCTGAAGGCTCACAAAGACCGCTCGTGGATCGTTACCTGTCGGAGCGCGGAGGAGGGCGGGTGCTTTCGCGGCGATACAATGGAGCGCGTTTCGCGTTTGATCGCAGCGGCCAGGGGAACCGGCGCGTATGTGGACTTCGAACTGGCGGATTGGCGACGATCCGACAACATCCGCCAGAAAGTGGGATTGGCCGCGGCCCACTGCGTGGGGGCGGATACGCCGCCGAGTACGCCGGACGGATCCGATCCGCCGCCACACAAAACGACCTTGTCGGCGGCGGCTTCGACGGACGGCCAAAGTCGTCGATTGATCCTGTCCTCACACGATTTTGAGCGATGTCCGGAAAATCTTGACGCCGTCGTACACGAAATGATCGACGCGCACCGGGCCGTGGCAAAGGTTGCGTATCGCGGCGCTCATATCGTGGACAGCTTTGCGGCCTTGGATGTGATGCACGAGCACGGGTCGTCCGTCATGGCCGTCTGCATGGGCGAGGAGGGACTGTGGACTCGCGTGCTCGCCAAGAAGTTCAACGCCTTTGGGAGTTTTTGCACGCTCGCGGCTGACGAAGCGACCGCTCCGGGGCAGACCACACTCGGTGAAATGATCGGGTCGTATCGCTGGAAGAACATTGACCGATCGACCAAAGTGTACGGCGTCCTTGGTGATCCGATCGTCCATTCGATTAGCCCCTTTCTGTTCAACCGGTGGTTTGCGGATACGGGAATCAACGCCGTCTATCTGCCGATGCGCGTGGGCGCGAACGGCGACGGGTTGGCGCGATTCCTCGATGGTTGCATGAAGCGTCCGTGGCTGGATGTCGGGGGGTTCAGCGTGACCATTCCGCACAAGGTCACGGCGCGGGCGTGGGTAGGCGAGGGCGCGGATTCTCTAAGTCAGCGGATCGGGGCGATCAACACCCTCGTATTCGATGGCGGCCGACCGACGGGTTACAACACCGACTGCTACGCGGCAATTACGTCAATGTGCAACGCACTTCGATGCGATCGTTCGGACTTGGCTGGACTGCCGGTTGATGTGCTCGGATCGGGCGGAGCGGCAAGGGCAGTCGTCGAAGGTCTGCGCGATTTCGGATGTCGAGTGACTGTCTACGGACGAACGCCGCAACGCACCAAATCGTTCGCGGACGAGTGCGGCGTCATGGCGGCGGCTTGGGAGGATCGAGGTAGGCGTCGCGGCGAAGTGCTTGTCAACTGCACTCCGGTGGGCATGTGGCCGAAAGTAAACGAGTCGCCGATACCGGCGGACTCATTGGGCGGTTGCCGACTGGTGTTTGATCTGATCTACCGTCCGTTGCAGACGCAATTGCTTCATGATGCAACGACGGCGGGGTGTGCGACGCTCAATGGGTTGGACATGTTCGTCCGCCAGGCCGCGATGCAGTTCGAACTCTGGACCGGTCGGGCACCCGATCTGCAACAAGCTCGTGATCTGGTGACGCGCGGGATACATACGCCATGACCAGGGATCAGCCCAAGTGCATCGCCTTGATCGGTGCCCGCGGGTGCGGCAAGACGACGGTCGGACGCATCCTTGCACGCCTACTCGGCGGCGAGTGCGTCGATACCGATGAACTGGTCGCCCAACGAGCAGGCCGGTCGATAGCCGAGGTATTCGCAGCCGAGGGTGAAGCTTGTTTTCGCAGACGAGAGTCCGAGGTGATCCACGAAGTTGTCCAATCTCCGCCTGCGGTCATCAGCGTCGGTGGGGGCGCGGTGCTTCATCAACAGAATCTCGATGCGCTCCGGGCGGCCGCCATTCTTGTTTGGTTGACGGCGCCGGCCGAAGTGCTTTGGCAACGGATTTCGACGGACCCGGCGACCGCGAGTTTGCGCCCTCCATTGACCGACCAGTCGGGGATCGAGGAGGTGCGGGGGCTACTCGCAGAGCGGACTCCCTATTACCTGCGAGCGGCCGACTTTCAGATCGAAACGGTTGACCGTGAGCCACGGGAAATCGCTGGGGAAATCGTCAGGCGCGTCCGGCCGCCAGGTGTTATGGACGGACGCACCAACGCTCAAGGGCGTAGGTGCTGACTGGTAGCCCAAGGATTAGAAAAGCCCTTTCGTTCGCAGAGGGCGGTCACGATCTCCGGCAATCGCTTGAAGACGTAGCGGTCGAGTCGTACACGTTGCAGACGTCCTTCGACGGAATACTCGATATCCACGTATCCCGATCGACCGGCTGGATCGGCGCGAAGGGCGGTGATCGCGTCGAGCGGTATTAGGTGCTTCCCCCGCAACAATCCATCGTCCAACAGTGTCAGGCGCGTAGTCAATACCAAGGCCAGGCGAATTGCGACGATTAAACCGCCGACAGCAAGGGCATAGCCGATCCAACGTTGCCATTGCTGATCGGACTCTGTCTTAGGCCCACTCGTCCAGGCGGCGCTAGCGATTCGGCTGCCCGCGGAATGATTGCTCGCCGCCCTGCTCAAGGGCAGGTCGGCTGCCGTCACCTTCAACCATCCACCCGGGCCTAGGAAATAGGCGTCGCCGCCATGCTCCAGATTTGGTCTTCCGAGGACAGCCGTGACCGCGGATAGCTCGTCACCGGCTTTAACCGCCTGTGCCAACCGTTGGGCTTCGCTTGCCGTCAATGTCGAATTGATCGGTGGTGCCGCGTCAGACGGTAGTCCGAGGAGTCGAACCAGGTCGGCCACGTTCTGCCGCGCATAGCCGACGTATCCATCCCACAGGTAGGCAACGGTGAAACCGTCGAGAAGCAGCATGAGCAACAAAGTACGGACGACGCGTTCCGTACTCGGCCCCGATACGATACTTTGCATTCGGTCGTCCTATTTGCGTCCATGTTTGCGATCAAACGCCGGGCGGACCGCCGGTTCCCGCACGTCGATGTTCGCCTGCTGGAACAGTTTGTCGTAAAGATCGCGCATGGAGGCTTCGCTCACACGGTCCCGCAGGTCACGCTCCAGTTCGCCGCGAACCTGATCGAAGTCGCGTGGCTCGGCGGGCAGCACACGGTCGAGTTTCAGGAGATGATACCATTCGCCGACGCGGACGACGTTGGAGACCTGCCCAGGTTGGAGGGCGAACGCGGCCTGGCGCAAGGCAGCCGGAATCTCTTCGTCGTTGGCGGAAAACGGGTCCAGTAAACCTTGCTTACGGGCGCTAGTTGTGTTGGCGCTGTAGCGGCTCGCCAAGTCCGCGAAGTCCTCTCCCGCCGCCAACCGATCCTGCACCCGACCCGCTTCCGCGGCGCTTCCTAACTGAATATGTCGCACCGAAACCCGCTCGCCGAAGCGGCGGCGAAACTCGGCCCGAAGTTGATCGTCGTTGATTACCTGTTGCGATTGGACGAGCCTCCTCAAGTAGGCATTGCGGCGGAGGGTGACTAGGAACTCTTCGCGGGAAATGTTGCGCTCCGCGAGGACCGAGTCGAGGAGACCTTCCGCTGCCGCGCGATCGACGGGGTCGGACCTCGCGGGTGAAAGCGGATCGGAGAGCCGCCGTAGAGCAAGGTCGAACTCGAAGTCAACGTCCGGCTCCGTGACGCTTAGCCCCTTCTCCGTCGCGGCCTGCTCCGCAATCTCCAGCCCGATCAGTTGCTCCAACACGCCGACGCCGTGCGAACGAAGCAGCAGGTCCACCACGCGATTTCGCCCGATGGGCCGACCGTCGACGAACGCAATCGGAGTATCTTGTACACCTATTTCACCGGAAGCAGGGGCGGAATCGCTCTTCGGTCGGGGTCGGTACTCCGTGGAAGGCGAAGTGGTTTTGGCATCACGATCCGCCCAAGCGGACGCGACTGACCCCGCGGGCTTGGTGTCACGTGAGGCACATCCGATAAGGAATAGCGCGCCTAAGGTGGTAACCTTCCAGAGAATGCGTATTTGATCGACATCGACCAGAAGCTTCCGATTTCGCGCAACGATGCATTCCCGCGCCGCCGCATGGGTGGACAGCCCCGCATGGGCCCGCGCGGGCGGCGTCGAGGCACGGGCGATGTCCGGGTCGATCTCGAAACGGGTATCGGGCATGGACCCACTGTCTGCGCCAAACGTAGTTCGTCAAGGGACAGGTTGAATCCTGGATGCACCCTTGCTAACCTACGTCCCAGGGTTAAAGGCTGCGTGCAAATGGCGATCGCCGCACGACTCACGGGTCGTGCGTCTGACGGAGCTACGGATATGACCATCGATCTAACGATCAACATTTGGGAGGAAGGCAACCAATTCGTCGCCCACGCTCTGCCGCTGGATGTCATGAGCAGCGGTCCTACGCCCGAGGCCGCACGGAATGCAGTTGATGAGGCCATCCGCTGTTTTCTCAAAACCGCTGCTGACCATGGTACGCTCGAACAAGTTTTGGAGGAGTGCGGGTTCGAGCGGCGAAACGGCGCCTGGATCAGCCCGAACTGGGTCGGGGTCGAACGTCACGCCGTGGCAGTGGCGGTCTGACAATGCCCCGCATCACACCGATCCATTGGCGGCGGCTCGAAAAGGTGTTCCTCGTCGAGGGGTTTACATTCGCCCGCCAGGAGGGAAGCCACCGCAGTTACGTGAAGAGTGGCGTCTTGAGGCCGATCGTTATTCCGGTCTACGATGAGGTTCCCGTTTCGATCATTCGCAACAACATGAAAACGGCTGGCCTTTCTCGCGAGCAATACTTTCGTCTTCTTGAGGTGGTGTGACGGAAAGTATTCTACCGCACGTTGAAGTATTTCGCTTGCCGGTGGTGGGTGATGAGGGCCGTGGTGGTTTGCTCGGGTTCGAGTTGAAACTCCTCAGAGAGGGTGACGCCGATGCGGCCCGGTTCCAGCAGCGGCCAGAGCTTCAATTGATCTTCCAGTCGGGGACAGGCAGGGTAACCGAAACTATAACGCGAACCCTGATAGTGCTGTTTGAAGATTTCCTGCCGGTCGCGGGCGTCGTGTCCGGCGATGCCCCACTCCACGCGGATTTGCTTGTGGATGTACTCCGCCAACGCTTCCGCCGATTCCACGCCTAATCCGTGTAAGTGTAAATAGTCCTGATAGCGGTCGGCGGCGAACCATTCCCGTGCCACCTCGCTGACACGTCGGCCCGCGGTCACCACGCTGAACGCGGCCACGTCGTAGAGACCGCTGGAGGTCGGCTTGAAAAAGTCGCTCAAGCACCAATACGGCGGCTTGCCCATACGCGGAAACTCAAAGACAGCCAGTTGCCGGTCGCGGTCGTCGGGGTCGTAGACGATCAAAGCGTCGCCATCGGACTGCACGGGCCAAAAGCCGTAGACGGCCTGCAATTGCAGGATGTTTTCCCGTTCACACTGTTCCAACAGCCGCCGCAGGATCGGGCGGACTTCATCGTTGATGTAGCGTTTGAAGTCCTCCGGGCTGCGGCGGTTCTTTCGGTATTGCCATTGCACCTGGAAGAGCATGTTCTCGTTCAGATAGGCGAGCGCCGCCCGCGCGTCGATGTGCTCCACTACTCGCCGACCCCAAAAAGGTGGTTGAGTAACCGGCTCATCGCGAGAGATGTCCGATCGCGGTGGGATGTACCCGAAACGCTCCGAGGCATCCTCGTGCAAATCAACGGGGAGAGCTACTCCGCCGCGCTCAGGTCCGCGCGCCGTACTCGCACGCTCGGACGTCATGGCTTGTCGGGAGACGGCTTCGGGTTTGACCGCCTGCCCGGTGACGAGCTGATCCATCAGATACAGTCCCGCAAAGGCGTCCTTGGCGTAATAGAGCGATCCTTCGTATTCGGGACGAAGATCCTGCTCGACGTACTTCCGCGTAAGAGCCGCCCCACCGAGAATTACCGCTGGATCGAGTCCCCGCTCGTTCAACACCGCGAGATTCTCGCGCATTACAACCGTAGACTTGACCAGCAGCCCGGACATGCCGATGGCGTCGGCGTTGTTCTTTTCGTAGGCCTCGATGATGTTGTTGATCGGCTGCTTGATGCCCAGGTTAAAGACCGTGTACCCGTTGTTGGTCAGGATGATGTCCACCAGGTTCTTGCCGATGTCGTGTACATCGCCGCGGACGGTGGCGAGCACGATCGACCCCTTGCCGCCTTGGTCCGCCTTGTCCAGGTGTGGTTCGAGAAAGCGGACGGAGGCCTTCATCGTCTCCGCGGATTGCAACACGAAAGGCAACTGCATCTGCCCCGCGCCGAACAAATCGCCGACGGTCTTCATCCCGTCGAGCAGGATGTCGTTGATGATATTGAGCGGCCGATGAGTGAGCATGGCCTCTTCGAGGTCTTCCTCCAGGCCCACGCGGTCGCCGTTGACGATCCGCAGCTTCAACCGATCCTCGACGTTCTTGGGCTTTTCCGTCTCCGCCGCAGCAGTTGCCTCGACGTTCTCAAACGCTTTGAGCAGCTCATGAAGAGGATCGTAACCGTCGTGGCGGCGATCGAAGATCAAATCTTCGGCAAAGCGGCGATGGTCTTCCTCGATCTTGAATAGCGGAACTATGCCGCTGACGTGCATGATGGCCGCGTCGAGACCGCGCTCCCGTGCGTCATGCAGGAACACGCTGTTCAGTACGCGTCGCGCCGGAGCTTTGATCCCAAAACTGATGTTGCTCAATCCCAAGAGGGTGTGAACGCCGGGGCAAACATCTTTGATCGCGCCCAGCGCGTCCAATGTTTCCAATCCCAGCCGCCGATCATCCTCGTTGCCCGTGCAAATGGTAAACGTCAGCGGATCGAAGATCAGGTCGCCGGCGCGAATGCCGTGACGGTTCGTAACCAGATCGTAGATGCGTTTGGCGACCTCGACTTTGCGGTCGCAAGTCTTGGCCATCCCCGGCTCGTCGATGGTGAGGGCGATAAGCGCCGCACCGTAGCGCTTGGCCAGGCGACACACCTTGTCCAGTCGTTCCTCGCCGTCCTCGAGGTTGATGGAATTGATAACGCACTTGCCGCCGGCCAGCTTCAACGACGCTTCGAGCACGGGCACTTCCGTGCTGTCGATGACCAGCGGCACGGTGACATCGGCCACAAACCGCTTGAGCAACGCGGTCATGTCCGCGACCTCGTCGCGGCCGACGTAGGCGGCGCAAACATCGAGGAGGTGGCTGCCGTGCTTCACCTGCTCCCGGCCCATCTGCACCATGCCGTCCACGTCGCCGGCGGCGAGCAATTCGCGGAACTTCTTGGAGCCGTTGGCGTTGGTGCGTTCGCCGATGGCCAGCACCTCGCCGTCTTGCCGAAGGGTGACGGCCTGATAAAGACTGCTCACCGCAGGCTCACTCTGGACGCGTCGCGGTTTCGGCGCTCGCGTGCCCACGGCGTCGACCAAAGCGGCCAGATGCGCGGGCGTCGTGCCGCAGCATCCTCCGACAATGTTCACGCCGTCCGTTTCGATGAACTCGATCTGCCATTTGGCGAATTCCGCGGGCGTAAGCGGGTAATAAGGCTTTCCATTGACGAGCTGCGGCAGACCGGCGTTGGGCTGGACGATGAGCAGCCGGTCGCTGTGGCCGCTCAGGTAGCGGATGTGCTCGCTCATCTCCTGCGGGCCCGTTGCGCAGTTCAAACCGATGGCGACGACCTGGTCGTAGGCCGCGATCGCGGTGAGCGCCGCGGCGATCTCCGTGCCTAGAAGCATCGTTCCCGTGGTCTCGATTGTGACTGTGCAAAGGATCGGCACCTGCCGATTCTTCTCTACCATCGCGTCCGTGGCCGCCACGATCGCCGACTTGGCCTGCAAGAGGTCCTGGCACGTTTCAATGATCAGCGCATCGACCCCGCCGTCGAGAAGTCCGCGCGCTTGCTCGGTATAGCTGTCGAGGATTTCGTCCCAGGTCGTCTGCCCCAGCGACGGCAGCCGCGTTCCGGGCCCCATCGAACCGATCACGAACCGCGGTCGATTGGGCTTCTCGAACTCGCGACAGGCTTCGCGGGCGATTTCCGCCGCCTTCTTGTTGATCTCGTATGTTCTAGGGCTGAGGCCAAAGTCGGAGAAGACGATCTTGTTGGCCCCCAGGGTATTAGTCATCACTGCGTCGCAGCCGACGGAAAGAAACGACCGGTGGATGTCCCGCACCACGTCGGGCCTCGTGGCCGTCACGATGTCCACGCAGTTCTCGTGGCCCTCATAGTCACTCAGTGGCAATTCGCGGGAATGGATGCTCGTCCCCATGGCCCCGTCCAAGACGAGGACTCGCTCCCGCACGGCCTCAATGAATCGTGATTCGTTCATCGCGTCGGGTGGGTATTGCCCACCACCGTAATGCGGGCTCCGTCCGCATCAACCAACGTTTTCTTGATGAAAGTGTATCGGAAACATGACCACCGTTCTACCGTGCGACGCTTTGTTTCGCCGGGTAGTATAATTGGGAAGAACTGATTTTGATTGAACGAATCCTATCCGATCGCAGCTCGGACGGAGGAAACGCTATCCGTTCACTTCCGTTCGTGGCACTGATAGGAGGGGCGATTCGCTCCTTGCCTCACGCGCGAGCATGGCCGCGCCGATCACTCCTGCGTCGTCTCCAAGTCGCGACTGATGGAGGGCGACACGCCTAGTGTAATCATCGTCGAACGAGCGGAGGTGTTTCGCAGTTTCCTCGAGCAAACATGGCAACGCGGTGATCACTCCACCGCCGAGGCAGACGACGGCACCGTTTGGAATTTGTGATTTCAAATTACAAATTGCGTCCGCGATGGCGCGACTGGTCCCATCAACGATGTCACGAGCGGTCGGCTCGTTTCGCTCCCAAGCCTGCTGCAACTCGACCAATCCGTTTGCGAGACCCATACGTGCCGTCTGGCGCTCTAAAGCCGGACCCGATGCGATCGTCTCCAAGCAGCCGCGCAAACCACAGGGACACGCGATGGCCTCGGGTCGATCGTCCACGACCAAGGCCTTCCAATGCGTCTTCCGATCGGGGTCGGTTGGTTGGAGTCGGTCATCGACGACGATTCCGCATGCGACGCCCGTACCCAGGCGAAGATGAACAAACGCCCTTGGTCGCGGGGCGCAGGTAGAGTACTCGCCCCAGGTGGCGGCATCGGCATCGGTCATCAGCCTGACCGCCAGCCCTGTGTTTTTCGATAATTCGTCACGGAGGAGCCGTCCTTCCAGAAACGGGAGGTTCACGCAACGTTTGACCACTCCGAGCTCGGCGTCGACGACGCCCGGCAGTGCCAATCCGACGCCGATCACGGTCCCGTTGGCGGTATCCTCACGGATATGATGCACGGCGCGGACGATCCACTCGCAAAAATCATCAAAGGAGCGGGGCGTAGGCGCTCGGCGCGAGGAAAGGACTCGTCCGACGGAGTCGATCGCCGCTACACGAATCGATGTGCCGCCGACGTCGATCCCGATGGTGAACATAAGATCAAAGATCAAAGTTCGAAGTTCGAAAAAAAAAGCCGAGTGCGCGCAATTCAGGGTCTCCCTTTTTTGAACTTTGAACTTCGATCTTCGAGCTTCAAGACGAGGCCAGCGAGCGGATGTGCGGGATGACTTTTTTCCGCAGCGCCGCTCGCGAACTGCTCTGCCCGTCCATGATTGGCCGCCCACTTCTGTCGGTCCGCTCGAACAGAGAATTATAGGCGAAGGCCGCGAAGTGCGTCCCCGTCCGCGCCGCCCCGTCCACCTGGGCGACGACCTTGGCCCCGTCGCGCTTGTCGAACATTACCCCCGTCACCACCGGCACACCCGGGCGCATCGAGGTCCACACCGTCTGTCGCTTGGTATACACCCGCATGTCCGAGTCGTAGTTCATGGGATAAACGGCATCGACCAATCCTTCCGAAATCCACTGCCGCGCATCCTGGAAGTAATTGCGTTTGGCCTCGTCCGGTGACGCGCTCACCGCGGATGTAAGTTTCACCTTGGAATCGACCTTGCGGATCATCTCGTGAATGTCACGCACTACCTGGGTAATGGCCTCCGTCCGCCAGGCGTTCCAAGCGGCCGGGGATTGATCTGGTGTCTTACCCGTGGCACGCTTGAACAGCGCCAACGTCCGCCGGTCACGAGGGTAATCCGGCACCGTCGGTCCGGAAGAGTCGTTGGCCTCGTTGGGGAAACGCATGTAGTCGAGGTGCAATCCGTCCACCGAATATTTCGCAACAATTTCGCGCATCACGGAAACCAGATATTTTCGTACCTCCGGGTAGCACGGGTTCACGCTGCAATACCATCCCAACGGCTGACGTCGCCCGGCGGCGTCGTGCCAGAACCATTCCGGGTGGGCGTTGAAGAGTTGTCGCGGATTGCTCGGCGGTTTGTCGCCGCGCCAGCCGGGAATCACGTTGACCCAGGCGTGCAGGCTGAGGCCGCGACGATGGGCCTCCTTGCACGCCACCGCCAGCGGATCAAACCCCGGATCGCGCCCCCCGAACTCATCGGCCCACGGCTCGATCTTTGACGGGTAACAAACCGTTCCGTTGCCGCGAACCTGGAAAAGCACCGTGTTGAAGCCCGCGTTCTTGCAGTTGTCCATCACCCGGGCGATGTCGGCCGGCGATTTATAATCCCAGCGTGTCACCCAAATGGCACGGATGGGCTTCGCTCCGTACCCGCCGAACAGCCCCCACCGTCCGCCCTGACAACCCGTCGAAACGAGCGTCGCAAGCGCGATGAGCGAAACGCTCGCGCAGCGCGAGATGAAATGATTGTATCGTGTGCCTTGAATCCGATCGTCCCTGACTTGGTTCACTGTTGCCCTCCCTGGTCATTACCTGAAACCCCCCTCTCTCTTCCAGGGAGAGGGTTGGGGTGAGGGCCGCATTGCAGTCATCACCCAGCCCGACTTCTTACCCGATCACGTCCGCCGAATCAATAATCCGTCCCACGTGCCCGTCCGCGTCTTCCAATAATGCCTCCGCCGCCGGTCGATCAATCTTTCGGGAGTGCATCACCAGGGCGGTTTTGACCCGACCTCCGGCGGATTCCAACAACGCCCTTGCGTCGTCACGGTCCACCCCGGTGATCGTTTGAATCATCCGTGTCCCCCGGTCGACCAGTTTGGCATTGGCTCGCGTGTTCATGTCCACCATGAGGTTCTGATACACCTTGCCCACTTGAACCATGGCGATGGTGCTGACCATGTTCAGGACCATCTTGGTGGCTGTGCCGGCCTTCATCCGGGTACTACCGGTTACCACCTCCGGCCCGGTCACAACCCGGATCGACACATCCGCATCATCGGTTACTTGGTCCTTCGGAACGCAGGCCAGGAAGACGGTCTTTGCCCCGCACTGCTTCGCACGGCGGAGCGCCCCATGGACGAAGGGCGTAGTTCCCCCGGTGGCAATGGCGAACACCACGTCGTTGGGCCCGAGCGCTTTATCATCCATGGCGGCCTCACCGGCTTCGGGACGATCCTCGGCCCCTTCAATGCTTCTAGTCAGGGCGTCGGGCCCGCCCGCGATAATTCCTTGCACGGATTTGGGGTCCGAAAGAAAGGTCGGCGGGCACTCGGCCGCATCGAGGACGCCCAGCCGCCCGCTGGTACCCGCCCCGACGTAGATCAGCCGTCCGTCGGCGCGGAACGCCGCAACGACTAACTCGATCGCCCGGCAAATGTCGACTCGCGCCGCCGTGACGGCCCGGGCGATCGTGGCGTCTTCATTGTTGATAAGATCAAACGCTTCGGCGACGGAAAGGCGGTCGAGACGCCGCGACCGAGGATTACGATGTTCCGTGGTCAGGTAACCGCGATCGTCCATGATCGACCTTCCATCACGGTTTGATCGGCTCAACCCTCGCGCCCAGCATTCCAAGCCGGCTCCTGCGGGTTCCATCACGGACAGGCCGCCGCATCGCCGACGCACGTCGCATCCCAGTCCGATTCGCAGCAGTAGGGGTCGCTCGCGCATACGGCCTCGCAACAAGTCTGCAAATCGCAACCGGGCGTCGCATGGACCGAATGACAATCGCCCGCTCCTGGCCCGCAGGTCAAGAAGCACATCGCGTTCGCCTCACCTACGCAAACATCGTCCCACTCGCTCAGGCAGCAGAACGGATCGACCAAACATACTTCATTGCAACAGCTCGCGTTGTCGCACCCGGGCGTAGCATCCGGAACGCCGCACGAGCCTGCCCCCGGAACGCACGCTGGGAAGCTCCCCGTGCACACGCCCTGGGCCTCGATCGCACAGTCCCCATCCCAAGTCACGTCACAGCAGAACCGATCCAAGTTGCACGTTGCCGCGCAGCAGGTGGCATTCCCGCAACCCGGTGCGTGGGTCGGCGAGGGCACAAAGCAATCGCCGCTGCCGTTGGCGCACGCATCAGTGTTGCAGCCGGTCGTAAACTGCCCGTTTCCCTGCTCTCCAAAATATCCGCCCACACGGACCATATACGACTGACCGGTAGTCGCCGAGAATTCGACGCGGGACTGCATGTTCCCCACCCCCGTGCTGCAGTCGTCGTCGCTGCACGCCAACGGCGCGGCAGTCGGACACCCGCACCCCGCGTAGACTGCGAGCTTTGTGTCGTAGCTGCTGCCGCAAAGACTCACAAACGCCGTGCCCGTGCACGTAGCCGTGTAGCAATACCAGATGTCGGAGTCCACGTTCGTTGAACCGGAGAAGTTGCACATCGCCGGTTCGTCCGGACCGTCGGTCGTTGCCCCGACGTTGCTGTACGACAGCGTGCCGTCCGTCACCGCAATCGGACACCGACAGCTGTCGTTGGGCCGCGAAGGCGGACACGATCCGGTGAACGCGGCCTGGAACCCAGCCAGATCGCGCAGGTCAACATCCGAGTCCGCATCGAACCGAGCGTTTTGGCAGCCCGGTTGGAGATTCGGATTCTGCGGTCCCAGCAAACAATCACGGAACATAGCAAAATCGGACAGGTCCACGTCGCCGTCTTGGTTCATATCGCCGGGCACGGCCTGTGCGGGCATTGAAAAGGCGAAGACCGCCACAAGGCTCGCCAAGTTCAATACCCATGTCTTTCTTACTTGCATGGATCCCCCCCTTATTTCGTTTTACTTTACGTCGTCAACTCAACATCCCAATAGGCCGAGTCGAGGAACTGCCTCCACGATGAGTACCGGTGATCCGCCAGACTGACGCTGACCACCGGGTTGCGCCTCGGTTTGTGCGGCGAACGGACTAGTTGCAGGTGCGCTTGGGTCGGTGTCCGGCCGCCCTTACGGACGTTGCACTTGAGACAGGCGCAAACGATGTTCTCCCAACAAGTCTTGCCGCCCAGCGACCGCGGAATCACGTGGTCTAAGCTGAGGTGCGACGTGCCAAATCGCTTGCCGCAGTACTGACACACGTTGTTGTCCCGCGCGAACAGGTTCCGCCGGTTGAACTTGACGTCCTGTTTCGGGAGCTTCGCGAAGGTCAAGACGCGGATGATCCTCGGCACGACAAGGTCGAAGCGGACCGTCCGAATCCAATCGTGAGCGTTAGGCTCGAACTCCTTCTTGAAGGCGCTAAGTTCAGTCCAGTCCGCGAAGTCGTAGGAGACGTACCGTCCATCCTCGACGCTGACGACTTCGGCGATGGGCCTCTGCTCGTGGTCGCGTTTGAAAAGGAGTGTGAACGCCCTCCGCACGCTGACCACGCGCATCGCCATGTAGTGCGCGTTGAGCAGCAGGACGTTGCTGTCCAGGTACGATGCCGGATTGATCGAAGCACTGGCCGAGAAGACGTTACTCCTTCGAAAAAACCGCCACTGGCAAACCTTCTCCCTTCACGTTGTATTCTAGCCACGTCCCCGCCCGAACACAACGGTAAAGTTGGTTATCGGGCAAGGTCTTCGAAGGGTCGGGGGGTCACAGGCCTCTGCGGCTGCGTACCGGCCAAGGTCCCTTCCGCAGTTTCGGCCGTCCGAGCGGATTTGCCGTCCGACCGGGTCACCTCCGCGGCCAGGTAGGTTTCGTAATACTCCGCGATACGGTTCGCGGCCCAGCTTACGTCGTCAGTAACCTCGCAACGATCCAGATCCCCGTCGGTAATATAGGGGTAGCGGCCCATCTGGTACTTTCGCATCCAGTCCAACAGCGGCGACCAGAACTCACTGCCGATCAGGATGACCGGAAACGGTACGGTTTTGCCGGTTTGGATCAGGGTCATGGACTCGAAAAACTCGTCGAGCGTCCCGAACCCGCCGGGAAAGCACACGAACGCCACCGCATACTTGACGAACATCACCTTGCGGCAAAAGAAGTATCGAAAGTCGAGCGAGACATTCTGATAGCGGTTGGCCAGTTGCTCGACCGGTAGATAGATGTTCAGACCGACGCTCACTCCCCCCGCTTCCGTCGCTCCCTTGTTGGCCGCCTCCATGATCCCCGGCCCCCCGCCGGTGATGACCGCGAAGCCGCGTCCGACCAGTTCCCGCGAGAGCTTTTCGGCCAGGGGATAGTTCGGATCGTCCGGCCCGCTGCGCGCCGATCCGAAGACCGACACCGCCGGAGGCACCTTCGACATCGTCTCGAACCCCTCGACGAACTCCGACATGATCCGAAAGACCCGCCAGGTCTCATCCGCGGGCTTCCGTTTAGGCACGAATCGATTGGGCATGATGGTATTCCTTTGTCCTCTTCCCCTCGCAGCCTGCGTACTGCACCGATTCTATCATCGGCTCGCAGCTTCGCCGACCGTCAAAACCAGTGTCGGTCTTGGCGCCGGGAGGGGGAGGCGATGATCGTGGGAGAATACCCCAGGTCGTTTGGACGTGGGAATATGATCTACCAATCGATCGGTGTCCCCAGGTCCAAAGAACCTGGGCCACCCGACCAATTCGCGTTGTCGAAGAAGGGTCCGACGCCGCACAACCCTAGTCGTCGTGCGGCGTGCAGTCAGCAAATCAGATGCCGGACACGCGGGCGTCGGAGTGGTCTTTGGGTTCCCAGACGCGGAGTTCAGAAATCTCCGGGGCGGCGGAGAAGGCGTCGATCTTGTCGGCTGGGAAACTGCGCCAACTCGATAGAACGACATGGCGTGTCGCGCCGGGCATCAGCGGGCCTCGCCAATCGTCGTCTATGGCGATCGGCGTGGCGACGACTTCGGTCCATTCCCTGATCGGTACCTTTCGCGCATCCAGGGCCGCGACACGAACGGCGAGCATAGAAACGACTTCTTTACCCTTGTTGGTGACAGTCACCACGGGCCGAACGCCTTCGCCCTGCTCGTTGGCCACAAACCGGACGCTTAATTCCAGGTTGGCCGCGTAATCGGGTGCCCGGCGGTCGCTGAGCACGTCGCCAATCGCCGGAGGCAGGGCGTCGATCAGTTCGGGAAGGGACTCGATGGTGTTCCCCGCGAACCCGATGAGGGCCGAGGCCTTACTGTCGAGAATGCGCAGCGAATAAAGGACAACCACCGCACCCGCGGCGATACCGACCCCTCCGACCCCGAAAATGCCCAAAAACAGGGCGGTGAGCGGTGACATACGTGTGTGTGTGTTCATGATCGTTGCTCCCTTCAACATCGGATGTTCCTCATGCCGCCGCCCGTGCCGTTGGGGCAGGGTCGGTGGTTCAAAACGTCTATTCGGACGGCGGAAGAATATATTTGGTTGGCCGCGGTTTTTCGCGTACACATTCGTACTTCCCTTTTTCATGTAGCAGTTTCAAATGGGTTCGTTCTGTGAGTACGTTTTTTTGGTGAGTGTCAGCATATGGCACCCAACAAGACAATTGGCGAATGTCGAATGGGGACTGAAACGCCGAAACGCCGAAAAGTCGAAACGCCGAAACCAGGACACGAAGAAGGGGGCCGAGTGGGTCCGGCGCGCCGAGCCCGGCATTAATTTGGCTTTCGGTGGCTTTGGTTTGGCTTTCCAACGGGCGATCATTTTCCGTAACGCCTTTGTCTACAACGTCTTATGGATTTTTCGGTGGTTTCGTTTCGTAAAATAGCGTTTTCGTACTGTCCGCTCCATGCCTGTCGCGGTACTGAGCGTCGGCGCGCGGAGCGAGCGCGGGGACGTTTCTCTACCCTTATAACTTGACGGGTGATCGGTGGGAGGACGATCGCGGAGCGAGCGCACTGCTCAAAGAGCAGTGGCACACGGCCGGTGCGGCGAGCGGGCGTCGGGATTCTCGAGAATGTCTCGCATACGATCGTTGTTTCAGGGGCCCGTGAATGAGGCCTGTAGTACGGCGACGTCAAGAAGGTCGACTAGGCCGTCGGCGTTGATGTCCGAGTCCACAAACAAGGCCGACGAGCAGGCCTGAGGCGGGACCGTCACCGTCGGACCGCCCAGGCAACCGAACAGCATTGCGAAGTCGCCAAGATCCACGTGCCCGTTGTTGTCCAGATCGCTAGGGTCGGGGCTACCGATGCGCACATGCACACCGACGCTGATGTCTTCATATTTGCTGGGCATGGCGGTGTTGCGGGTCACGGCCGCAAGGTAGAGGTTCGGACCGAGCGACGTTAAGGCATCGGACGGGAGTTGGACGGTGACGACCGCCTGGCCGTTGGCGTCGAGCGTGCCGAACATGTTCTGGCACTGACCGCCCTGAAGGCACGTAGGGTTGAGAAAAATGGCGCTGTGGTCGCGGGCGTTTTCGTAAGGAGAAGCAAGGGGCAAGATTCGAGAATCGGGGGACCGCATTGCGGTAGTGCCAGGGCTGGCAACATTGAAAAACAAGCCGAAGTTCCGGCCAGCCGCCCTCGGGTAGTCGAGACTGAGCTGGAACGAATCGCCGGGCGCGGCCACACCTGTGCTGGACCAAAAGCCTTCATTCGTATACTGGCCATAAAGGGCGAGGATGCCGTCGATGTCGTCACTGTAAACGTATCGGCGCGAACAGCCATTACTACAAGAGGTTCCCATTACCGGAGAGCCATAGTTGCTATGTGCAAGGCCAACGGCATGGCCGAATTCATGGACTATTACTGACCAAAGATCGAAATTATACGATAACGGCACATTCTTCACAGACCAATAAACCTGCGCGTTGTCCCCTGCCCTCCGAGCATAAAGCACAATATCAAAGCCGTGGAATACGCCGTTGGTGCTGTGATAGGTGGTGTAGGCTGTAGAACCCGCGCCGTAAGGGCACTGGGTGTTTGAGAAGATAATGGCGTTAATGCCATCATCTGCGACGGCAGCCACGTCACTCGTTCCCGCATAGTAAAATAGAAAATCACTTCCGCCGTGCATGTACGAGCTTGTCCAGTCGTTCCACTGGTTAGCCGCGTTAAGGATAGCCTGGACAGCGTCGGCGAAAGTGCCGTCATACGGAACATTTCCTTGCAGAGTTGTGCTGATGTAGAAGGGAACCCTCGGGTGGCTCCCCGGCCAGCGATTGCCGTTGAGCACATAGGCGAAGGCAGGCGTGTCACTACTGAAAAGCAATGCGGCCGAGGGCGCGAGAAGGAGGAGCGACCGCCCCCAGCGCAGGTAGGTACGCCGTAGGCGTTGAACTGACCCCCGCCCGAACATACGTGGCATTATACAGTATGGCTTCCGCATTGAAAAGGGCGAGCGGCGGACGCGACGACCCCCCTGAATCCCCCGTTGACCAGGAGGGAGGCGGGCTTGGCGGCATCGGGACTGGGCCGCTGGCGCGGCATATCGGTTGGATAACGCACGGTCAGGGAAGCGTCAGCCGGGGGAGTTGAAGAGTTCAAGGGGTTGAAGGGTGGGAAGGGGCGGAAGAAACATCGAAACGTCAAAACGTCAAAATGAGGCACGGAGGCACGAAGGGGATTGGCGATGGTTGGATTTGAGATTTAAGATTTCAGAACGGGCGTGGCGCGGGCCACGAGATTCTTCGCTGCCGCTCAGAATGACAGTTTCGTCGAGTGCCGCACCCTCACCCCGGCCATCAGACTCGTAGAGAGCGGGGAACGGATCGGGAGTTGAAGAGTTCAAGGGGTTGAGGGTGAGAAGGGTGTGAAGCGGAGGGCGCGGGGACCCCCCTGAATCCCCCCTTGCTAAGGGGGGAGGCGTGGATTATCCGACGAGTTTGCCGATGGTTTTGGCGATCGGTTTCAGACCGCTACGGCCGGCCTTGCTCATCAGGTCGAAGAGCATGTTCATCAGGCCGCAGAATTCGAGGATGTCGGTGAAGCGTTTGCGGTGGGCGTCGGTGTCCTTGCGGGCCTGGCCGGTGAGGCGACCGCCGTCCTCCTCGATCATGCTGATGCAGCGTTGCAAAGTCTCGACGATGGGCTGGACCTCGCGGCGGCGGCGCTCGCGGGTGATGGTCTCGAACATTTGCCAGACGTCGCGCTCGGCGTCGAAGTACTCCTTGCGGTCGTTGCGATGGTGGACGCGGTGGATCAGCCCCCAGTTGACCAGTTGGCGGAGGTTGGTGCTGGCGCTCCCGCGGGAGACGGCGAGCTGCTCCATGACGTCGTCGGTGCAGAGGGGTTGGGTGGCGAGGTAGAGGAGGGCGTGGATTTCGGACATCGTTCGGCTGATGCCCCAACTGGCGGCCATCTCCCCCCAGCGACGGATGAACAACCCCTTGGCGGCGTCGAATCGGGCTTCGGGCATGGCTATTCCTTTCGGTAACTTCTGAAATTATAGCCGGGTGAGTAGAGCGCGGCAAGTTCTACAACAGAAAATTCGCCGTCGTCCCCCGCGCGGAATCAGTGCCTATCCAGAATTATGTGGCACCGGCATCCTGCCGGTGTTTTCACGGGCTGGAAGCCCGTGCCACACTTGTCATTGAGAAAGGCTATTATCCCGGCACTTCGGTTTGGAAAGATCGGCGGCGCGCCACCCCTGAAAGGCGATGTGCCGCGAGGTCAATGAATCAGGTGCCGTCGGGGATGGCGTCGGCGGGTTGCGGCTCGGCGGGTTTGACGGCGCCGGACCAGTCGCGGGCCAGGGGCTTTTGCAGGAGGCCCATGCGGATGGCCTTGGCCGATATCTGGATGCGGCAGACCTTGCCGTCGATCACCGCGCGGACGCGTTGGGTGTTGGGCTTGAACTTGCGATTGGTGACGCCGGTGGTCTTACGGCCCACGCCGCCGAGGTACTTGGCCTTTCCCTTGCGGGCGATGGAACGCCCGGAACGGGTCTTCTTTCCGGTAAAATGACACACTCGCGACATAGGCCACCTCGACGATTACCCAATCCAACACGCCCGCGGGCCTACGTGACCCGCCTCGGCGAAGACTTGGCAGTATACCGTTTGCGGGATGGTTGACAAGACCCCAAACGCGGAAAGAAAGTGAAGCGATGGCGTACGCTTTAACGCCT
>JAGVHG010000067.1 GCA_020056715.1 Phycisphaerae bacterium | reverse complement strand
ATGCAATGCGCACCGGAGATGTCCATGACCAGCCGGCAGGCGTTCGGATCGGTGCAAGCGCAATCCACCACGCCGCAGGTTCCCTGCTGGTTCGGGTTGCAGCCGCCCTTGCTCGGCAGGCACTGATCGACGCCAACAGGTGGCGGGCAGAAGTCGGTGCAGTGCGTCGGGCTGGCCGGATCGACCTCGCACTTCGGCTCGCAGGCGTCATCACGCCCGTTGCCGTTAAGGTCACCGAGACAGCTCGGTACGACCGTGCCGCCCTGGGCCTCACACTCCTGTGTTGTAAGCGGGACGCACGTTCCGTCGGGGAGGCAGCATCCCGGATAGGTGAAGTGGTTGGCCGCTACCAAGTTGGCCACAAGGACTCCTCCGGTGGGCGAAGAATACAGCGGCAAACAACCGCTGATGTGGAAATAGTTGGCGTCCGGCGGGACGCAGTCGATCACCTGCTGCACACGCACAGGCGTCTGGTTGTAGACGAAGTTCCCGCCGCCCAGGTTGATCTCGACAAAGACGTCGAAGAAGCTGTCGGCCAGCGAGGAATTGCCCGCTTGTTCCGCAATCGCTCCGTTGGTCGCTGCAAGCGGCTGACTGCTGCCGGAGAGCGTCCCGGCCTTGATCGAGATCGGCGGGAAGCCGCCGCCGGTGAGCGACATGGCGACAATCTCGGTGTCGATCACATCAGTGTGACCGGGCACGCCGCACACTGTTGGGAAGTTGACGGAGCAATCCACCGGGCCCGCCTTCTTAATGGTGACGGGACCACCCGCGACTACATTGGTGTCGGCGATGCAGTCAAAGTCGAGATCGATGCCCAGCACCGCGCCCGAAGGCACAGTGTCCGAACCCGAGCCGCCCGGCGGGCAGGCCGGATTGTCGATCCAATGTGGTCCCGGTCCGCATTCGTCGCACTTTGGGTTGAAGCATAGATCGTCGATCCCGTCACCGTTCAAATCGCCGGCGCAGACGGAACCGGCTCCCTTCGGCACGCCGCCCTGCGCGACGCAGGCGGCGGGAAGCATGTTGTTTACGCACACGCCCAGCGGCAGGCAGCAGGCCTCGCCGCCATCCGCCACACAGGGATTACGACCCATGGCCAACTCGGCGCCGTCGAAGACCCCGTCGTTGTCGCTGTCGGGATCGGTCGGGCTGCTGGCCGAATTGCACGGGCTGCTCGGCTGGCAGCAATCGTTACTCTCGAATACGTCCGCCAAGCCGTCACCGTCCGAGTCGTCGCAGTTTGTGCCGTCGCCCTTGTAGATACCGCCGCACGTTCCGGTATCGACAACAACGCAAGAGTTGTTCGTCGGATCGCAGCAGGCGCCTCGCGGACAGACGTGACATGTCTTGGTGCAGTGATTGTGCCCGCCTGCAGGATTGGCATGACAGGTTTCCGTGCAACACTGCTCGAGTGTTTGCTGGTTCTGTTCGATGCCGGGCACAAAATTGACGCCGCACGGGAATATGACCGGGACGGTGGCATTGTGAACCCATGGCACATCGAACACCGGTAAGAACTGCGTTGGAGGAATTCCCTCCGCTCCGGTGTCCAAAATCCGAATATCTGTTGGATTTGCTAGGTTGGTAAAGGTAAACCGCGGCTGAACGAAGAACTGGGAATCGAAGGTTCCCCCGTTCGAGTGGGTCTTACGCGCAGTCATCGAACCTGGCTGGACGGGAGTGGGGGAAAGGTCTACGGCCACGCTCCATTGCGAAGGCGGGTCTATAGGACTGGTCACTACGATCGGCGAGCAACTACTTAGGCTAAGCTGCACCAACTCGATGGGAATCGTCTCAGGGGGGCCGTCCAGGAGCATCGCGCCAAAGCGGCGGACGGTTGTATCCGGCGCGCCATCTCCGCCCAGGATGATGACTCCAGAAAAAGGTTCCGAACTCGGTGCAAAAAAGTCCGCCGGGATGGGATCATTGCAGAAATCAAATAAGGTCCGGCCGCATTCCGTGGTAAAGCAGTCATCATCCGCAGGCACACATTTTCCGTCCGACGGACAATGGGAGACCACGGCGCCACCGGAAAAGCTGCATTGCCCCGCCCCAAGTGACTGACACGACCCGCTCGGAAGGCAACACGGCACGACCGCACAGTACGGATCGGTCGCGCAATCGGAGTCGGCGCAGTCGATGGCGACGTCGCAGTCATTGTCGAGGCCGTCGGTGCACATACCAGCCTCGCTGGCGCAATCCGGATCTTGGCAATCGGTCGACCCGTCGCAATCGTTATCAATGCCATCGTTGCACAGACCCACCTCGCTGGCGGTCTGCGGGCCGCAGTCCAACGGACAGGTACACGGATTCTCGCCAGTTAAGTTGCTTTCACAGATTCCGTCACCGCACGCCGGACCGAAGCAAGGACTCGGAGTACACAGTATGCCGTCGCCGTGATAGGTCCCGCCCGACTGTTGACATTGAGTTGGAGTAGTAATCTGGCATCCAGTTGCATCACAGCACGCGCCAACTGGCTGGCCGGACTGCATCCGAATGGTCGCCGTCGTGCTACCAGACATTCCGCCCAAGGGACCTCCCGGGTGACCGACGAAGTCAATGCGGTAGGTGATGTCGAAGAAGCTGTCCACGTTCCAGTTCCCGCCAGGAAGCTGCATGAGCGTCGTGTGGCCCGGGCTGGGCATGCCGTAATCGGACCCGCCTGTAATTCGAAGCAAGTCGAAGTCGGGATCGCCTATCGGCAACTGCCCCTGGAGTCGGAACATATCGGTGTTAAAGGACTGCACAGGCTGGTACGGTATTCGGTGGCCGATATGCGTTTCGAACTGCGGGTTGAGCTGGATGTTGCGATTGAACCCGAGCAAAGACCCCGTCCCGGTCAGCGTAAGATGGAGTAGCGAACCTTCGCATTCCATCTCGCCGCCCAACGGCCCGCCTTGCTTGGTGCAACGGTCCGACGCCGGTGGGAACGTACAAATGCCCTGCGTGGGGGGGCAGTAGAATCCATCATGTATGGCATCTACCTTGATGGTCGTTCCCGGAGGAAGACCAGCGGTGATCTTATGGAAATCGGTTGGGCTAACATAGCCGCAACCGGGCGGCGGCATGTGGGCGGTGCCCCCCTCATCCACCGCGACGCAAGGTTGAGCCTTGACGGCGCCCGCCGACGCCGCGAACGCACCTATGATTCCGACCACAAACAAACCAGTCCTTCGATTACCCACGGTCAGTCCCTCCCAAATCCTGTTTCGATGCATTGTCATAGTCATACCGCTCCCACTTAAGCCTTTCGCCCGCGGCGCAAGGCCGCCCCCTTTCGGGTCCACGGCGATGCACCGGCGAACCGGCTCGCCACAATATGCCTGAACATTACGAAACTGTTTTTCGAATCTCGGGGTGTTCGCCGCCACAACGCGATGGCGAAATACGCCCGTTTCACGTCGCAACGAACCCGTGCTTGTGAATAGATGTTGTTTCCCCGCGAACGCCACGTCCGCCTCCGAACCGAGCGAGTACAGCCGCTTTAGAACTCAGTGCCAACCAAACGACACTGCCGACGACTGGATGTCGCCGGGCCTACGCAGACACCGCTATAAGTAAAAGCCCTTACCTACCCTGACCCGATAAAGCCAGCATAATCCAATGAGGGTCCGATTGCAACAAAAAAACAGAAAAGTAACGAGATTGTAAAGAAAAGTTTAGCTTCACATGTAACCGACGCAGCTATCGGAACCCGACCGCGTCGGCTGTTGGTCAAGGAATGCAACATCTACCCCTACTGATAAAAGTTCAGAGGGGCACGTCGGTTTGGTACGTCCGATAGATACGAATGTTGCGGGGCCGGGCCTGTTTCCTCCGCTACGCACATGGGCCTATCACCAAGTTCATGGCCCGGCTTGCCAGATGGCGCACTGTCCGGCTGCGGGGATAAAGTGCGTGCTTGTTGTGCCGTCCGGCCAATCCACACGCGCCGTATCTCCTTCAAGACCCGTGAGGAAAACGCGGGGATCGTGACTGCACTGATACCCCTGCCCGGGCCACTGGAAATGATGCCACTTCCCGATACGAATGTGAACTCCATGAGGGCTAAGCCCCCCGTTTCTCGTGAGGAGGGTAATAACGGCCTCCTGTTTGTTGGACTGATTCTCAAAGACCACGAGCGGGCCGTTGTGTTGAACGGCCACCATATCGACATCTCCATCGTTATCCAGATCCCCAGAGGCAATCGCGCGGAGACTGAAGGCGATCGTCCGTTCTCGGTCTGCATTCGCCGGGAAACGCCCGGGATCAGCCTCAACGCCCGCAAGCGTTGGGGCGAGTGGGTCAGCCCCAACGCCCGTGAGCGTTGGGGCGAGCGTCAGCACTGAGCGATCCGACCATCGAAAGGCCTGTGTCGGGGGCAGTTCGACAAGCCGTTCCGCAGCAGTGCCGAAGTAGACCCGCGGGGGCAATTCGTATCGGTCTTGCGGATCACCGAGTCCTTCTACTTGCGGGTAAATCTGGCCATTGGCGACAAACACATCGCGTCGCCCGTCCTGGTTGAAGTCGGCCACCGCAATTCCCCAGCCCAGTTCCGGCCGATGCCGGTCAGAGCCGATGTCGCGACTATGGTCTTCAAGGTACCCCCCCTCGTTGCGGTAGTAAGTGGTCTTCTCACCGGCGAAGTTCGTGGTGAGCACATCAATCCATCCGCGATCAAATAGATCGGCGGCGGCCACTCCCATCCCGGACTCGTGCATGCCTTCCGCATTCAGCGACCCGCCTTGCGACTGCCCTACGGATACAAAACGTTTCCGGTCGTCGTTCTTCAAATAGACGTTCGGTCCCACATCGACCGCGACGTACATGTCCACGTTGCCGTCGGCGTCGAAATCACCTGCCGCCAAACCCATGCCTCGGTGGTCCGAGGTAACCGCAAGTCCCCAATCGTCGGAGACGTCCGCGAACTTGCCCGGCGCCGTCTGAAGGTACAACGCATCACGCCGGCCCTCGTAGCGCCACGGACCGCACCCGGTCACAATGCCCCGGTACAAACACGGGCCTCCATCAACTTCGGTGTTGGGGATCACGTCCGGATCGAAGTGGACGTAGTGGCTGACGTACAGATCGAGTCTCGTGTCGCCGTCAAAATCAGCAAATACCGCCGACGAACTCCACCCCGACCCGCCCACGCCGGCCTCCGTCGTAACGTCGGTGAACGTTTTGTCGCCGTTGTTGCGGTACAGAACATTCGCTCCCCAGTTCGTAACATAGAGATCCATATTTCCGTCGTCGTTGTAATCAGCCGCCGTGCAGCCGTTGCCCCAGGCCCGTCCGGCCACGCCGGCTTGCGCGGTCGCATCTTCAAAGCGAAGGTCGCCGAGGTTGCGGTACAGGCGGCAACCAGGATGCTCGTGTCTTCGCCACGCTTCCAGCGTCCCTCCATTCGTTACGAAGACGTCCATCAGTCCGTCGTTGTCGAAATCCAGCAAGCAAACTCCTTGACCGTTCTGCTCGATGATGGGGATTTGTTCCTTAGAGCCTGAGAGGTTCCGGTAGTCCAGCCCCGGCAGGCTGGTGTGAACGAGGAACAAAGGCTCGGCACCTAACGTCAGCACCGGCGCGAGAACGATGATGACCACGAGCCTAAACGCGTGGATGGCATTATCCGAATGGGTCGTTCGCATCTCCGGTGTCTCGTCGCGGCCGCGAGATCGGTAAGCAGCGACAATAAGCGTCTCACGGCTTCCGAATCGATCAGTCACGGCCTGGAAACGTTAGCCGTACCCATGAGGGCGTCAATTCGCGACTCCATTACGGACAATACGTACGGACTATAGGGGATGGACAGGGTTTACTCGTTACGATCGACTATGCAGCAGGAACGTCTAAACGCCGT
>JAGVHG010000036.1 GCA_020056715.1 Phycisphaerae bacterium | reverse complement strand
AGCCGTGAGGGCCACCATTGCACCCCTCGCAGAAAGTGCATAAAAAGTGAAATCGCGAGTCGTCCCAAACCTCGTTTACAGACAAATTGGTGCGCCACCAGCGAAGATATGCCGTATGCGAAAGCGCAGATTTCCAAACGAACCCACCGCGAAATTGATAAATGTTTGTGGGAATTGGAGTTATGAAAATGCGTGCCCGGCCCGAAAGCCAAACCAAAGCCACCGAAAGCCAACTGATGCCTTCGTGCCTCCGTGCCGTTCGTTCCCCCATTTCGGTGTTTCTGTATTCTGCGTTTCGGCGTTTTCACAGGTGCCACACCATGACACTACACGAAATAACTGTACTCGCAAAACGAACCCATTTGAAACCGATGCATGAAAAAAGGAAGTGCGAATGCGTGCGCGAGAATCGCTCCCGACTCGGTCAGGTTGCTAACCGGCTGAATATGCTACGACCGTCGCGCGATCCACCACTGACCGGCGAGCACGGCCACCAGCGTCACCACGAACCCGATGCCGCCGAGGCGGAGGCGTTGCTCGAGATTGAGTTCCGTTCCGATCACGCCGCAGGAAACCAATTCGACGCCGATGTCGGCGCTCGCCGCCTCTCGATTCGCAACAAGTTCAGCGAGGCGACGGTCGGTTAGCGCCAAGTCATCCTGGGCATTCTGCAGCCGATTCGCAGCCAATTCGGCCTGCAACGCCGCGTGAAGAAAACCCTCGGTCAATCCGACCGCGTGGATCAGGCCGTCCTGCACAGAGAAAAGTTGCTCGATGGTTTGTTCCGATGTGGCCCGTGTCTGTTCGACGGCGTGTTCGGCTTCGGCGAGCGCCTTGACACGCTGTGTTTTCGCGCGATCGATCGCCTCGGTTTGCAGGCGTTGCTCGATGTGTTGGATCTGTTCGAGGATCCGGCGGCGCAACCCGCGGGCGCTTCGCAAGGCCGCATCGAGCCGGAAGTTGTCCGGGGTATCGATGCCGCCGGCCGCGAACTCGAAACGATGGTGGGCCGTCTGGGCGGCTTGAAACGCGCGAGTCAGGTTCGATTGCAGAACGTGGTGCCGGGCGTTGTCACTGGCCTGCTCGCCGAGGACGTTCAGGTGCGAACGCACGGCGGACAATCCCTGCGACGCGGCGAACAGAAAATCACTGAGCATGCTGCGGACACGTTGGTAACGATCGAGCAATTCGCCGCTGGCCGGATCGACTTCCATCCGCTGAAGGCTGGTGAATTCATTCGTCCACACTTCCGTAAACGTAGTCAGCGATTGTCGATAAGTGTTGGTATCGTTCACCAGTCCAAGGACCGCGGTTTGGATGTTCTGCGAAAGGCGGGTCGTGTCGCTGGTGGAAGCCGTCTGAGCAAGATCATCGATCGCCGTGGAAAGCTGCTCGAGGCGGGCCGAGGATTGCTGCCAGACGTTGAGCAGGTGCAGTTTCAACTCCGCCAGTTTTACTTCCAGTTCGCGGAGGTCCTGTTGCAAGGCCGCGTCAGATTCCAACGCCCGGCGGCGATCGTCGGCACGGACGATGCCGTGCGTCGGTTCGAAATCCGAGCGCAGTCGATCGACGCCGGCGGCGGCCTCGGCAAGCTGCGCTCGTGTCGCAGCGAAGTCGGTTCGCAGTCCTCGCCACCGCTGGACCAATGCATTGCGGTCGATCCTCGGATCCGCCGACGGGAGTGAGGCCGTTGCGGAGTCAACCTGCGCCTGGGCCTGGGCAACACGTTCTTTCAGTTGAGCGACGAGATCGGAAAGCACGCCCTCGCTTTCCGAGGGCGTTCGCCGGATTTCGTCCCTGCGTTCCTGAAGAGCGGTCAAGAATCCTTGGGCGGCGGCCGCTGCCTCTTCCACGCCCTTGCGGCGGTCCGTCGTGGTTACACCCAATCGAAGGATGCCGGCAGCGGGTGTGTCGGTCCACCATCGTGAATCGCCGGGTTTGACTTGGGTGGGGTCAGTGCCAAGTCGCGACACGTATTCGGTCAACATTGTTTTGATGTCAATGGCGTGTACGACGGAGGAGGGTGAATCAAGTCGGAAGGTTGCGGCGCAATGGTGTTCCAACGGTGTAGAGAAGGCCAGAGCAAGCCCGGCGACCCCGGCGAGGATGGCGGAGATCGGCAGGTTGAGCTGCGACGAGTTTCGATGGCTCGATTGCGGATCACGTACATATCGCGACGATGCCGTGGACAAGGATTCAAGCTCGGTGCGGCGGTCGATTGACGATTTCACGACGGCCTTTGCAGGGGTGACTACCGGCCCGGGCCGTCCGGCGTTAGGGGACAAAGTCGGTCCCTTCCAGAAGGCGGTCGATGCGTGCTTGGTCCTCGTCGTCGATGGTCCAGCCTACTCCGCCGACGTTTTCGATGACCTGCGACGGACGTTTGGCCCCTACTAGCGCCGCGGTCACACCGGGAGAGGCTGCGGTCCAATTGATAACGAGTTGTGTGACCGTTTTGCCGTACTCGGCGGCGATCTCTTTCAGTGCGTCGACGATGCGGAGGTTGCGTCGAAAACGCTCACCCAAGAAATCCGGATCGCGTGCGCGGATGCCGCCAGGACGGTCTCCGGGCTGGAACTTTCCAGTAAGAAGTCCCTTGGAGAGAGGACTATAAGCAATCGCGGCCATTTTGTGCTCGAAGGCGAAGGGAAGCAGATCGTCCGCGGCGCGGCGTTGGAGCATGGAAAAGGGGAGTTGGAGACAGTGTACCGGGCCGAACTCCATTGCGGCCGCGATCTCCTCACAACTGAAATTCGAAAGCCCGAGCGCGCGGATTTTTTGTTGACGCAGGAGCGTCGTAAGGGCCTCCATCGTTTCGCGGATCGGTATTTGCGGGTCGGGCCAGTGGCACTGGTAGAGGTCGATCACGTCCAGGCGCAAACGGCGCAGGCTTTGCTCACACTCGCGAAAGATGCTTTCGCGCGATAGGCAACGCGGTGGAAGCTGGTCCTTGGACTGGGGAAAGAGAAGCCCACATTTGGTGGCCACGAGGACTTCGTGCCGACGCCCTTGAATAGCCTTGCCGACGATCTCTTCGCTGTGTCCAAGCCCGTAGATAGGGGCCGTGTCGATGAGATTGACCCCCAGGTCGATCGCCTGATGTATCGCGGCGATGGATTCACGGTCGTCGACGTACCCCCAGGTCTCGACCGTTCCGCCCATGGCCCAGGTGCCCAAAGCGATCATGGACACGTCAAGCCCGCTCTCACCCAGTTTTCGTCGTTCCACGGTCCGTGTACTCTCCGGAGTTAGTCCTGACCATTTTAGGAGTTGTTTTCAGGTAAGAATCCAGGCTCCATACTAACCATCCAGAAGGCATGGGACAAGGAACAGTGGCCATTTGTCGCTAGGTGGCGGACAAAAGTAATTGCAGATTCTTAATTTCAACTACCAATTCAATATACTTTGCTGCGACCGCTTGTACACCCGACTGATCTAAGATTTCAAACGTCAGATATCAGACACAGAGTTAAGATTTGGGAGAGTAGAGATCAACGGGGCAAGACGCCGGTTTTTTTTGGATTGGTTTTGCGTTTGACAGGTTTCGCGGGTCAGCTATACTCGCTTTGCTCTAGGTGCAGTGTCACCGCTATGTCGCCCGTAAGTCACGGTGTCGGTAGCAGTTGTCGCCGGCGGTTGTGATGGTAAGTTGATGACGTTGGGCGGCGGAAGTCGATCGGCGTTTTGCGCGATCAGCTCGGCAGCGAGCGAGGATGAGGTTGCTGCTGTAGCTCAGCTGGTAGAGTGCGTCCTTGGTAAGGACGAGGTCACGGGTTCGATTCCCGTCAGCAGCTTTGTGACGTGTAGAACGGGGCGATGTAGGTGACACGCCCAGGCACACGGCGTTGCCGCGTGGATCGACGTTGCAACATAGACGAGCGAGGAGGTCGCGCGGGCGCCTCGGACGAAGTTTGGGTACGAAACTGAGCTCGATGAAAATGGCGTCGAGCGAGTGGAGGTAGCTATCGGATGGCCAAGGTAGTATTTGAACGAACTAAGCCGCACGTCAACGTAGGCACCATCGGTCACGTGGACCACGGGAAAACCACACTGACGGCGGCGATATGCACGGTGCAGTCGTCCAAGGGTTTGTGTAAGGCGGTTTCGTACGACGAGGTGGCCAAGGCTTCGGAATCGCAGGGCCGGCGTGACGCGACGAAGATCCTTACGATCGCTACGTCGCACGTGGAATATGAAACCGCGGCGCGGCATTACGCGCACATCGACTGTCCGGGGCACGCCGACTACGTGAAGAACATGATCACGGGCGCCGCTCAAATGGACGGGGCAGTCCTAGTGGTCTCCGCAGCGGACGGTCCGATGCCGCAGACCCGCGAGCACATTCTTCTCGCTCGTCAGGTGAACGTGCCGTGCCTGGTCGTCTTCCTCAACAAGGTCGATCTCGTGGACGATCCCGAGTTGCTGGAGTTGGTGGAGATGGAGGTGCGGGAGCTGCTGACGAAGTATGATTTCCCGGGCGATGAAGTACCGGTGATCCGCGGTGACGCGCGTTCGGCGCTGCAGAACCCGACCGATCCGGAGAAGATCAAGTGCATCGCGGAGTTGATGGACGCACTGGACAAGTCCGTCCCGATTCCGAAGCGCGACATGGATCTGCCGTTCCTGATGTCCGTGGAAGATGTGTTCAGCATCAAGGGCCGCGGCACGGTAGCCACCGGTCGAATCGAACGCGGTCAGGTCAAAGTCGGCGACGAAGTCGAAATCGTCGGCTTGATCGATACGGCGACGACCACGGTGACGGGCGTGGAGATGTTTAACAAGACGTTGGATTCCGGCATCGCCGGCGACAACGTCGGCTGCCTGCTTCGCGGGACGAAGAAGGAAGAAATCGAGCGTGGGCAGGTACTGGCGGCGCCGAAGAGCATTCATCCGCATACGAAGTTCGAAGCCCAGGTCTACGTGCTAACTCAGGAAGAAGGCGGGCGGCATACGCCGTTTTTCAACGGCTATCGTCCGCAGTTTTATTTCCGGACGACCGACGTAACCGGGGCGCTATCTCTGCAAGGCGCGGAGATGTGCATGCCCGGCGACAACATCACCATGGAGGTGGCGTTGGGTAAGCCGATCGCGATGGAGCAGGGGCTGCGGTTCGCGGTGCGTGAAGGCGGGCGTACGGTGGGGTCTGGTGTTGTAGCGAAGGTTGTGGAGTAGGAGCCTTTTCTATTGGCCCTCACCCCGACCCTCTCCCTAAGCAGGAGAGGGGGTGAAGGGTTGAAGAGTTAAAGGGTTGAAGAATTGGGCGTTGGTGTGATCGGTTATGGCCAAAGCTGCTAAACGCGAATATGTGTGGCTGCAATGCAAAACGTGCAGCAACCTCAACTATCGCACGAGCGTGAACGTTTTGGGCGGCACGCCGAAGATTGAGTTGTCCAAGTATTGCAAGCGGGAGCGCAAGCACACGGTCCACAAGCTCAAGCGGAAATAGTCCCCGACCGGCGGAGCGAAATGGGGTCTGCTTAGGAGCGTAGCTCAATTGGCAGAGCACCGGTTTCCAAAACCGGCGGTTGGGGGTTCAAGTCCCTCCGCTCCTGTGGAGTAGAGCGGGACCACCGGCTCGACGAGTTTCCCGAAGCGAGAGAGATTCATGGGCGAAGCAACAGGCACAACGCTGGAACGGCGAGGGCCACGCGAGGACGACGAGGGACCTGGTCATGGACCACCCCCGGGCGGGGATGGCGGGTATCGAGCCGAACCACCTGCGGGCGGCACCCGCGGCTTTTTTCAGCAATATAAGCCCGAGCAAGGTAAGTCGATCCGCTGGGGCACCTTGGCTTGCGCCGGGGCGTTGATCGCCTGGGGCGCGGTGTTCCTCTATGACCAGTTACAAGTGTACGAGGGCGACGAGTGGTGGCGGATGTTGATCACCATCATCATCCCCATCGTGTTCGCGGGCGTTGTTTTCGCCTTGGTATGGTGGGTCACCTTCGTGAGCCGGACGAGCAGTGATTTCATGATCGCCACTGAAGGCGAGATGAAGAAGGTGAGTTGGTCGTCCAAGCGGGAGATCATCGGCTCCACGAAAGTCGTGATTCTGTTCACGTTGCTGATGTCGTTTTTTCTGTTTGCGGTCGATCTTGCGTTCCAGGCGATGTTTAGCGGGATGGGCATCTTGAAGCGATGAACGAGACGCCTCAGACATCACAGGACTCGGCAGTCACCGCGACGATATCCGCGCCGGGCATGAAATGGTATGTGCTGCGTGTAGCGTCAAACAAGGAAGAGCAGGTACGTACCACCCTGGAGCGGAAAGTGAAAATAGAGGGACTGGAGCACCGCGTGGGGAGGGTGCTGGTGCCGACGCTTAAAGAAAAGCGGATGAAGGCCGGCATCCTCAAAATCGTGGAGCGAAAGCTCTACCCCGGCTATGTCTTCGTGGAAATGTCCTGCGAGGAGGACGGTTCGATCGCCGAAGCGGTGTGGTTCCTCACCAAGGAGACTTCCGGCGTCGGCGACTTCATCGGTTCGGATAACAAGCCGACGAGCATGCCCGACCAAGACGTGGTGGGGATGCTGGCGGCCTCGGAGAAGGCGGAGGAACAACCGGGTCTTTCCGGCCTCAACATCCATAAGGGCGACCAGGTGAAGATCAACGACGGGGCCTTCGAGAGCTACGAGGGCGAGGTCGAGGAAGTGGATGAGAAGCGGGGGATGGTCTCGGTGATTGTTACCATTTTCGGTCGCTCGACTCCGATCGAAGTGGGGTACTGGCAGTTAGAGAAGGTTGAATAGTACGGAGCAGTCCCCCACCGCAAGCGGTGGGGCACCCGCTCCGAGGGAAGGTGATTGACAGTGGCGAAGGGCGTAAAAGAATTAACCGCGACGATCAAGCTGCAGGCGCCCGGAGGGCAGGCAACTCCGGCCCCGCCGATCGGCCCGGCGCTCGGTCAACACGGGGTGAACATCGGTCAGTTCGTCCAGCAGTTCAACGCGGCGACGACGGCGCTCAATGGCATGACCGTGTCGGTGGTGATTTCGGTTTTCTCCGATCGATCTTTCACCTTTCAGGTGAAAAGTCCCCCGGCGGCGGTATTGCTGAAGGACGCGGCCAAGATCGCCAAGGGCAGCGGCGTACCGAATAAAGAGAAAGTGGGGACGGTGACGCGGGCACAGTTGCGGACCATCGCGGAGCGGAAACTACCGGATTTGAATTCCAACACAATCGAGGCGGCGGAGCGAATCGTCGCGGGCACGGCACGGTCGATGGGCGTCGACATCGTCGATTAGAGCAGGTGAGCGAAGGTTACTATGGCGTATCGTAGCGTGACATACCGGAAACAGGTCGAAGCGGGCGGCGGGTCGCCTACGGCGGTCAGTGTCGATGAGGGCATCGCCACGGTCAAGCGAATGGCGGCGATCAAGGGCGACCGTCCGTACAAGAACGGCAAGAAGCGTAAGGACAAAGACCAGACGATCGAGATCGTGCTGCACCTGGGTATCGATCCCAAACATGCCGACCAGATGCTGCGTGGAGCGATCTCGCTGCCCAAGGGGTTGGGTAAGTCGCGGACGGTGATCGCGTTCTGCGACGGGGCGTTGGCGGCAGCGGCGATGGAGGCCGGTGCGCTTGAGGCCGGGGCAGAGGAACTCATCAAAAAGGTCGAGGGGGGATGGTTCGAGTTTGACGTGGCCATCGCTCACCCGTCGATGATGGGCAAAGTTGGAAAGCTCGGACGGATACTCGGTCCGCAGGGGAAGATGCCGACGCCCAAGGCCGGGACGGTGACGCCGGATGTGGCCGCTGCGGTAAAGGAATTCGCAGCGGGCCGCATTGAGTTTCGCAATGACGACGGGGGTAACGTACATCTCCCCGTTGGGAAAGCGAGTTTTCCCGATTCGGACTTAAAGGCCAACATCGACGCGATCATTGAACACTTTGTAAAGATCAAGCCGGCGTCGTCTAAAGGACACTATATGAAGCGGGTCAGTTTGTCGGCGACTCGTACGCCGTCGGTGACTCTTGCGACCACTACATAAAGAAGAGGGGTTGACCGACTGGAAAGTCGGTCCCACTGGCAATGTGGTTACGGGGGTTGGAGGGGTTTAAGAGTTTAAGAGTTGAAGAGTTGAAGGGCTGCTGAGTTGATTTCATGAGTAAAGCGATTAAGGCATTAATGACCGAGCAGCTTCGCGAGCGGTACGCGGGGATGAACAGCGCGTGTGTCGTGGAGTTGACAGGGTTGAACGTGCAGGCGCAGGAGAAGCTCCGCCGCAACCTTGGTGCGAAGTCGGCTCGGCTGGAGGTCGTGAAAAACAGCCTCGCGCGACATGCGTTTAAGGGCGGTCCGCTGGACCCGCTGGGTCCGACGCTGGTCGGTCCGTGTGCGTTGGTGTCCAGCTCCGGCTCGTTGATCGAGGTGGCCAAGCTCCTCGTCGCAGCGGCCAAGGACTTCAAGAAACTCAAGCTCAAACAGGGTATTCTCGACGGCGACCCGACGCCGCTGAGCGTGGAAGCGATATCGAAGATGCGCGGGCGAGGCGAGATCCTCGGGGAGCTTGCGATGCTCCTTAGCTCGCCGGGCCGTGCGATTGCGGGGTGTTTGAAGTCGCCACAGTCGAAGATCGCCGGATGCCTGAAGGCGATCATCGAGAAAGCGGCATAGGCAGAAATCGTAGAGAGAATACGGACAACCAAAAACGCTTCACTCCGACTGGTCCGCCTTTGGCGGATGAAATGACCCGCCTTGGGGCGGGTCGCCTATCGGGGCGGCGGTTAACCCAGAGAAGGAGTAGGACGAAATGGCTCAAGCCCCGGCAGTAGAATTTAGTTCGTCGATTACGGAGCTTGCTGACAAGCTCGTGAATCTTACGGTGAAGGACGCGCAAACCCTGGTTGATTGCCTGAAAACGGTCCATGGTATAGAGCCTGCGGGCGGGGGCATGATGATGGCCGCCGGTCCGGCGGCTGCCGGTCCGGTCGTAGCCGCGGAGAAGGTTGCGTTTGATGTGATTCTCGCGAGCTTTGGCGACAAGAAGATTCAGGTCATCAAGGTGGTGCGAGCGATCACCGCCCTGGGGCTGAAAGAAGCCAAGGACCTTGTCGAAGCCGTTCCCAAGATGATCAAAGAAGGTGTGTCCAAGGAAGAGGCCGAGAAGATCAAGAAAGAAATCGAGGAGTCCGGCGGCGCCGTCACGATCCAATAACCGATCGGTGACGACCCGCGCAGGGTAGGAAAAAACCACATCTACGGTGGCGCGAGATCGACTGGGTGATAGGGACACCCGGTCAACCAGATGCGTCGTCGTTCGATGATCGTCCCTCTAAAACGAGTGTCGTGGATGGTTGTCTGGATCGCCAGGGCGTTAGGCTCCGGCGCTCTCCGACGGTTGCGCACTGCCGGCGATTGCGCACTGCGATAAACGACGAGGATAAGGCGATGATTTCGACTTTGCCCATACGTGATTATTCGAAGGTCGGCGACGCGATTCCCGTGCCCGACCTGATCGGGATTCAACACCGCTCCTATAACCGCTATTTGCAGGCGGAGGTTGCGCCGGAAAAGCGTGAGCCGCACGGGCTGGAGGCGCTGCTGCGGGAGATGTACCCGATCGAAAGCTACGACGGGAACCTCGGGCTGCACTACATCAACTACGAGTTGGGTAAGGCGCGTTACACGCCGGATGAATGTCGGGAGCTTCGACTGACGTACGGCATGCCGTTTCGCGTCCGGCTACGCCTGGTGCGGAAAGACAGCGACGAAATCCAAGAAGACCTGATCTACCTCGGGGACATGCCCATCATGATCGGCGGGGGGGAGTTCATCATTAATGGAGCAGAGCGGGTGATCGTCTCGCAGCTCCACCGGTCGCCGGGCGTGGACTTCATCAAGGACCAGGCCGAGGGCGACCGGGCGTTGCACGCCTGCCGCATTATTCCCGAGCGCGGCAGTTGGATCGAGATCGAGGTCACTAAGAAGGACCTGCTGGTGGTGCGGATCGATCAATCGAGCAAGTTGCCCGCGACCACCTTTCTGCGTGCGATGGACGCTCGGTTTTCCACCGACGAGGCCATCGTCGGCGAGTTTTATTCCACCAAGTCGGTAAAGACCGCGGCGCTCAAACCGGAGATGTACACCGTTTCACCGATCCTCGATGAGGAAACGGAGGAAGTCTTGGTCCGCGCCGGTTGTCAGCTCGGCGATGCGGTTGAGCGCATCCAGGCTTCGTCGATCAAAACGTTGAACGTCATCGCCAAAGTGACCGACCCGTTGATCCTCAACACCATGGCCGAAGACACCAGTCGCTCGCACGCGGAGGCGCTGCTCAAGATTTACGCAAGGCTTCGTCCGGGCAACCCGCCGCAACTCGATAAGGCGAAGAAACTCTTCAACGAGAAATTCTACGACGAGAACCGCTATCGCCTGGGCAAGGTTGGGCGCTTCCGCCTCAACCGCAAGTTCGAGATCGACAACGACGGCGGGGCCATGACCTTGACCGTCGAGGACGTCATTTTGTGTTTGAAGTATTTGTTGAAGCTCCGCACGGGTGAGGCGGCGTTCGCGGTGGACGATATTGACCATCTGGGCAACCGCCGGCTGCGAACGCTCGATGAACTCTGCGCCGACGAAATGCGCAAGGGCTTCCTCAAACTGCGGCGAACGGTCCAGGAGCGGATGAGTCTCAAGGATCCGGACCAGCTCGGCCGCGTGGCCGAACTCATTAACAGCAAGTCGATCAGCGCCGCCATCGAACTATTCTTTGGGCGCGGCGAGTTGTCGCAGGTGGTCGACCAGACGAACCCTCTCTCTCAGCTTACCCACGAAAGACGTCTTTCGGCGTTGGGGCCGGGGGGGTTGAATCGGAAGCGGGCGGGCTTCGAGGTACGCGACGTACACATCAGCCACTACGGCCGCATCTGCCCCATCGAGACGCCGGAAGGCACGAACATCGGCTTGATCGCCTCGTTGAGTCTGTACAGCGCGGTGGACGACTACGGGTTTTTGATCACGCCGTATCGCAAGGTCGGGAAGGAAGGGAAACTCGGCGACCACTGTTATCTGCGGGCTGACGAAGAGATGCGCGAAATCCTTGCCCCGCCGGAGGCCGTTGAACCAAAGCTGGGGCGGCTCCGCGAGGGGCCTGCGATCGCGCGGGCTTACGGCGACCTTCGACAGGTTAATTCGGAGCAGGTTACGTACGTGGACATCTCGCCGAAGCAAACGATCGGCGTGTCCGCGGCGTTGATCCCGTTCTTGGAGCACGACGACGCCAATCGGGCGTTGATGGGATCGAACATGCAGCGGCAAGCTGTCCCTCTACTAAAGGTTGAGCCTCCGCTGGTTGCCACGGGCATGGAGCGCTCGGTCGCCGCCAATAGCGGCATGGTCGTCCGCAGCCGCACCATCGGGAAGGTCACCTTCGTTGACGCCCAGCGGATCGTTATCGACGACACCGACGAGTACATCTTACGGAAATTTCAGGGCCTCAACGAACGGACGTGCATGAACCAGCGACCGCTGGTCAAGCCCGGACAGCGGGTTAAGAAAGGCGAGATCATCGCCGACGGACCGGCCACCTTCAACGGCGAGTTGGCCCTGGGCAAAAACATCCTTGTGGGCTTCCTGACTTTCGACGGACATAACTTCGAGGATGCGATCGTCATCAGCGACCGTCTGGTCCGCGAAGACACCTTTACCAGCATCCACATCGATGAGTACGACATCGAGGTCCGGGAGACCAAGCTGGGCAAGGAGGAGTTCACCGCGGACATCCCCAATGTCTCCGAAAAGGCGTTGGCCAATTTGGATGAATCCGGCATCGTATTGATCGGCACGCGAGTTGGGCAGCGTGACATCCTGGTCGGCAAGGTCAGCCCCAAGTCGAAGAGTGAATTAAGCCCCGAGGAAAAGCTGCTGCACGCCATTTTCGGGCGCGCCGGCGAGGACGTGAAGAACGATTCTCTGGAGCTTCCCGCGGGTGAAGAGGGGATCGTCATCGGGGCGAAGCGCTTCAGCCGCCGGATGCACATGACCGACGAACAGCGCAAAGAGCTGAGCGAGGAAATCAACCGGTACGTCGCCTCGCAAAACGCTCGGATTACGGCGACCTTCAAACAGATGTGCGTGGAGATCGAGCGGGCGATGGACAGTCCGATGATCGACCCCAACACACGGCAGAAGGTCGGTCATAGCGATCTCGAGGAGGTCGTCCTCGAGCAGATCGAGATTTTCTCGGAGCACGTTCGTTCACGGGACCTCAAGTGGATCAAGCCCGCCACCAAGCGTGACGAATGTTTGGCGATCACCGACCGCTTCTGGCCGCGCATCGAGGAATTTCAAGAAGAACGCGACCGCAAGGCCGCTCAAATGAAACGCGGCGACGAGCTCCCCTCCGGCGTGTTGGAAATGGTCAAGGTGTACGTGGCGACGAAGCGAGCCATCTCCGTGGGCGACAAGATGGCCGGCCGCCACGGCAACAAGGGCGTTATCGCCCGGATCGTGCCCGAAGAAGACATGCCTTTCCTCGACGATGGAACTCCGCTGGACCTTCTGCTCAACCCGTTGGGAGTGCCCTCGCGTATGAACGTCGGACAGATTCTCGAAACGCACCTGGGTTGGGCCGCGAAGATGCTCGGATTCCAGGCCGTCACTCCCGTGTTCGACGGGGCGACGGAGGAGGAGATTCACGTTGCCTTGGTGGAGGCCAACGAGCACGCCCGTCGCCGCGCCGAAGATTCAGTCGCGGTGGCCTCGGCCGCGCAGACCGATCTTCGCTTCGCTCAGATCCCCCCGAGCGGCAAGGTCCGACTGCGCGACGGTCGGACGGGTGAGTACCTCGATCAGCCCGTCACCGTCGGCTACATCTACATGCTTAAGCTCCACCACTTGGTGGATGACAAGATTCACGCTCGGGCGACGGGTCCGTACAGCTTGATCACGCAGCAACCGCTGGGCGGCAAGGCCCGCACCGGCGGACAACGCTTTGGCGAGATGGAGGTGTGGGGTCTGGAGGCGTACGGCGCCGCTTACATCCTCCAGGAGCTTCTCACGGTCAAGAGTGACGACGTCGAAGGGCGGACTAAGATTTACGAAACGATGGTCAAGGGGAAAAACACTCTGGAGGCGGGCACGCCCGTGTCGTTCGACGTTTTGTGCAACGAAATCCGCGGGCTGTGCCTCAACATCCACCTGGATAAACGGCACGTGGGTTAATCGTTGATCCGCGGCGGCGGGCGATTATAACCGGCGATATGTTAGGTACATTGATGGAAACGGGAGGCGTGAACGTGTTCGAAGACATCGAATTCGAGACGATGGCGAAACTCGATCCCCAGGAGTTGCTGTCCTTTTACACTCGGCAGAATCACGAGACGACGCGATCTCGCGAGAAGCTCAAGCGGATGATGGACAACACCCTTTGTTTCGTCACCGCGCGTCGCAACGGGGAGCTGATCGGCCTGGCTCGCGGGGTGACGGACGGCTTGTGGGGTCGCCTGGCGGAATGCAAGCTGGATCCAGCCTATCAGGGGCCGGCTTGTGTCACGCGCAAGGACGGGCGCATCGAGCACGACTCCGCCGGTATCGCTCGGGAGATGGCCTGCCGGGTCATCGAGTCGTTACGGAAATTCGGCGTGGAGCGAATCGACGCTCTCGTTTATGGAACGGAAGTGGACTTCTGCGAGGAGCTGGGGTTTCGGAAATGGCGAGGCTTGGTGGCCATGGAGCTTGCCGCCGACGCACCGCTGCCCCAGCGAGCGCTTGCCTCGTCGAACGCGGTTTGAAGCCGGCGTGAGAACGTATAAGAGTGATCGATTCGAGTCCCGAGAGATTCGAGTGGCGTAGAACTCCATAAGGGGATTACCCGCAAATGCTCGACAACATTTACGATCGCGTCAACGATTACAGTTGCGTCCATATTGCGTTGGCTTCGCCCAACGACATACGCAGTTGGTCGTTCGGCGAGGTCAAAAAACCGGAGACGATCAACTACCGCACGTACCGTCCTGAAAAGGACGGTCTGTTTTGCGAGCGAATCTTCGGTCCTGAACGGGACTGGGAATGCGCTTGTGGCAAGTTCAAAGGCACCAAGCACAAGGGCATCATCTGTGACCGTTGCGGGGTGAAGGTGACCCACTCTCGCGTCCGCCGGAAGCGTATGGGGCACATCAACCTCGCCGCCCCGGTGGCGCATATTTGGTTCTTCAAGGCCATGCCCTCGCGTTTGGGCGCGTTGCTCGCCATCAAGACGACGAGCATGGAAAAAGTCATTTATTTCCAGGACTACATCGTCGTTGATCCCGGCGACACACCGCTGAAGCCCAAGCAATTGCTGACCGAGGAGGAATACCGCGCCGCGGTGGAGAGCTACGGCAAGAGCTTCACAGCGATGATGGGCGCGGAGGCGATCAAGGAACTACTTTCGCGTCTCGATCTCGCCAAACTTTCCGGTGAACTTCGCGAAGAACTCATCAAGACGGGCAGCAAGCAGCGTGAGAAGGACCTCGCCAAGCGATTGAAGGTCGTGGAGGCTTTGCGCAACTCGCCCAACGATCCGGCGTGGATGGTGCTCGAAGTCATCCCGGTGATCCCGCCGGACCTGCGGCCGCTAGTCCTTTTGGATAGCGGCAACTTCGCCACCAGCGACCTGAACGATCTTTATCGGCGCATCATCAACCGCAACAGCCGTCTCAAGAAACTGGTCGATCTCAACGCGCCGGAAGTAATTATCCAAAACGAAAAACGCATGTTGCAGCAGGCCGTCGATGCCTTGTTCGACAATGGCCGCTGCCGGCGACCGGTCTTGGGTTCGAGCAATCGACCGCTGAAGTCCATGACCGACATGATTAAGGGCAAGCAGGGCCGGTTCCGTGAAAACCTGCTGGGCAAGCGGGTCGATTATTCGGCCCGTTCGGTCGTTGTCGTCGGCCCGGAGTTGAAGCTCCACCAGTGCGGTCTTCCCAAGAAGATCGCGTTGGAGCTGTACCAGCCGTTCATCATTCGCAAGCTCAAGGACCGCGGATTGGCCGACACGATCAAGTCCGCCAAGAAGATGCTTGAACGCCGCGATCAAGCGATCTGGGACATTCTGGAAGAGGTGATCTACCAGCACCCGGTCCTCCTCAACCGCGCTCCTACGCTTCACCGGATGGGCATCCAGGCCTTCGAGCCGGTACTCGTCGAGGGCAACGCGATCAAGATTCATCCGCTAGTCTGCCGGGGGTTCAACGCCGACTTTGACGGGGATCAGATGGCCGTTCACCTGCCGCTCTCCATCGAGGCCCAAGTTGAGGCCCACGTGCTGATGATGTCCACCAACAACATCTTCAGCCCGGCGAACGGCAGTCCGATTATGTCCCCCACGCAAGACGTGGTCTTGGGTACGTTTTATCTGACGACGGACCACGTCAGCGCCAAGGTAGAGGACAAAGACACCCCGCGCTTCGCGGATGCGTTTGAGGCTATGTTCGCGTATGCCCATCACCGCATCGGCATTCACGACAAAATCTGGGTGCGCATCGACCGCGAGCGAATGGTGTCCAGTGCCAAGACGGGGCACGATCCCGTGCCGGCCAACCGCCGCGTCCTCACCACCGTGGGTCGTCTGATCTTCAACGACATCCTTCCTCCGGGGATGCCGTATTACAACTACCCGTTGTCGCAAAAGGGCCTAGTCCGTGTGGTGGCCGATTGTCACGAGCTATTGGGCCGGGCAGAGACTATCGACTTGCTCGACGACATCAAGGACATCGGCTTCAAACACAGCACGCTGGCGGGCCTTTCCTTCGGGGTGACGGACATGCGCGTGCCGCAGGCGAAACAGAAGATCATCGATGTGGCTCAAAAATCCGTGGACCAAATCCAGAAGTCGTTCGAGCAAGGCACACTCACGCGTCTGGAGCGATACAACCAGGTGATCGACGTGTGGATTCATGCTCGAGAGCTTGTGACCCAGGCCATGATGATCGAGCTGCGCGACGATTTCCGCGATGAGAGCGGCGGTTATCGTTCGCCGGGCGACGCGGGCGCCAAACCGTACCTCAATCCGATTTATCTAATGACCCAATCCGGCGCCCGGGGCAGTGTGGATCAAATTCGGCAATTGGCGGGGATGCGGGCGTTGATGGCCAAACCGTCGGGCGAAATCATCGAGACGCCCATCAAGGCCAACTTCCGCGAGGGTCTGTCGGTGTTGGAGTATTTCAGTTCGACACACGGGGCGCGCAAGGGTCTGGCCGACACCGCGCTCAAGACCGCCGACTCCGGGTACCTCACCCGCAAGCTCGCCGACGTAGGCCAAAACGTCATCGTCAACATTCCGGACTGCGGGACGATCAACGGCGTCACCAAAGCGGCGACCTACAAGGGCGAAGAAGTAGATATCGCTCTCCGCGAGAACATCATCGGCCGTGTCGCCCGTGACGATGTGCAAAACCCCATCAATGACGAACCGATCGTCGCCGAAAACCAGATCATCACTAAGGAGATTGCCTCGCTCCTCGAGGACTTGGGATTGGATAAGATTCGCGTTCGCAGTCCTCTCACCTGCGAGAGTCCTCAGGGCGTCTGCGCCATGTGTTATGGCATGGATATGTCTACGGGAAGGCTCGTGGAAGAGGGGATGGCCGTCGGAATCATCGCTGCCCAGTCGATCGGCGAGCCGGGAACGCAGCTCACCATGCGTACGTTCCACACCGGCGGCGTGGCTCAAAAGGCGGCGTTGGAGAACGTCCTCAAGGCGACACAGAAGGGCCTCGTCCATTATCACGATCTCAACCCGGTCGAAGTGCGCAACGAGGACGGGACCACAAGAACGGTCGTGTTGAAGCGTAACGGCGAAATCCTCGTGACCGACGACAAGGGTCGTGAGCTATCGCGCGACCGTGTTCCCTACGGCTCGGTCCTTAAAGTGAAGGATGGTCAACCCGTCGTCCGCCGCGACGTCCTCTGCGAATGGGACCCGCACATGACGCCGATCCTCGCGGAAGTCGGCGGTTTCGTGCGTTTCCAGGATGTGACCGACGGCGAGACCGTTCGCCTCGAGCAGGAGGGCGGTCGGGCGAAGTTCGTGGTCATCGAGCACAAGGGCGAAAAGCACCCGCAGATCGTCATCGAAGACAAGGGCGGAAACGTTCTCGATTATCACTACCTGCCCGCCAAGGCCCGCATCGAGGTTCAGGAAGGCCAAGCGATTACTCCCGGCATCGAGATCGCTCGACAGCCGCGGGCCATGGGCGGGACGCAAGACATCACCGGTGGTCTGCCACGGGTCACGGAGATCTTTGAGGCCCGCAAACCCAAAGAGCCGGCGATCATGGCGGAAATCTCCGGTCAAGTCGAAATCCGTCCCGATAAGCGCCGCGGCAAGATGACCATCGTCGTCCGCAGCGAAAGCGGGATGGAAAAAGAGCACCACGTCCCGCAGGACAAGCACCTGTTGGTACACGCGGGCGACTTTGTGGAGGCCGGCGACCAGCTCATCGACGGGCCGCTCATCCCGCACGACATTCTACGGATCAAGGGCGAGGAGGCCCTGCAGAACTATCTGCTCGCGGAGGTGCAGGCCGTCTACCGCAGCCAGAACGTCGGTATCAACGACAAGCACCTGGAGGTCATCGTCAACCAGATGCTCCGCAAGATCAAAGTCGAGCAACCCGGGGACTCTACGTTTCTTCCCGGCGAAACGGTGGACAAGTTCCACTTCCGCCAGGAAAACGAGCGGTTGGCTAAGAGCGTAGTGATCGTCAATCCCGGCGACACCAATTTGGTCGTCGACCAGGTGGTGCTCAAGTCGGATCTTTCAGCGATGAACGGCGAGGCCGAGGAAAAGGGCGGTGAGCCGGGCAAGGGTCGAAAGCCCAAGCCCGCCTCGGCGACAACGCTCCTCTTAGGCATTACCAAGGCCGCCCTGTCTAGCGATTCGTTCATCTCCGCGGCCTCGTTCCAGGAGACAACCAAGGTGCTCACCGAGGCGGCGCTTGCGGGCAAGGCGGACCACTTGCGGGGACTCAAGGAAAACGTCATACTGGGGCACCTGATTCCGGCTGGATCGGCGTTCCGACAGTACCAGGGGATGCGCGTTCGGCAGATTGGTGAGCCGATCCCGGCGGTGGCGGACGTGCCCGAGGAAATACCGATCAGCGCGGCCGACGAAAGCTTCACCGAGCCGGCCGAGGATGGGGTACCCGGCGACGGCTCGATGATCTTGGTCGAGGCGAGCACCGATGCGGGGACGGTCGATAACGCCGGGACCGACGACTAGGCGTGGAGTATGGATCGAATTGCAGCGTAATTTGACGATGGAAACGACCTGAGGAACCAGATGCCGACTATCAACCAGCTTATCCGCGTGGGCCGACGCAAGGTCCAAAAGAAGTCCAAAGTCCGCGACCTGGACCAATGCCCGCAGCGCCGGGCGGTCTGTCTCATTGTGAAGACCCAGACGCCCAAGAAGCCCAACTCCGCTCTGCGGAAGGTGGCCCGCGTTCGTTTGACCAACGGCAAGGAAGTCACCGCCTACATCCCCGGCGTGGACCACAATCTTCAAGAGCACTCGATTGTATTGGTGCGCGGAGGACGTGTTCGCGATTTGCCGGGTGTTCGCTACCACATTGTTCGCGGGGCGTTGGACTCGGCCGGCGTCGAAGGAGACAAGGACGGTCGTCCGCGTAACCGCAGCCGAAGCAAATACGGGGTTAAGCGCCGCAAATAGGAAAGTGACCTAGCCGGCTGCGATACACACGATATGCCCAGCAACACGCCAAGAGTCGCCGCTGATACGTCCATCTTGGCGGCCGCTCGCGCTTCGCGGGCTACTCAGCAATCGGCGGCGGTGGCCTTCGTTTCGGTGACAGGCTTTGTTATTCTCGTGACTTTGGCTGCGCAGGTTCGCGTTCCCGTTCCGGGCACCGAAGTCCCGATGACGCTACAGTTCCTTGTGGTGTTGTTGGCCGGGCTGTTGCTATCTCCGAATCAGGCCGCCGCGGCGTTGTCGGCCTACCTTATTCTCGGAACGGCCGGCTTGCCGGTATTTTCGCCGGGGTCGAGCGGGATTTGGGGTCCGACCGGCGGTTACCTGGTCGGATTCATCCCGGCGGCATGGCTGATGGGCGTCCTTCGCGGACGAGGCGGTGCGGGCGTTTCGCGCCTTTTTGTGGCCGGCTCTGTCGGGGGCGTGGTGGTTTTTGTTTGCGGAATTGGTTGGCGGATGGTGTGGCTCGCAGGCGACTGGCGGCTGGCCCTTCAGACGGGGCTGCTTCCGTTTGCCCTCAAGGCGATTGTGGAGTTATGTCTAGCCGTGGCGGTGGTCTTGTCGATTCGCAGATGGCAGATGCGCCGCGGCAGTTTGAGCGTGTCGGAGTGTGTGAGGTAGTGGGGCTGCTTGGGGTCATAGACGAGACCCGGCGGACGGTTTAACTTCGGAAAGACGATCACGATGGGTTTCAAGAAATTCACCAACGCGGCTAAGCAGTTGAAGCCGGACGACCGGTTCAACAGTCTGCTCGCGGCGAGGTTCATTAACTGTTTCATGTACGATGGGAAGAAGAGCACGGCCACTCGCGTCTTCTATGACGCGATGGACATCGTGGCCAAGCGAGTCAAGGACCAGCCGCCGTTCGAGGTCTTTGAGAACGCCATCAACAACTGCAAGCCCAACGTCGAGGTGCGATCCAAACGCGTCGGCGGCAGCAACTACCAGGTGCCCATGCCGGTCAATCGCAAGCGGCAGCAGTCGCTGGCGTTCCGCTGGCTCCGCGAAGCCGCTCGGGCCAAGAAGGGCAAACCGATCTGCGAATCCCTCGCCGGTGAGATTATTGACGCGGCCAAGGGTGAAGGAACGGCCGTCACCACCAAAGACAACATCCACCGAATGGCCGACGCCAACAAGGCGTTCGCCCATTTTGCGTGGTAGTTTCCGGCCTGTTGGTTTCTCGACCAAGGAACGTTATAATTCGTGGTTGGTTGGGCACTGATCCTGGATGCCCTGACTGAAGTTTGGTCAAGCGCGGAGAGGCTCGCACAGGAGAATGCAGGCCAAAGGCGACTAGCGATGCGGGCGCTGACGTTGACGGTTCTGATTGAACAAGACGAGGACGGGTATTTTGTCGCCACAGTCCCGGGGCTGCGAAGCTGTTATACCCAGGCCAAGTCGCTCACCACCCTTCGCAAAAGAGTCCTCGAGGTCATCAAGCTTTGCTTGGCCCACGAAACTCCCGCAGATCATGAGTTCATAGCTGTCGAGCGCATTGAGATTCCGGCGTGACTCGCCTGCATCCGATCGTCGCGCGTCGGATGATTCAATTCCTCAAGGTCCTCGGGTTTCGCGAGTTGCGACACAAGGGGAGCCATCGCTTCTTTCTCCATCCGGACGGGCGAACGGCGACGGTCCCGGATCATCGCGGAGAAGACCTGGGAAGAGGGATCATCCGCGCGATTTTGCATGACATCGAGGTATCACCCAGCGAGTTTCATCGCTGGGTCGAGTCTTGATTCCACTGCAAGATTTAGCCCGGGCCGCAGCTGTCACTCGGTCGTCCTTTCCTTATAATCCCCACTCGTGACGCTCGATCTCACTACTGTACGCAACATCGGCATCGCCGCGCATATCGACGCGGGCAAGACCACGACCACCGAACGAGTCCTCTATTACACCGGCCGGACCTATCGCATGGGTGAGGTCGATGACGGCACCACCACGACGGACTTTGACGAACAGGAGCAAAAGCGCGGGATCACCATCTATTCGGCGGCCGTGAGCTGCCCCTGGAACGGCTACACCATCAACCTGATCGACACCCCCGGCCATGTGGATTTCACCGCCGAGGTGGAGCGGTCGCTGCGTGTGCTCGACGGGATGGTGGCGGTGTTCGATGCGAAGGAGGGCGTGGAGGCCCAGTCCGAGACCGTTTGGCGGCAGGCGGACAAGTACAAGGTCCCCCGCATCTGCTTCATCAACAAGATGGACAAGATCGGCGCGGATTTCGAGCGTAGCGTCGCGTCGATTCGAGAACGTCTGTCCATCCCACCGTTGCCGATCCAGTTGCCGATCGTCATCGACGGAGACTTCCGCGGCCTCGTCGATTTGATCACCATGCAGGCGGTCTATTTTAAGCAAGAGGAACTAGGCTCGGCGTTTGAGGTACGTGACATCCCCGACGATCTTGCGGGGGTTGCGCACGAGCGGCGGCATGAGATGCTGGAGATGATCTCCGAATTCTCCGAATCGGTGATGGACAAATACCTGCACGATGAACCGGTCACTGAGCCGGAGGTTCGTCAGGCCATTCGCGCGGGCACGCTGAAGCGAGCATTGTGCCCGGTCCTTTGCGGCAGTTCGCTTCGCTATATCGGGGTCCAGCGCACGCTCGACGCGGTGTGCGATTTTTTACCGAGTCCGCTGGACATGCCCCCGGTGACGGCAACGGATCGGGATCATCCCGATGTCGAGCGTCAAGTGCGGTGCGATCCCAATGGACCGATCGTCGCGTTGGTTTTTAAGATGGTTGCCGAAAAACCCGTAGATCTATACTACTTACGGATCTACTCGGGGACGCTCAAATCGAACATGCGTTTGTTCAACCCCGTGACGGGGGCTAAGGAGAACGTCAGCCGCATCTATCGCATGTTCGCCAAGCGCCGCGATCAACTCGATGAGGCAGTCGCCGGGGACATCGTGGCCGTGATCGGGCCGCGTAACGCCCTCACCGGGCATACCTTGTGCGACGCGCGACACCCAGTCATCCTCGAATCGATCAAGTTCCCGGAGACGGTCATCAGCGTGTCCATCGAACCACGGTCGTCCAGGGACCGGGATAAGTTGCTGGAATCGCTGGCCGCCCTCGCCCGACAGGATCCGACGTTTACCGTGACCGCCAACCCCGAAACCGGGCAGACCTTGTTATCGGGGATGGGGGAACTGCACTTGGAAATCGCCGTCCAGCGCTTGCGCGGCGACATGAACGTCGACGTAGTGGTCGGTAAGCCGCGGGTGTCCTATCGAGAGACGGTGACGGGCACAGGCGTTGGGGAAGGGCACTTCATCCGCCAGATCGGCGGTCGGCCGCACTATGCGATCCTGCGTATCCGCATCGAGCCGCGAGCGCACGCCCCGGGCCGGGCCAACTTTGAAATCGCCAACGCCATCACCACAGAGGGCCTGGCGGCGGTATTTCTTCGGGCGTGCGAGGCCGGGATCAACGACGCCGCGCAAAGCGGGGTGCTCGGCGGATACCCCGTGATCGACTGGAAGGTCACCATGCTCAGCGCCGGGTGGCACGAGTCGGAAAGCTCCGAATTGGCCTTTGAAAACGCCGCGCGAGCGTCCTTCTACGAGGCCATGAAAGCCGCCGGTCCGGTGCTTCTCGAACCGATTATGGATGTCGAAGTGGTCACCTCCGACGAGTACTTCGGGTCGATCATGGGCGATTTGAACGCTCGCAAGGCCGTAGTGAGAAACACAACCTTACGCGGCGCGGACCGACTGATCTCCGCCGATGTCACGCTCTCCCAGATGTTCGGCTATGTCACCAAGCTGCGAAGCCTGTCACAAGGTCGGGCCACCGCGACCATGGCCCCGTCCCATTACGCACCCGTATCGGCGGCGGACATGAAGATCCTGGTGGGGTAGGCAAGAACAGATTTCCAGTTACACTTCATCGACTCGGAATTGTTCCCGAATATCGTAAGTGCCTTCGGCGGGCGCAAAATTATTCTAGTTGACAGCCGTATTGGATCGTTTATCCTTGCCGGACTGCGGTTGAAATGATCGACCGCGAGCGTAAGTGAAAATGAGAATGGTTTCCGAAGCGTGAGCGCGAAAAACAGAATCCGAATCAGAATGGAAGCCTACGATTCGCGGGCGCTGGATGCGTCAGCGAAGGAAATCGTGGAGCAGGCGAAGCGCACCAGCGCTAAGGTCCACGGGCCGATTCCTTTGCCCACCAGGATCGAGCGTTACACGGTGTTGAGCAGCCCCCATATTGATAAAAAATCGCGCGAGACGTTCGAGATGCGGACGCACAAGCGGATCATCGACATCAGCGAGCCGACGTCTCGGACGGTGGAGGCGATCAATCGTATTCAAGTGCCCGCCGGTGTCTTCGTGAAGATCAAGGCGTAGCGAGAGTGATTTAATAGTGGCGCCAGGCCGCTGCGGCGGTCTGGGTTCGTATCCCTAACTCTTTTGAATAAGCTGAGGCGTGTGAGCTGTATCGCACGCGGTGGAATGGAGCGGACTCGTTCGTCCGCTGCGAACGGAATGGGACTTTTCGCATGATACCCGCATTGCTAGGTACCAAGATGGGAATGACCCTCATTCTCGGCGAGCAGGGCGTCGCCGAAACGGTCACCGTCGTGCGCGCCGGGCCTTGCGTGGTCTTGCAGGTGAAAAACAAGGAGAGCGACGGTTACGACTCGGTCCAACTCGGGTTCAGGGACGTAAAACCGCATCGCTCCACCAAAGCCATGATCGGTCACGCGGCGAAAGCGGGCACCGGACCCAAGGGCGCGGTTCGCGAGGTCCGTCTCGATGCCCCAGCCACCGTTGCCGTCGGTGATGTAGTCACCGTGGATGTGTTTGCCGGCGACGCGGCCAAGTACGTCGATGTCGTTGGGACCACGAAGGGCAAGGGTTTTCAAGGTGTCATGAAGCGGCACGGTTTCGGTGGGATGCCCGGCTCGCACGGAACGGAGCGGAAGCACCGTTCGCCCGGCGGTATCGGGGCCAGTGCTCCTCGTGGTACGGGCCGCTCGGTCAAGAAGGGCAAGCGCATGGCCGGTCACATGGGCCAGATCCGTTGCACGACTAGCGCGCTGAAACTGCTCAAGATCGATGCCGAGAACCACCTATTGTTGATCCGAGGCAGCGTGCCCGGTCCGGTCGGTGCGTTGTTGCTTGTCCGACGATCGAAGAAGAGAGGCTAAAGGCGATGCTCGCGGTTCCCGTGTTTAACATGCAGGGCAAGCGCACGGGCGAGGTCGAGATCGACCCGGCCTGCCTCGGCGGGCAAGTGCGTCCGCAGCTCATTAAGCAGGCCGTCGTCGCCTACTTGGACCATCAATGGCAGAAAAGTGCGCGTACCAAAGGGCGTGCCGAAGTCCAAGGCTCGACGCGTAAGTTGTACCGGCAAAAAGGCACCGGCAATGCCCGCGCGGGCATGGTCCGCACGCCTGTACGGAAGGGCGGCGGCCGTACTTTCGCCAAGAGTATTCCGACTTCGACCAAGGAATTCCCAAAGAAGATGCGTCGTTTGGCCCGTGACAACGCCATTCTGGCAAAGATTCAGGCGAACGAGGTGATGATCCTCGAAGATTTGCTGTGCCCGCAGCCTAAGACGAAGGTTTTCGCGTCGATGCTCTCCGCGTTGGGCATTGAGAAAGGATGTTTGGTGGCGATGCACGAGGCCGACTCGAACGCATATAAGTCCGGGCGGAACATCCCTCAAACCGACATTCGCGTCGTGGATGACCTTCATGCGTACGATGTACTTCGCCGACCGCGGGTGATCTTTACCAAAGCTGCGTTTTCGCGGATCGCGGCCGGCCCTGCGGCGAAGAAATAAGGACGGGCGACACCAATGGATATTTATCACATAGTGAAACGCCCGCTGGTGACGGAAAAAGGTACGCACCAGGCCCAGCAGTCGCACGGGGCGACACGGACCATGCCCGCGCGCGGCGGTTCGTACGCCTTCGAGGTGCATTCCGATGCCTCCAAGGCCGCGATCAAGCAAGCGGTAGAAAAGATTTACAATGTGAAGGTGCAATCGGTGCGCACCTCGATCCGCAAGGGTAAGCCTCGCCGGGTACGCTTTAAGATGGGAAAAACGTCGGATTGGAAAAAAGCGGTGGTTGTCCTTAGGGCTGACCACCATATTGATTTGTTCTAGAAATGGTACGGGCCGGTCGCGGCTTTGTGTCGCGGTCGGTGCGGTCGTCGTAACCAGGGATTTCGATGGGCATCACTACCTACAACCCAACCTCGCCCGGCCGGCGTAATTCGACGGTCAACGATTTTGCGGAGTTGACCAAGCACACGCGCCCGGAAAAGTCCCTGTGCGAGCGACTCGCCAAACATGGCGGCCGCAACCATCACGGGCGGATTACCGCGCGGCATCGCGGCGGCGGCGCACGGCGCATATACCGCCTGATCGACTTTAAGCGCGACAAGGACGACGTCGTCGGCACGGTGCGGTCGATCGAATACGATCCCAACCGAAGCTGTCACATAGCCTTGATCGTCTACGCCGACGGTGAAAAGCGGTACATCTTAGCGCCCGTGGGAGTGACCGCGGGCGACACGGTGGCGAGCGGGCCGACGGTGGAGCCGAAGGTCGGAAACGCCATGCCGCTCAAGAACATTCCGCCAGGCCTCGCGGTGCATAACGTGGAGATGAACGTCGGACAGGGCGGCAAGCTTGTGCGCAGCGCGGGTGGATCGGCTCGTCTACTCTCACGAAACGAAAGTTGGGCCATCCTGGTCCTTCCTTCGGGCGAAATGCGCGAGGTTCGCGTGGAATGTCGGGCGACGATCGGACAGTTGGGTAACGCCGAGCATCAGAACTTACGCTGGGGCAAGGCCGGTCGTATGCGGCACATGGGTCGCCGGCCGTACGTACGCGGCACAGCTCAAAACCCCGTCGCCCATCCGCTGGGCGGCGGCGAGGGTCGAAGCGGCGGCGGTCGTCACCCGTGCAGTCCGACGGGGTTGCTGGCCAAGGGCGGGCGGACGCGTTCGCCGAGAAAGACCTCCAACCAGCGCATCCTGCGGCGACGCAAGAGTAGACGGTACGGACAACTTCCCCGACCGAAGAAGAGATAGCGTTTAGAGACGATTAATGTCGCGATCACAAAAAAAAGGCGCCTTCGTAGACGAGAAGCTCTTCCGCAAAGCGATTAACGCGAAGAGCACGGGGATCAACGCACCGATCCGTACTTGGTCGCGACGGTGCACGATCGTCCCGGAGTTCATCGGGGTACGGTTTGAAGTACATAACGGGAAGGTCTTCCACCCCGTGTACGTGAACGAGGACATGGTGGGGCATAAGCTGGGCGAATTCAGCCCCACGCGAACGTTTCGCGGGCACAGCGGCGGGAAGAAGAAGGCCGCTGGAGCGGGCGCTTCCGCCGCAGCGTAGGCAGCAGTCGGTGTACTATGGCAACGGCAACGAAAGAGCAGCGGCTGTGGTCGGCGAAACATCGCTTCGCGCGCATTTCGTCGCGCAAAGTGAAGCTGCTGATCGACCTCATCCGTGGTCGAAAGTGCGGCGAGGCGATGGACCAACTGCGGTTCAGCCCTCGGCGCAGCGCCCGGATGATCGAGAATGTTTTGAAGTCGGCGATGGTGAATGCGGACGAGCAGGAGGCGAACATGCGTAGCCTGTTCGTCAAGGAAGCGCGGGTGGACTGCGGACCGCACTATCGAAGGTGGCGGCCCAAGGATCGCGGCCGGGCGCATCCAATCATTAAGCGCACCAGCCACATCGTCGTCACCGTGGCAGAAGGTTGATGAAGGGTATTCGTAGATCGCGGGTCGGGTTCGTCCCAAGGGAGTCGTAGGTGGGTCAGAAGGTCAATCCAATTGGGTTTCGTGTGGGCATCACGGAGGACTGGCGCTCGCGCTGGTTCGCGCCCAAAGCGGCGTTCGCCGAATTTTTGGTCGAGGACCATAAAATTCGCACGTTCATCGAGGACCGCTTGAACCAGCAGCCGCCCTACGCCGCGGTCGCCAAGGTGGAGATTGAACGCACGCGTAACGAGGTCAAGGTCGTTCTGCATACGGCTCGTCCTGGCTTGGTCATCGGTCCCAAGGGCGCCGAAATCGACAAGCTGAAGGAAGCGTTGGAGAACCTCATCGACCGCAACATCAACATGAACATCCAGGAGATCAAGGCCCCAGACGGGAACGCCAAATTGATCGCCGAATCCGTCTCTGAGCAGCTCAAGAAACGAGCGGGTTTTCGTCGGGTGATGAAGATGCGGATCGATTCGGCGATGGCGTCCGGGGCTAAGGGTTGTAAGATTATGCTCTCCGGTCGCCTGGGCGGGGCGGAGATGGCCAGGCGGGAAATGCAACTCCGCGGCTCGATCCCCTTGCACACCCTTCAGGCCCATGTGGACTATGGCACCGCGACCTGTCGCACGAAGTACGGGGCGATCGGCATTAAGGTTTGGCTCTATCTGGGCCGCTACGGCGAGGAGGCGGTCATGATTGACGGTGCGCCACAGGGTCGGGGTCGCGAAGGTCGACGGGGAAAGCGCGGCTAGCGCTACTCGGATGGAGTACGTTTTATGGCGTTGATGCCCAAAAGAGTGAAGTGGCGCAAAAGCCAACGCGGCAAGGTCCGCGGGGTGGCTGGGAAGGGCAACACCGTCGCCTTCGGCGATTTTGGATTGCAGTGTTTGAGCGCCGGCTGGCTCACGGCGCGACAAATAGAGGCTGGCCGAGTGGCGGCAACGCACTACCTCCATCGCGAGGGCAAGGTGTACGTGCGGATGTTTCCGCACAAGCCTGTGTCGTCCAAGCCGCTGGAGACTCGTATGGGTAAGGGCAAAGGCGAGCCGGAATTCTGGGTTGCCTGTGTTCGCCCTGGGACGATGCTCTTCGAGGTGGCGGGCGTCGACGAGACTGTGGCACGGGACGCACTTACGCGTGTGGCCCACAAGATGCCGTATCGCTGCCGGTTTGTGAAACGGCGTCATGGTTTGTAGCCAATGGTTGGATATGGCTGGGTGATGATATCATGAAGGTCGCCGAACTTCGAGAATTGAAGACGCCGGATTTGCATGCGGAGCTGGATCGCATCCGCCGGCATCTGTTCGACCTTCACGCTCAGGCGGTGACGGAGAAGCTGGAGAACCCTCACCAGCTTCAGGTCGTGCGGAAGGACGTCGCTCGGATTTTGACGATCCTGGGGGAGCGCGGGGAGACAAGCATCGAAGAGAAGCAATACCATTTGGAGTCGCTCGCCACACACCGCTAGGGTGGTTAGGTGAGCAACGGGTTAGCAACGGGCTTTTTGGGCGGCGATGAACTAGCGGTTGAAGTGAAGCAATGACCAACGTAGCGGCACCCATGACTGTTTCGGATAAGCGAGGTCAGCGCGACCGGCGGACCGGTACCGTCATCTCGGATAAGGGCGACAAGACGATCCGCGTGCGCTTCGACTTTTTGGTCAAGCACGAGAAGTACGGGAAGTACCTCCGACGTTCCACGACGCTGGCTACGCACGATGAAAAAAACGAGGCCCACAAGGGCGATTTGGTTGAGGTTGTCGCCTGCCGTCGTATGTCGAAGACGAAGTGTTGGCGGCTGATACGTGTCCTGGAACGCGGCTCGGACATTCAACTGGGTGCCGATGGGCTAGAAGCGTCGCCTTCGTAGTATTGGATTCGTGACATGATTCAGATGTTTACAATGGTGGACGTGTGCGACAACACCGGTGCCAAGCAGGCCATGGTGTTCAACGTCTACAAGGGCAGCACCGCTCGTCCCGGCAAGTATCGCCTTAAGACGGCGAAGATCGGTGACATCGTGATGGTCACGGTCAAGAAAGCTCTGCCCAACAGCGATTTTTCCGGCGGCGTCGATCGGAAGGACCGGTCGAAGCGTCGCAAAGCGAAGGCCGTGGTGGTCCGCATGCGGATGCCCACCCGCCGTCCGGACGGCAGTTACGTTCGTTTCGACAGCAACGCCGTGGTGTTGCTGGATGAGAAGAACGAGCCTCGCGGCACGCGAATCTTCGGAGCCGTCGCGCGGGAGCTTCGGGAAAAGAACTTTATGAAGATCGTCTCCCTGGCGGAGGAAGTCGTCTGACGAAGACGGCTACGGGTCGAACAATGGCTTTGCATTTACGAAAAAACGATCTAGTCGAGGTCATCTGCGGCGACCATCGAGGGGCGCGGGGTAAGGTGCTCCACGTCGATCCGAAGAAGGGCAAAGTCGTGGTGGAGGGCGTGAACGTGGTCTATCGCCACGTACGGCCGACGCGGCGTAATCCGCAAGGTGGCCGCGTGCAAAAGGAGGCCGCCATTCACATCTCCAACGTGTTGCCTTTCGATTCGAGTGTGGGCAAGGCGCAGCGCGTGCGATTCGTCGTGGATCATGGCGGCGACGATAAGGTGGTGACGAAGAGGCGGGTGAGCATGGCCGGTACGACGCTCCATACACTGACGCGAAGGGATCGTCTGGCGAAGAAATAAATATGGCTCGGTTATTGGATCGCTACAAAGCGGAGATCAGCGGCCAGTTGCAGGCGGCTTTGGGAATTGAGAACCCCATGGCCGTTCCGCGCCTGCGGAAGGTCGTGGTGGCGATGGGCACCGGTTCGCCGATGCAGGACAAGAACCGCTTGGCTGCCGCCGTGGAAGACATGACCAAGATTACCGGCCAAAAGCCTCAGGTTCGCCGGGCACAGCGTGCGGTGTCGAACTTCAAGACGCGCCGCGACATGGAGATCGGTTGTCGGGTCACGCTGCGGGGCAAACGGATGTTCGAGTTCGTGGACCGGTTGATCAACGCGGCGATCCCGCGTATGCGTGACTTTCGCGGCCTGAATCCCAAGAGCTTCGACGGTCGGGGAAACTACACGATGGGCGTGCCTGACCAGTCGATTTTCTCCGAGATCGATCTTGCGAAGATCACCTTCAACCAAGGTATGCATATTACGTTTGTAACTAGTGCGAAGAGCGATGCGGATGCTAAGGCGTTGTTGATCGGCCTGGGGATGCCGCTACGTAAGACCGAGGAGCCAGTGAACTGATGGCCACCAAGGCGTGGGTGAACAAAGCGAACGCGAAGCCGAAGTTCATGACTCGGCGTGTGCGGCGGTGCCAATTGTGCGGGCGGTCGCGGGCCGTTTATCAAAAGTTTCAGGTGTGTCGTATTTGCTTCCGCAATCTCGCCCATGAAGGGTTGATTCCCGGGGTCCGCAAGGCGAGCTGGTAGGAGCGTGTTTAGGAGCGTGTGACGAAGGCCGGTCTTCGTTTACGGGATGGTTTGAAAGATGTGGTCTGATCCGATTGCCGACATGCTGACTCGAATCCGCAACGCCGTGCGCGTGCGACGCAAGCAGGTGACGATCCCATCGTCGAAGCTGAAGGTCGGGATTGCGCGCGTGTTGTTGGAGGAGGGGTACATCTCCGGCTACGACGTGGTTGCGGACACTAAGCAAGGCATTTTGCGGGTCGACTTGAAGTACGGCCCGCGGGGCGAGGACATTATCCATCGCATACGCCGAGAATCGAAGGCGGGATGCCGGGTCTACAGGAAGGTCGGCAACCTGCCGCGAGTGTTGGACGGACTGGGCATCTCCATCGTCTCCACGCCCAAGGGCGTGTTGAGTGATCGTAGTTGCCGCGAAATGAATGTGAGCGGTGAGTTGCTTTGTACGGTGCATTAGACAGGGGACGAGACCGGACCGTCGTGGTTTGCACAGCGTGTAGTAGAGATTAAGCGATGTCACGAGTTGGAAAACAACCTGTTCTGTTGCCCTCCGGAGTGAGCTTCAAGCTCACCGGCCGGGAGGTGACCGTCAGCGGTCCGAAGGGAACCACTTCGTACCTTTGTCCGACGGGGGTCGATGTCGCCTACGACCAAGGCTCTAAACTTGTGAACGTGACGCGGCAGAACGACAGTAAGCAGGCGCGTGCCAACCACGGTCTCACCCGTGCGCTGATCGCCAACATGGTCAAAGGCGCCGCGCAGGGATTTGAGAGGCGATTGGAGATCTACGGTACGGGTTACAATTGCAAGCTGATCGGCAAAGCTTTGCACCTGAACATCGGGTACTCCGGTCGGCGGCGCGGGGTTGGGGCCCAGTTTGAGATACCCGTTCCCGCGGGCGTAGAGGTGACGGTGGAGAAGGACGCGGCCCGCGGCGACAGCGAACCAGCCTCTCTTGTGATCCGCGGCTGCGACAAGCAGTGCGTGGGCGAGTTCGCGGCGCAGATCCGAGCGCTGCGCAAGACCGAGCCTTACAAGGGCAAGGGCATTCGCTACAAAGGTGAAGTGATCAAGAAGAAGCAGGGCAAGGCGGTTACCACGAGCAGTTAGTCAACGCGAACGGCAAGGACGATGAAGGCAACCGAACTCAAGATAAAGCGGCGGATGCGGCGAAAGCACGTAATCCGCGATCGGGTGGTGGGTACGGGTGAGCGACCTCGGCTCACGATCTTTCGGAGTATAAAGAACCTTTATGCCCAAATCATCGACGACGAAAAGGGCGTGACACTGTGCGAAGCGAGTAGCCGAAGCAAGGACCTTCAAAAGGGGATTCCCAGTGGTGGGAACATCGCCGCCGCAAAGGCGGTGGGCGTGGCGTTGGCGGAGCGGGCCAAGGCCAAGAGCATCGACAAAGTCTGCTTCGATCGCAATGGATACCGTTATCACGGTCGCGTGAAGGCCCTCGCCGACGCGGCGCGTGAGGCGGGGTTGAAGTTTTAGGAAGGCAAACGGATCCTAGCCGCGGGCGTTAGCCCGCGCGGGCGGACGTGACACGATATGACCCAGCTTGGAACGACTATTCCGCTGATGCAAGCGCCCCAATCCGGCGAGAGTGGGGTTGACGAGATCGTGGTAAAGATTTGCCGCTGCGCCACCGTGGTCAAGGGAGGTCGGCGGTTCAGCTTTGGCGCTCTGGTGGTCGTCGGGGACCGTAGGGGGAAGGTCGGCATCGGTTACGGGAAATCGGCCGAGGTCCCCGCGGCCGTTGAAAAAGGCAAGAAAATCGCCATGCGGAACATGGTTTCGGTCAAGGTGGTGAAGGGGACGATCCCTCATCAGGTCATCGGGCGGTTCGGGTCAAGCCATGTAGTCATGGTGCCGGCAAGCCCCGGTACGGGCGTCATCGCCGGTGCAAGCGCGCGGGCCGTGTTGGAACTCGCCGGCGTGCATGATTTACTAACGAAAAGTTACGGCTCCAACAGTCCGAAGAATGTGGTTCGCGCGGTCCTGCGAGGCCTGACATCGCTGGTCACCCGTGAAGACATCGAGCGTTTGCGCGGCGTCAAGCTCGCGGGGTAGAAGAGGGCACCATGCATATTGCGGAAATTACCAAGCTGGCTGGAGCTGATCGGCGTCCCAAACGAGTGGGGCGCGGGGAAGGTTCCGGGTCCGGCAAGACCTCCGGCCGCGGCACCAAAGGCGCCGGCTCGCGGTCGGGTTGGAAGCAGCGTGGGTTGCAGGAGGGCGGGCAGATGCCCGCCTTCCGGCGCATGCCCAAGCGTGGGTTTAGCAACGCGCAGTTTGAGGTACGTTATAGCGTGGTGAACATCGCGGCCTTGGAAGAGGCGTACCCGGCCAATACTCATGTGACACCGCAAGCGTTGCGTGAGTCGGGGTTGATTCGCAACTTGCGTTTGCCCGTGAAGGTTCTGGGCGACGGCTCGTTGACGAAGAAGCTGACCGTCGAAGCGGCGAAGTTCAGCCGTTCGGCAATGGAAAAAATCAAGCAAGTGGGAGGCGAAGCCAGAGTAAGCCCGTGACCGGCCAGTCCGGCGGCTCGACCGTAGATACCGATGTTCGCGACCTTTTTGAACATTTTTAAGATTCCTGAGCTGCGGAACAAGATTCTGTTCACGCTCGGTCTTCTAGCGACGTACCGGATCGGGTTCGTCGTGGCCGTGCCCGGCATCGATCAGAAGGCGATGCACGCCAGCACGGCGCCGGGCGGCGGCGGTTGGGGAGATCTCATCAGCACTTTCGAGTTGTTCACCGGTGGGAACCTCACGCAAAGCACGATCTTCGGTCTGGGGATCATGCCGTACATTTCGGCGTCCATTATTTTCCAGCTTCTGGTGACCGTCATTCCCTCTCTGGAAAAACTCCAGCAGGAAGGGGAGAGCGGTCGCAAGAAAATCCAGGAATACACCCGCTACGCAACCGTCGGCCTGTGCATCATCAATGCCGTGGTGTGGATGCGGTATCTGGGGGACCAGGGCTTCATTTTTCCGCAGTTTACCGGCCTATGGATGGGAATGTCCTTCACCTACATGGTCATGTCTATTGCCATTCTGACGACGGGTACGCTGTTTCTAATGTGGCTTGGGGAGCAGATCGACGAGTATGGCATAGGCAGCGGCGTTTCGTTGATCATCATGGCCGGCATTGTGGCGAGAATTCCCCATGCCGCCATTTATGTGTTCCAAAATCTCCGACTACAAGGTACTTCAGATCGCGGGGCGATGGATTTACCCAAGGTTCTCTTTTTGGCTATCATGTTCGTGGCCGTTGTCGCCGGGGCGATCCTCATCACTCAGGGTCAGCGGCGAATTCCTATCCAGCAGGCGAAGCAAACGCGGGGGCGCCGGGTCTATGGCGGCCAGCGCCATTACCTTCCCTTGCGGGTCAACCATGGCGGCGTCATGCCGATTATTTTCGCTAGTTCCATGCTGATTTTTCCAGGTGTAATCTTCGGCTTCTTGCATAACCTCTGGCCAAACTTCTTTTTCGCATTCCTCCGCGAGTCGTTCATGCGTGGCGACTACGTCTACACCCTCTCCGAGGTCGCGGCGATTTATTTCTTCGCGTACTTCTGGACCACGGTGCAGTTTCGTCCCAAGGAAATGGCGAACAACCTTCGCGACTATGGCAGCTTTATACCCGGTCTTCGCCCCGGAAAGCGGACCGCGGATTACCTGGAGAAGGTGATGGGGCGGATTACGTACGTCGGGGCCGCCTTCTTGGCTATCATCGCGATCATACCGAGCTTGGTCGCCCAGTCGTTGCAGATACCGTACATGGTCTCCGCGTTTTTGGGCGGGACCGGCTTGTTGATTGTGGTGAGCGTAACCCTGGATCTCGTCCAACGCATAGAGGCCAATTTGATCATGCGTAATTACAAAGGTTTCCTCGGTGCAGAGGGTCCGATCAAGGGCTCGCGAAGCTAGGGTTGGGGAAGAGGTTGAACGGCGCCGAGGTACTGCGAGTGCCGTGATGAGGGCGATTGCCGAAGGTGTCTCGATTGACGCACGGCCGGGGCATCATCCTGAAGAGCCGTCGCGAGATCGAGTTGATTCGGAGAGCGGGGCGAGTTGTATATCGAGTCCTGCGGAGGATGGAGGAGTTAACGGTTCCGGGTGTGACCACCGCGGAATTGAACGCCGCGGCCGAGGAGATGATCGCCAAAGAAGGCGGGACGGCGCTATTCAAGGGCGTAAAGAACCCGCAGGCGAAGTTTCCGTTCCCGGCGGCGCTATGTACGAGCGTCAACGAGGAGGTGGTGCACGGGATTCCGTGTGACCGGGCCTTGTGCGAGGGAGATATCGTGAGCGTCGACTGCGGTGTGCGCCTGGACGGATATTGCGGCGACTCGGCAACGACGATCGCAATTGGCAAGGTGTCACCCGCGACGCAACATCTGCTCGATGTGACGCGTCGTACGTTGGAGTTGGCGATCGAGTTGGTACGCCCCGGTCGCATGTGGAGCGAAGTCGCCTCGCGGATGCAGGCGTATGTCGAGGGCGAGAAGCTGTCCGTGGTGCGCGAATTCGTCGGCCACGGCATCGGACGGGAAATGCACGAGGAGCCTAAGGTCCCTAACTTCTGGAACAATAGCCAGAAGCGGATGGATTTCAAGCTCCTCCCCAAGATGGTGTTGGCGGTGGAGCCGATGGTCAATATCGGCGGCCACGCGGTGGACTACGCCGGCGACGACCGGTGGGTCGTGGTGACGAAGGACCGTAAAAAAGCCGCTCACTTTGAGCACACCATGGCCGTCACCGAGACCGGCGTGGACGTGCTGACCGACGGGCGGTGACGTTGACCAGCGACGGGGTGAATCCCGCGCGGATAGGCAAGGTATGAGGTCATGAAGGTTCGAACGAGTGTTCGACGAATCTGCGAGAATTGCAAGATCGTCAAGCGAAGGGGCGTTGTGCGGGTGATCTGCACCAACCCCAGACATAAACAACGTCAGGGATAGGGAGAAGTCTAGGTGCCGCGTATTTCAGGTGTGGACATACCGCCTAACAAGCGGATTGAGTTTTCGTTACGCTACATCCACGGGATCGGCCCCAAGCTGGCGCTCGATATCTTGAAGGAAGCGGAGATCGAGGTTGGGGCGAAGGCCAAAGACCTTACCGAAGAGGAGGTCGCCAGGATCGGCGGTGTCATCGAGCGAAACTACCAGGTCGAGGGCCAGCTTCGACGCACCGTGCAGTCGAACATCGCCCGACTTAAGGACATCCGCTGCTATCGTGGGATGCGTCATCGGGCGCATCTTCCGGTTCGAGGCCAGCGGACGCGGACGAACGCTCGTACTCGGAAAGGCCCCCGGAAAACAGTCGCGGGGAAGAAGGGCGTGAAGGAGTTAACGCGTGGCTAAGCGAGGCGGTAAGCGGGCGGTGCGGCGGAACGTGGCCAGGGGCGTAGCCCATATCAAGGCCACGTTCAACAATACGCTTGTCACCATTACCGACATGAACGGCGAGGTGCTCGCCCGTGGGTCGGCGGGGACGGTGGGCTTCAAGGGTACGCGTAAGAGCACCCCATTTGCCGCCCAGCGCGCCGTCGAGCAGGCCGCCCACGTAGCCCGGCGCTTCGGTGTTCAGGAGGTGGAGGTTCGGGTCAAAGGTCCGGGGACGGGTCGCGATGCTGCGATTACGGCGCTTCAGGCCTCAGGATTGCGGATTCACTCCATCGAGGACGTGACCCCGCTACCGCATAACGGATGTCGCCCCGCGAAGAGGCGACGGGTTTAACGAAGTCGATCGGACGAGATTCATGGGACGTTACATCGGTCCAGTTTGTCGCCTTTGCCGTCGGGAAGGGCTGAAGCTCATGCTCAAGGGCGCGCGTTGCGAAACGGCGAAGTGCGCCATGGAGCGAAAGTGGGCGAGCGCCCCACCGGGAATGCACGCCTGGCGCCGCCGTAAGGCCGGCGACTACGGCATTCGCTTACGCGAAAAGCAAAAGGTGAAGCGATATTACGGCGTTTTCGAGCGTCAGTTTATGATTTACTTCACTATGGCCGAGCGCAGCAAGGGCAACACCGGTGAAACCCTGCTTAGTTTGCTGGAGCGACGCTTGGACAACGTAGTATGGAAGCTCGGATTCGCCGCCTCTCACAAGGCCGCCCGGGTGGCGATCGCGCATGGGCATATCCACCTCAATGGTCGACGACTTAATCGTCCCAGTTATCTCGTGCAGCAGGGCGATCGAATTGCCGTGAAACCCTCCGAGCGAAGTCAAAAGTTCGTACGTCAATCACTCGGCGAGGGAGCGCCGCCAGTCCAGCCCTGGTTGCAGTTGGACGCGCAGAGCCTGGAGGCGACGGTGGCCGCGCTGCCGACGCGCGAGGATGTTCAGATTCCAGTGGAAGAACAACTGATCATCGAGATGTGTAGTCGCTAGGGGTCAAGCCCGTGTGGTTGTCCCTGGGCCGCGATCGCGTTGATCCCGGCCAGAAATGAACCTTCTTGGAGGTCATCCCGATGCGTGTCAAATGGCGAGGATTGGAGTTGCCCAGCCGCGTCGTCCGCGACGAGGTCGTCAGCAACGACTCGTACGCCCGGTTCGTCATTGAGCCGTTCGAACAGGGATTCGGTACGACCATCGGGAATTCGCTGCGCCGCGTCCTCCTCTCCAGCCTGGAAGGGGCGGCGGTGACCAGCGTCAAGATTGCCGGCGTTTCCCACGAATTCCGCAGCATCGACGGCGTACTCGAGGACGTAACCGACATCATCTTGAACATCAAAGGCATCGTGCTCAAGCTCACCGGCGCCGAGTACAAGACGATGGTGGTTTCTCGTGAAAAGGCCGGCGAGGTACGCGCCGGCGACATCGTTCTCGATCCGGCGATCACCATCGCCAATCCCGACCATAAGATCGCCACGTTGACGTCCGCGGTCCCGTTTCGCGTGGAGATGGCCGTGCACACCGGCCGAGGCTACGCCACGGTCAATGACAACCGATCACCAGAACAAGAGCTTGGCGTCATACCGATCGACTCCATCTTTTCGCCCGTCATCCGCGTCCGCTACCGCATCGAGCACATGCGCGTCGGCCAACGGACCAATTTCGACCGTCTGATAATGGAAGTCTGGACGAAAGGTACGGTTCGGCCTGAGGACGCCCTAGTGGAAGCCGGTCTGATCCTTCGTAAGCACCTCAATCCGTTTGTGATGTACCACGAATTAGGCGACCAGGTCGTTATGGCCTCTCGTCCGGTGCGCGAATCCGAACCTTCCGAGGGTTCCGCGATGGCCGAGTTACTGGCTAAGCCGGTGTCGACGCTGGAGCTTTCCGTTCGGGCGAGCAACTGCCTGGAGGCGGCCAAGGTTTTAACGCTGCGGGACTTGGTGACCAAGACTGAATCCGACCTCCTTCGTTTCCGCAGCTTCGGCAAGACATCGTTGCACGAGGTGCAGCGTAAGCTCTCCGCCGTCAGTCTGTCGCTGGGAATGAAATTCGGCGAAGACGAGGTTGACGAGGATGCTTCGGGCGAAAACGGCGAGGCCGATGTTGCCGATATCGGGTCGCGCTTCGGCCACCCCGCGGCGCGTGGTTCAGATCTGCCCGGCCAGTCGAGCGGTTCGATGGGCCGCGGCGGCAGCGGTCCGATGGAAGTTTTTACCATGGGGGACTAGCCGTGAACCGTGCGGATGACCCGTGCGTTCCATCGGCTTGTACTGAGATAACATGAGACACAGAGTTCATCACCGCAAGCTCAACCGCACCTCCGAGCACCGTGAGGCGCTGCGCCGCAACATGGCCCAGAGCCTGTTCGAGCATGGTCAGATTACGACCACGCTTCCCAAGGCGAAGGATCTTCGCCCGTTCGTGGAAAAGCTGGTCACTTTCGCTGTCCGCGTTCGTCGATTGAGCGACGCCGGCGACCGGGTCGGGGCGCTGGCGGCGCGTCGGGCCATTGATTCGCTGTTGACCGATCGGGTGATCATTCCGGCGGAGAATCGCGCCGCCTACGACGGGATGTCCGACGCGGCGCGGGCCAAATCCATCCATATGGTCAGCGGTCGACGCTATCGCACCGGCGAACCCAAGGGACGACTCGCCTTTACCGCCGATTCCGTGACCCGTCGCCTGATCGAGAAGATCGCCCCGCGCTACGTCGATCGCGCCGGCGGTTATACCCGGGTCATAAGTCTAGCCGACACTCGTGTCGGGGACGCCTCGCGACTGGCGATACTTCAACTGGTGGGCAATGAGCAGGCTCCGGGATCGTTAACCAAGCCGCGCAAGTCCGCCCGCCGTCGCCGGACCGACGCGCGATACGCCATGGCCGTCAAGGTTGCGAAAGCGTGGACTACGAAAGGTCGCGCCGGCGCCGGTGAATCGACAACCACCGTCGCGGAATCGGACGTCGAGCAATAGACCTAACGAGGTGCGATCCGAGCCGTCCCGGCGCGCCGGGACAAGCCTGCGGACTAGGCCTGAGAGGTCTCCGGGCTTGCGCCGGTGCTCTGATCGGTTTTGGATGGTCGAATCGTGTCGAGCGATCCTAACTGTATCTTTTGCAAGATCATCGCCGCCGAAGTCCCCGCAGCTGTCGTTTACGAGGACGATTCGGTCCTCGCTTTCCTGGACATCGGCCCGCTTGCCGACGGCCACCTACTGGTCGTACCCCATGAGCACTACATCCGCCTGACTGATGTTCCGCCGGAGCGTTGTGCACAGATGGCTTCGGTGCTTCCGTTTCTCGGTCGCGCCGTTCTCGAAGTGACGAAGGCCGAGGGCTTCAACGTGTTGCTCAATCAAGGCACCGTCGCCGGCCAGGCTGTACCCCACATCCACTTCCACATCATCCCGCGCAAGAAGGACGATCTGTTGGGTTACCGCTGGAATTCCGGAAAGTATCCCGAAGGGCGTGCCGCCCAGCTCGCCTCCGCGTACCAAGCAGCTCTTGCTCGCCTCGCATCGTAATTGCAACGTATAACAGCCGCCCCCGGTTGGAGTGAACAGGCTACTCCCCGATCACCTGCACGACGATTCGCCGCGCGCGGGGTTGGGTGTCGAAGTCGATGAGGACAATTTGCTGCCACGTGCCGAGTTGCAGCTTGCGGTTGACCAGAGGCACGGTCAAGCTCGGCCCCAACAGCGATGCCCGAACATGGGAATGTCCGTTGTCGTCGTGCCACGTCTCCTCGTGGCGGTATCGAGCATCCTCCGGGGCGAAATGTTCAAAAGCCGCTTTGAGATCGTGGCCCACCAGTCCAGGCTCGAATTCGGTGGTCGTAATCCCCGCCGTCGAACCCACGACGAAGACCGTGACCAAACCCTCGCTTATCCGCCCGGCATTCACGAATTGAACGACATGATCGGTGAGGTTCAAGACTTGGTCGTCTCCTTGGGTCTCGATCTCGAACTCATGCGTTTCGACGGCCATTTCCGCGAGCTTAATCCAAAACCCACGACCCTCCAACGCGGGCCACTTCCGCATTCACAACCGTGCTCGTAGCATAGTCCCCGATGGCGAACCTCGACTACAGAACTGCCGGCGAATCGCACGGCCAGGCATTGATCGCTTTGATCGAGGGAATGCCCGCCAGCGTGCCCATCGATCTCGCCTTCATCAACGACGAGCTGACCCGACGGCAGGGGGGCTACGGCCGGGGCGGACGGATGAAGATCGAGCGCGACGAGGCGATTCTTCTTTCCGGGGTTCGCCGCGGCGTGACCATCGGCTCACCCATCGCCATTCAGATTAACAATCGCGACTTTCGCATTGATGAAGCCCCGCCGATCCACCGGCCACGGCCCGGCCACGCCGATCTCGCGGGCAGTTTGAAATGGCTGACGACCGATTGTCGAGAAACGCTCGAACGCGCCTCAGCAAGGGAGACGGTGGCGCGGGTGGCGGTGGGGGCCATCGCTCGTTGCTTGCTCCGCGAGTTCGACATCGAAGTGCTGGGCTACGTCGTCCAGATTCACGATGTCACGGCGAGCGTAGCCCGAGAGGCCGCCGTCAATGAGCTTCGTTCCTCGCGAGACGCCAACGAGGCTTACTGTCCGGATCAGAATGCCGCCCCCCGGATGATCGACGCAATCCGCCAAGCGAAGATCGATAAGGACACCCTCGGCGGGATCGTGGAGGTGCAAGTTCGCGGACATCCGCCCGGCCTCGGAAGTTGTATGCGATGGCAAGATAAGCTCGATGGCCGGCTAATGCAGGCTGTCGGTTCGGTCCAGGCGATCAAGGCCGTCGAGATCGGCCTTGGCTTCGCAACGGCGTCGCGGCGGGGTAGTGAGGTCCATGACGCGATCGACTATGACCCGACGCAACGCTCAACGCCAACGTTGGGATTTACTCGCCGATCGAATAATGCAGGCGGGCTGGAAGGGGGGATGACCAACGGGCAGCCATTGGTTCTTCGGGCGGCCATGAAACCGATCAGTACGCTGCTTCAGGGAATGGATAGTGTGAATCTCGTAACCAAGCAGCCGGAGCGCTCCGACTATGAACGCAGTGACATCTGCTCTGTCCCCGCGGCCAGCGTCGTCGTCGAGAACGTCGTGGCCTTCGAGGTTGCCCGTGTGTTCCTGGAGAAGTTCGCAGGAGACACGCTCTGCGAGGTCCATTCGGCCTATAATAGTTTCCTGACCCTCGCACGATCGCTTTGACTCGATCGAGTACGCATGCGGCTGTGGCGGAATTGGCATACGCGCTGGATTTAGGATCCAGTGTCCGAAAGGACGTGGAGGTTCGACTCCTCTCAGCCGCATGGTAAGATCGAAGTTCGAAGTGTGAAGTGCAAGAAAGACCGATGGGGCATATAATGCCGCGCAATTCGTATTTTGGACATTGACCTTCGTACTTTTTCAGGGGGCGATGGACTCGATCGGTCATGCACGATTCCGGCGGCGGCCGACCCGACCTTAACTCGCCGTCCGTCTGGACCGGACTGATCGAGTCGGTCGGGCCTGGCTCCCTGCTCCTCATCATCGAGTATAGACTGAGCGCGGCCTTGCGGCGGCAGGTCACGCCCGAAGACATTCTCCAAGACGCGCTCCTGCACGCCTGGCGTGACCGCGCGCAGTGCCAATGGCGCGGACTTCGCAGCTTCCGATCCTGGCTGCTGACCCTCATCGACCACTGCATCCGTGACGCGGCTGACTACGAGAACGCTCAGAAGCGCGGCGGCGGGAGTCCGGCCGTTCCGTTTTCTGTGCTGCGGGCGTCCGATGGGACGGACTCGGCAGCTACGTTCGACGCCGCCGTCGCCTCAACGACGCCGAGTCGCCTGGCAATCTACCGAGAGCAGGCCGCGGCGATGAGGGACGCCCTTACCGCCGTCCCGGAACTCTACCGCGAAGTCGTGCGCCTCCGCTTGCTTGAACAATTGCGGATGCACGAGATCGCCGGGCGGCTGGGACTCGGGATCGAGGCCGTTCGGCACCGCTTTCGCGTCGGAAGTGAGGCGTACAAATCGCGGCTCCTGACGAGCCTCTCGACGTGTGCTCGCAGCCGATTCTCACCCCCGACCCCCGATCCGCCCGGCGAATCCGCTTCAATGGGGTAGAGGCAGCATGGACCCAGAGTCCTCCACCCAATACGAATCGAGCACGGGCGACGATCAGTCCTTCCTTGACGACGTTCTCGATCGTGCTCTTACGCAGATCGAGGAGGGAATCCCCGTCGAGATGGAGGAGTTCGTCGCCCAGCGGCCGGACCTGCGTCCGCAAATCGAGGCCATCGTCGAACACGCGCGGCACATCGCCGTCAACCCCGTTCTTCGTTTCCCAGAGCTCGCCGGTTACACCATCCTCGGCGAGCTGGGGGCCGGGGGCATGGGCAATGTCTACCTCGCCCGGCAGGATCGTGTCGGGGGGCGCACCGTGGCTTTGAAGGTGCTGCCACGGGCATCGGCCCTTTCGGCCAGCGCCCGGACCAGGTTTCTTTCCGAGGCCCGTGCCATCGCCCAGATGCGTCACGCCCATGTGGTCACCATCCACGACGTGATCCACAGCGGCGACTTGTACGCCTACGCGATGGAACGGGTGGATGGGGCTTCACTCGCCGACCTGATCGACTATCTCGCGGGAGTTGGGCGCCCGCCGGCGGTGGCCGACGTTCGCCGTCGCCTGGACACGCCGGATGACGGCGGGGCTGAGGTCTGGGCGGAAACTTACGTCGAGTTCGTCGCCCGGATTGGGTTGGGTATCGCCCGCGCCCTGACCGCCGTACACGAGAAGGGCCTGCTGCACCGGGACGTCAAACCATCGAATATCCTGCTCCGCCGGGACGGCACGCCGCTCCTGTCGGATTTCGGACTGGTGCGCGATGCCGACGTGTCCCAGCACACCCAGCAAGGGGCGTTCCTGGGCACCATTCCCTACGCCGCCCCCGAGCAACTTCGCGGCGAGACCGAGGCGCTCGACGAACGCACGGACATCTACTCGCTCGGTGTCACCATCTATTACGCCCTTGCGCTACGCTTGCCTTTCTCGACGACGCATCGCGCGAACGTGTTGCGGGCGATCGAAGAGGGTCTGGCCGCGCCCCTGCGGCGGATCAACTGCGGCGTGCCGGGCGATCTACAGACGATCGTCGCCAAGGCGATGGAGGCGCAGCCCGCGCGGCGGTACGCGTCGGCCAAGGACCTCGCCGATGACCTCGAACGATTCCTGAGCCATCGTCCCATTCACGCTCGGCCCGCCGGCGTCCTGACGCGAACCGCGAAGTTCCTTCGACGCAACCGCAAGACCGTCGGCGCCGCGTCCCTCGGCGGCGTCTTCGCCGCCATCTTTGCGGTGCTGCTCGCTCTGTATCTATTCTGGCTGCCGGAGTGGATCGACCGGCAGGTCACGGCGGCACGTGCCCTGCTGCTGAACCCGACGCACCGCGAACTGGTCTACATGGACATTCACGACCTCCGCGTGCCGGGCGGCTCGGGCCATTGGCAACAGCGCGCCGCTGCCGCGGTCCAGAACTACGGGAATGCTCTGTCGTTCTACGACAAGGCGATGTTCGCAGCTCGCATTCGGGGCCGCGGCGACCCACTCGTCTTGGAACGCGAAGCCGTCGCCCTGGCCCGCACGGTCCTCCAGCTAACGATCGACTGCAACGGTACGCCTGTTCCCGCCGATCCGAGCCGCGAGCGCCAGCGACCGGTACCCGTCGATCAGAGCCGGGAGCGGAAGCGACCGGAGTTGGAAGGTACTGGAACGGCAAGCGCCGAACCCCCTCTCCCTTCAAGGGAGAGGGCCGGGGTGAGGGTCGGCGACGCGCGACTTCGCGACCTCGCCCCGTTGACCTTCGAAACCGCCGAGAATTGGCTTGCCGCCGTGACGCCCGACGACCGCGCCGATTCCGCATCACTCTCCGGCGCTTCTGTCGCCGACCTGCGGTCGCTGGGCCTGCTCGCGTTCTTATGCGGCGAAACGCGGCTGGCCTCGCGGGCGTGGACTGCTTCGGGCTTGGACCTGGCCGACTCGCCGGACCCCCTCGTGGATGCGGCACTCGCGCAATTCTACCTCATGCGCGATGAGCCTGCCCGGGCCTTCCCCCGCTTCGAGCGGGCCGTCCGGGCATTCTCGGATGTGGGGTTCCTGTGGTCCGATCTGGCCGACGCGGCCGTACGCATTGGCGAGCTTGAGAAAGCGGAGCAGTGGCTCGACCACGCCGAGCGCGTCGGCACGCTCGACCCCTATGAGACCCACATCCGCGTCCGCGCCGACTTCTACGCCGCCCGAAACGACGCCACGCGCAACGACCCAGCCGAGGCGCGGCGGCTTTATGACTACATGCTCGCCCGCCACCAAGGCCCCACCCCCAGGCTTCATTTCGGCAAGTTTCTGGAGCGCCAGGGCGACTTGTGGGGCGCGCTTCAACAATTTCGAAGTTTGGTGGACACCCACGGCCAAGTGGCGTCCTACCGCCGTCTCTTCCTCGACACCGCCGACGGCTGGTGGGCCACGCTGCCGGTCGAAGACCGCCTCCGCGTCCTCCGCCGCAGCCTCGATGAGTCCCCGTACTATCCGCATTCGCTGGTAGCGCTCCTACGGGCATACCTGAAGGCGATAGTCGATCCGATCCGCGAAACGGCCGTCCCCCTTCCCAAGGGGGACCATAGGGGGTCCAACCGGCCATCGGATGCTCCGCCCCCACCCGCTCCCGCTTCTACCGTATTTCGGCGTTTCGACTTTTCGGCGTTTTGGCGTTTTTTTCCGACGCTCCCGCTCCTCGATCCCGCTTCTATCCTTCAGAGGGTCTCTCTTTCCGAACTGGCCCAAAGAATGGAGGTCGAAGACATGGAACGATGGTCAAAGGTCACGTTGTACCCCGTCTGGCTGAAGCACGTACAACTCCTGAGTTGGTTGTCACCGACGCCCCATCGCATGACAAAGTGGATCGGCATCCTCGCAAGCTTGGTCACGATCTTGTCGCCGGCGCTTGCGCGGGCCGACACGTGGAAGACGTACGATCCGAGTCTTGGGACCTTGCCCAAACGCAGGGTTGGACATATTTCACTAGCGGCGATTCACCGGCTCCAACGGTCAGCGTCGGGATTCTCCACCAAGGGCCAACGAGCAATGCAGGGTTCCCCACTACTTGCGGGACAGGGGGATACCAATACTGGTACCGCCAAGACGTTCCCATCGATTTTAGCGCCGTCATTGTTTTGGAGGCCAATTTGAGAGTCATATCATCGACTTACACTGACGCTCTCATCTGCGACGGCGACGGTGGCGCCTCATGTCCGGGACCCACGGGTTCGATGAAGCCTGGTTATATCTTCAGCGTGCATGACGGCTCGATGCGGCATTTCTCTGTCGGGCTCACTCCGGGCGGCGTCATCCTCGATACTGGTTGCTGTTTTTGCCCGGAAGAGTCCCCTGTAATGCCGTTAAACACAGGTAGCTTTCATAATTACCGCCTTGTGGTCACAGCGGGCGTCGGCACCTTGTACGTCGATGGTCAGACCATCGCGAGCAAGCCCGTGGGTAGCCACGTGAACTGCTGCGGAACGGAGAACTATGTGGGTTTCGGCGACGGGACTCATATTGGGTCGAGCACGACGGAGCTACGGTTACTCCGCTACGCGGTTTGTTTGCCGGGCGAAGACACCGACGGCGACGGAATTTGCATCCCTTTCGACAACTGCCCAACGATCTCCAACGTGAACCAGTCCAACTTCGACGGCGACGCCTTCGGCGACGCGTGCGATCCGTGCCCCTACGATCCGAACAACACGCAGGTCGAGGGCCAGTGCATTCCCACGGTCTCCGAATGGGGCCTGGGCATCCTCGCGTTGCTCACCACCACGGCGGGCACGCTCGTTCTTCGCCGACGGGGACTGCTCGCCGGCCCATAAGACGGCTCCCTTTCCCTCCCGGCGAGAGGGCCGGGGTGGGCGTCTTTGATGGCGACGCGATCCGCCCCCCAAAGGTGCCCGCTGTCGCCCGGTTCCCCGGGCGTTTCTCGTCTCTGGGCGATCGCTCCGCGATCGCCGTCCCACCGATCACCCGTCAAGTTATTGGGATGGAGGAAATACGCTGTGAAAAAGGTCGTGTCCAACGAGCAGCGCCTCCCCAACCGCCTCAAACCCACGGACGCTCGCGGAACGCCCAAGTCGTCCGCTATCGTCACCGCCGCCTGCCGCCATTTCACCATTCCCTATTCCGCATCCACCATTCACCAAGTGCCACCACATGACACTACGCGAAAACAACGTACTCGCAAAACGAACCCATTTGAAACTGACGCATCAAAAAGAGAAGTGCGAATGCGTAAACAAAAAGCCGCCTCCGCTCCCGGCTCTGATCTGGGCGTTTCGCCCCCCCCTTTCGTGGCTTCGTGGCTCCGTGGCTGGTCATTCCCCTGGGAGACTTCGGATGCTATAATGTGAGCGTCCGGGGGCGATTGGATTCGACCGGGCGAGTTGAAAGGAATGTGGCGTGCCGAGGTTGTCAGGAGGCCTCGTAAAACACCTGGCGAAAAACTATATGGCAACCATTCTTATGCCATGGCTGCGTAAAAACCCGTAGCCCGTCGCGCGGATGACGCCTGCTAATTCGCCCGACGACACCAGCAGGCTGGCCCGCGTGCGCCGCCTGACGGTGCGCGGGTAAGACACAGTTGGGCTGGGGAAGGTGGCAGCCTGTCGACCGGCGTCCACCGACCCGAGAAACAAACGATCGACTATGCACGTAGAAGCATCCTGAATGCCGTCGCGGGACGGGGGTTCGATTCCCCCCGCCTCCATTAACTAACTCTTTGTCTGACAAAGGGTTACGATCCCAAAAAAAAGGTGTGCCCAGTTAGTGCCCAGTAAACTTCACCCTCCGGGCGCCTTTTTCGGGGTCAGAAGCGCGTCATCGATACCGCTTTCGAACTTCGCGTACTCGGCGTGGAACGCGAACCGATCCAAGCCACGGTAGTGGTCATGGATCTGGTCGGCGGCGTGTCCCATCGCCACCTTGGACACTTCACGACGGATCTTGCTGACGTGCGCCCGGGTTCGGTGGTAGTGCCGCAGCCAATGCCATCGAAGCTGCGACAACGGTTCGCTCGTCTCCGGGTGCTTATCCACGAGCACCTTGGCCTCAAGGGCGTAGCGTTTCAACCGCTGCAGGGTCTTGTTACCCGCAATCTGGTTTCCGGCCGAGTTGAGAAACACCCAGTCGGACGCTTGGCCGAGCCCCATGGAGCCGATCGTGCGAAGCAGCCGATCCGTGATGTGTACGGGGCGGCTAGCCGCGCGCGTTTTGGGGATCCACAGACCTGCAGCCGTCATGCATCGCTTACGCAACTCAGGTCGAACTCGTTCAGGATCCGGCCGCTTGATGTCCAGGATGATCTCGCGTTCCTGCAGGTTAATGTCACCGACCTGAAGGAACTGAAGCTCCTGGAACCGGAAGCCACCCTCGCAGATGAACACGATGAGGTTCACGATCTGCGTGTCGAAGTGGTTTGCGGCGACTTCGATAACGGCGTTGATCTGATCCGGATAGATGGTCGGCGGCGGCAGCGTACGGCGCGGCAACCGATCGAGCTCGGCCTGCCGGCCCGTCGCGGCCGGATTCGGACCGGACATGAGCTTGCGCTTGAAGATCACGTACCCGCAGAAGTTGTGCACGGCATCGAGATAGTGGTTCGCCGTCGTTGCCGTGACACAGCGTTCGTCCCGCAGGTACGTCTGGAACTTCTGTAGCAAGCTCGGATTGATGTCCTGTACGAGAACCAACCGTCGCTTCTCCATCCAGCTCTGCAGGCAGCTGAGCCTGCCCCTGAGCTTTGCAACATAGTCGTGGCTTCGGTCCAGAGTCTCGATGTATGCGATGAATTCATCGATCACCGGACCGAGACGCGTTCGCTGCGGCTGCCGTTCCTCCGGGTAGTGCCGGCCTCGAAAGAGTTCTTCGCTCTTACGGCCGGCGACGAGCCGGGCGAACGCAAGATCCGTTTCGCCGGTGCTCCTTGACGCCTGTCCATCCCGAAAACTCGATCCGGGGTGTTTCGAGTTCGAGGAGCACGGGTTTGGCAGCACCACATCGTGGACGAAGCAGACGTAAGCGACGATTTTCGGGTGGACGCGTCGCTGAATTCCGGCCGGCGGGCGGACCGGTTGCCTTGAACTCGTGTGTAACGTGAACTACGAAGCCGTTGCTCAGGCTGCGCGGCGATACCGATGATGCAGTCCGCCGACTTCCGGAATGGCGACAACACTGCCGCGGCATGGCAGTTCGACCTCTCGCTCGATTGGCGAGTTTCGTTCTAACGAGAGATGTGTTCGGGAGTGCAGATAGTAGTGGAAGTACGATCGAAGGATGCGCATGAGATGACGCTCGTTAAGGACGATGACGTGATCGAGGCACTCGCGCCGGATCGAACCGACCAGGCGTTCGCAATAAGGATTTTTCCAGGGGGAGCGCGGTGCGATCACGACTTCCTGGATGCCCATGTGCTTAACCCGTTCCTGGAAAAACGCGCCGTAGATCGAATCGCGATCACGAATCAAGAATCGCGGCGCTTCGTCGAATGGAAAAGCTTCGACGATTTGTTGTGCGGTACATTCTGCTGTTGGATGAGCCGTGACGTTAAAGTGTACGACATGCCGCCGATCGTGCCGCAACACAACAAACGTGAAGATAATCCGAAACGTCGCGGTCGGAACCGTGAAAAAATCAACTGCGACGATGTCCTTGACATGGTTGTCGAGGAACGTCCGCCACGTCTGCGAGGGCGGTTTGCGCGGGTGATCTCTGTACTCGTCGATGGTGGACTCGGCGACAACATGGCCCAGCAGCGCGAGCTCGGATTGGATCCGCGGCGTGCCCCACAACGGATTTTCACGCGACATGCGGCGGATCAGGTTGCGAATCTCGGCCTTGATCTTCAGTCGGCCGACTTTGCCCGTTCGAGACTTCCATCGCCAGAAGAGCCTAAAGCCCTCGCGATGCCAGCGGACCACGGTGTCGGGTAGCACGATGAGCAACGCCGATCGCCAATCGGCCCAGATTCTGGAAAGCAATGCCCAGAAGATCCGATCCCGCCTGCGCAGGCGCGGCGTTTTCGACTTCTGTTGGAGAATGGCGAGTTGCTGCCGAAGGGCGAGGTTCTCGGCGGCGAGTTCCGTTCGGTCACGAAGAACGCCGCGGAGGAACAGTCCAAAGATACGAATCCAGCCCATTTCACATTCTCCGAAAACGTCAGCCATGGTCTGGAGACCATAGCCCCGGGGCTGAAGGCGTCAATTCGCAAGTCCCTTGTTGATAGACAAGGCGTTCGATATTTTCGGGAGGCACGGGGAGGAACAACAACGGTTATCCCTCAAGCCCAGCCTGCTCGAGCCGGCGGATCAAGCTCGGTTTGCCCGCATGCCGCTCACGGAGATCTCGGAGCTGCTCGTCGAACTCTTCGGTGCGATTCGCGACGGCCGCTGCGTCCTTCAGGTCGGACAGCAGTTCGACGGCGCGGTCGTATCCCTTCGGCGTTCGCTTTGCGATCCACGCCGAGGCCTGCTTCCAGATTGCGTCGGCTCGCGACGCGATGTCTTCCAGGTGCTTCTTCCGTGCTTGGGCCTCCGCGCGGGCCTGACGTTCGCGTTCTTTTTCGGCTTGCTCGGCGAGATGACGCTGCTTCGCGCCGGATAGCTGCTGCCACGCTTCGGAGATTTGCGCGACTGTTCGGCGCGCCGGCGAGTCTTCATCGTAGCTCGTCTTGTGGTGACCCTGTGTCGCCTCCTTGAAACTTTGCACTAGGCTTCGGCGTGGATTCGGCTCGTCGCCCTGAGCGATTCTCAGCAGCAGCTCGTCTTTCTCGGCAACGGGAAGCGAGCGAATCCACTTGTCAAGAGCACCAGCAGGAGGCTCCGTAGTAGTGTGTGCTGCGCTTCGTTCCGCGGCGACTTCGATAAGCTCGGTGTCGATCCCGAGAAAGTCCACGAGCGCCCGAAGCGGTGCCGACAGGTCCTTCATGCCCGGCGGGACCGGTGGCTCTGTGGCGCTCTCGGGCAGAGTCTCGATCTCGATCCCGCAGAGCCAAGCCAGATAGAGGCACCGCCAGTCGCCATCGAGCACGTCCCCGCGCAGTGGTGTCAGCGAGGCTAACCACCCTGATCCGTCGTCCCATCCTTCCCATTCGCCGGGCTCATCGTCACGGCTGAACTCGAGCAGGACGCAATCTTTCTTCTGTCGTAGCGAAACGCAGTCTCTGGCGCAGTGCAGCTCAGCACGAGCGGCGTCGAACGAAGCGCGAGGCAGCCGCAGCATGAACCGGCGGGAGCCCCAGTTCGCGGCATAGACGAAAACGTCAAAGCACCGCTCCATCAGCTTGATCGGGTCTCCGCGGAAATCACCCCAGTTGTACACATTCACAAAACTCGTCGTGGTGATCTGGGCGCGCGTGGAGAGCCCCCGCAGCCATCGCATGTCGTCCTCGGACAGCGGCCGGTCAATGGCTTGGAACCCATAATACTGATACTCGCTCACGTTTCGTCTCCCTCACCCACAGGCAGCCCAGTGACGGTAGGCTTCGATCCACTCCGCGCCGGCCGGCGGTGGCGAGGTGGCGCTCCGAAGTGTATGTAAAGAAAGTATGGTGATGACTCGGTTGTCAACCGGATTCAGCCCGTCCGCCTGCGGCGGAACGGGCAGAAAGGAGT
>JAGVHG010000114.1 GCA_020056715.1 Phycisphaerae bacterium | reverse complement strand
TACATCGACCCCAACGTACCTGAGCCGATCCGCCCGTTCGTCGAGCCGCAGTTCGGCGGTGAATACCTGCTCTACCGTCCGTCGAGCTACGACCGCAACAAAGCCTGGCCGGTGATTGTCGTTTGCCACTCGACGTTTCCCGACTCTCCCAACCGCCGCCTCCGCGCCTGGACGAAGCTGGCCGAGTCCCACGGATTCATCCTCGTTGCTCCGCGATTGACCGGTAACAAGAACTTTTGGTCAGCCGGCACAAACAAAGAAAAAAAGCCGCGCGACGATGAGAGGCACATCCTGGCCGTGATCCAGCATGTCCGCGCCGCGTACAACATTTCCGACGATCGCATACTGATCCACGGTTTCGCCGGCGGGGCCGCGTCCGCCTTACGCACTGGGTTGAAGAATCCCCAAATCTTCCGTGCCATAAGCGTGACACAGCCTCGCTTCGAGCCTGGTGATCTTGCCGATGTCGGCCCCTGGATCGATCCCTACCAACCCGTTTACCTCAGCTATTCGGTCACGGAGGTCTTCACCGGCAAGGAGGGCCGCCTTTGCGCCGACTGGCTCCGTGCCCACGGCGCCGACCTCCGTAACGACCCCGCCGGGTCGGCGGAGGGCGCCGAGTCCGAGCGTCACGTCGCGTTCTTCCAGCAGGTCATTCGCAAAGAGCCTTGGATACACGTAAGCGTTTCCCCTCAAAATCTGCAAAGCCCGCTGGAAATGCGTTTCAGGATCCTCTCCGCGGCCGTGCCCTCGCGCTTTCGCTGGCAGTTCGGCGATGGAGACGAGTCCCCGGTGGCCGAGCCTGTCCATGCCTTCGCCAAACCCGGAACCTATCGTATTACCGTGACCATCGAGTGGCCTAAGACCGGCCCGCATACCCGCATCGTCGACCTGAACGTCCCGGACGGAACCGTCCGCCCGGCCCACGGCTCGTCCGCACCATAATTGCTGCCGCTGCGCAAAGCCGAGAGCAAGTGGTTGCGTCGGGGCTTGTCCCCGGCGCTTGAGCTCGTCTATTCGTATGTCGGCGATTGTCCCCAGTGGAGCTTGGTCATCAGGTTGTGCCACTTGGGGTATTGTGGATTGCGGACCAGGAGGAAATCGCTGGGGAACTGTTGCACGGTGACACGGTCGCCGAGCTGCAATGGACAAGACACCTGCCCGTCGATGATCGCCGTCGTGCCCTCGTTCACCGTCGATGCAACGATGTCGATGACCGACTCGCGATCCACGACCAACGGTTTATGGGTCAGGGAATGGGGATTGAGTGGTGTCAGGATGATGGCATCAACGTCGGGCTGCATGATCGGTCCGCCCGCGGAAAGATTGTGCGCCGTCGAGCCGCTGGGCGTGCAGGCGATCAAACCATCGCCACCGACGTCGGTCAAATGCTCGCCATTGATGGAGATACCCAGGTTGATGATGCGAAACGGCGGACCGGCTTGGATCACGCAGTCGTTGATCGCCAGGCCGCTGTTCTTCACCGCCCCATCGCGGCGGACGGTGACCTGCAACACCATCCGCCGGCTGATGAGGGAATCGTCGGCTATCGCCCGATCGAAATGGCGTTTAAGTTCATCGAGCGAGAACTCGGCCAAGAAACCGAGCTTGCCGACATTGACGCCGATCAACGGAACCTGATGCTCGCCCATTGAACGAGCGATCCCGATGAGCGTTCCGTCACCTCCAAGAACGATGATCCGGTCTGGTGTGGTCGCCGCCGCCGTCCGCGCGTCGCGATCGAGACTGGCGCCCACGACCACGCAACGCGATGCTGCGAACGACCGCACCTCGTCGAGAACCGCTCCGACCTCTTTCTTGTCCGGGTTGCCTAACAGATAAACTCGACGGGTCTGGGTCGATTCAGAGCCGGGAGCGGTAGCGACCGGACTCTGTTGACGCGAGCCTACTGGCGAAACGATCTTCTTCATAAGTTTCGGGCTTGCGAAAGTTTCTGCTCAGCGCGACAGCAAAGCGCGCGCGTCGAGCGGCGGCGCGTCGGGCTCCGCCTCATGCGGGGATTCCATAAGCCGTTGCACCGTCGCGGCGATGCCCGTGGCGTCGATCCCGCATTCGGCCAATTGTCCGGGGCGCGATCCGTGGGCGATGAATCGGTCGGTCGGCATCCCCAGACGAACAATCCGTGCGGCCGTCAGCCCCATCTCCTGCGCCGTCTCCAACACCGCCGACCCGAACCCGCCGCTCACCGAGTGATCCTCGACCGTAACGATCGGTCCACCGGCCGCAAACGCCGCCTCAACCATGTCCCGGTCGATGGGCTTGGCGAAGCGGGCGTTCACCACTGCGACTTCGATACCGTTTTCCGCCAGCATTTCCGCAGCGGCCAGCGCCGCCGTCGCCGTTACGCCGTAGCACAGCACGGTGGCGTCGTCGCCCTCGCGCAATCGCCGTGATCGCCCCATAGTAAATGGCGGACAGTCCGCTATCGGTGTGGGAACGGTATCTCGCGGATATCGGACGGCGCACGGCCGGCTCAGCGTCAGACCGAACTTCAGCGACTCAAGCAGCTCCGGCTCATCCATCGGGGCCATGAGCACCATCCCCGGAAAACCGCGGAGATAGGTAATGTCCAGGAATCCGTGATGCACCGGTCCGTCGCCGCCGACCAGTCCTGCACGATCGAGGCAGAACATCACCGGCAACCCTTGCAACACCACCTCTTGGAAAACCTGGTCGAAGGCACGTTGCAGGAAGGTCGAATAGATGGCCGCTACGGGTCGCAGGCCCGCCTTGGCCATCCCAGCGGCGATGTCCACCGTGCAACTCTCCGCGATGCCGATGTCACGGCAGCGATCCGGGAATCGTTCTTGGAATTTGTTCAGCCCCGTACCGTCGAGCATCCCCGCGGTCATGGCGTAGATGCGGTTGTCGGTCTCGGCGAGAGTCATGAGCGCATCAACAAAAGCCGTCGTCCAGCTCTTGCCCGCGCCCTTTTTGATCGTCACCTTGCCGTCCTCGACGATGAACGGCTTGGGACTGTGGTATTTGCCCGGCTCCGCCGTCGCCCAATCGCACCCCTTGCCCTTTACCGTATGCACGTGAAGCAGGACAGGATGTTGCGCTCGCTTGAGGAAATCCAGCATTTCAACGAGGTGTTTGATGTCGTGTCCGTCCACCGGCCCGACGTACTGCAAGCCCAACGCCTCGAACACCTGACCCGGAGAAAACGTCGCTTTGATGCCCTCTTTCAGATGGGCGATCATCTCGAAGACCGGTTTGCCCAACAACGGCAGCTTGGGGAGCACCTTCTTCGTCCGCGCCTTCATATCTTCATAGAAGTTGCTCGCCCGGAAGCGGGCGAGATATTCGGCGATCGCCCCTTGCGTCGGCGAGATGCCCCACTCGTTGTCATTGAGCACCACGAGGAACTGTCGTTTGAGTATCCCGGCCTGGTTAAGCCCCTCGACCGCGACGCCGTTGACGATGCTCGCGTCGCCTACCAGCGCCACGACGCAGTTGTCTCGCCCCAGGATTTGGTCGGCTCGGGCCATGCCCACCGCCGTGGCCACGGACGTGCCTGCGTGCCCGACACTGAACAAGTCGTAGTCGCTTTCGTGAATGTCCGGGAACCCGCTGACGCCCCCGGCCTTACGCAGCGTATCGAACCGCTCGTGGCGACCGGTGAGCAGCTTGTGTGGATAGCACTGATGCCCCACGTCCCAGAGCAGGCGGTCCTTGGAGAAGTCGAATACCCGATGCAGGGCGATGGTTAACTCGGTGACGCCGAGATTGCTGGTCAGGTGTCCGCCGCTTCGCCCGACGACTTCGAGGATGCGGTTGCGGATTTCCTCGGCCAGCATCGGGAGCTGGTCCAGGGGCAGTTCCCGAAGGTCAGCCGGAGAGCGAATCCCGTCCAACAGACTCATTCACGACTCCTTGCACGCGGGAATGCGTTCGGTATCGGCGGCGCCGACCTTGCGGCCCCACCCTATTATATCGGTGTCGGGTCGGGCGGGGCAGTTCCGCAGCTTTCAAAAACTTCTGGAAACAACATAACGAGCCAGTTCGCGCAAATCGTTGGCATTGGTTCCGAAGCGGTGCAGCTCGGCGATCGCGTCGTCACAGGCCTTTCCGGCCGCTCGCCGGCTCTGTTCCACTCCTACGCACCCCGGATAGGTTTGTTTGCCAGCGGTCACATCCTTACCCGCCTTTTTGCCGAGCTTTTCGGCGGTCGAGGTCACGTCCAATAAATCATCGGCAATTTGGAATGCCCGACCCAAGCATCTGCCGAATCGGCCCAGCGCCGCCACGCCGTCGGCGTCCCCGCGTCCAACCATCGCCCCCAGCCGGCAAGCTGCTTCGAACAGTGCCGCCGTCTTGCGTTCGTGGATGTACCGTGTGCGCTCCAACGACGGGTCTTGCGACTGACCGGCGATGTCGGCCGCTTGACCGCCGATCATGCCCGCCCAGCCGGTCCGTTGTGCAAGCTCGAGCACCATCTCCCCGGCCAAGTGTCGATCGCGGACATGGCTTGCGAGTAGCTCGAACGCGAGGACGACCAGAGCGTCGCCCGCGAGAATGGCCATCGCCTCGCCGAATTGCTTGTGCGTCGTCGGCCTCCCACGACGTACGTCGTCGTCGTCCATGGCCGGTAGGTCGTCGTGCACGAGACTGAAGGCGTGGACGCACTCCACTGCCGCCGCCACCGGCCATGCATTATCGCGCGAACCGCCGACTAGCTCACAGCATCGAACCACGAGATAGGGTCGTATTCGCTTGCCCGGCGCGAGCACTGAATACCTCACGGCCTCCAACAACTCGGCGGGAACGTCGCTTGTCGTCTGGAGGTAGTCGTGTAGTCGCCCATCGAACTGTGCGGAGAAGTTTGACAATAGATTGGGCGACGAAGTCATCAATGCACCCACGAGGGATGTTCAAATCTGCCCCGACACATATCCGATCAGGCAGCCGGCCACATCGCGGAGGACCCCCAGCGGCGGTTGATCGGCGTTGACGCGGGCGAGCAGCTTTTTGGGATAGGCGTCGAGCACCGGGTGCGTCTCGTGTTCATAAACGAGGATGCGGTTCTCGATGACGGAGCGATCGGCGTCGTCGGGGCGATTGGACTTGGCCGCTCTATTGGCCAGCCGAGCGATAAGGGCGTCGCGGTCCTCGATCATTAGATAGACAACCCGCTTGACCTCGATCACGTCGGCGAGCAGTTCCACTTGGCCCAGCGTTCGGGGGATCCCGTCGAGGATCAAGGTGTGATAGGCAAGGTCGATCTTGCCATCGGTACGGAGTTGTTCGACATGTTGCCGAAAGACCCGAATGGTTAATTCGTCCGGTACGAGCAACCCCTTCGTGGCGTAGGACAGGAACTCTCTCCCGATGTCGGAGTTCTTGTCCAGCCCGCGGAAGATGTCCCCCATGGCCAGGTGAACCAGGTTGGGCAACGCCCCCAAAACCACGCCTTGCGTTCCCTTGCCCGAACCCGGACATCCGAACAGCAAGATCGACGCATATCGTTTCGCTTCAGCCACTGGTTCTCCTTCGTCGGACGTCATGCCAACCGCTTCTCGTTGTATCGACGCTTGCCGTCCCCTTTTGGCCCTATGATTTCCGCTGAGACCCATGTTGGCAAGGGACTTCATTAACGGCTTGCTGTCCCCCAATCAACTTGAAGCCTTATCGAAAGATGAATGCCCCGCGGAGTGGTCATAGCGAGGATGACGGGTCCGTGGCCGGGTTTCGCAACTTGACAATTGCAGATCAAGTGTTAGATTAGGGGGAGAAGTGTTTACGAACCGCACGCAGATGCAGATTCAATACCAATTCAACCTGGATAAGGCGATCGCCACTATGGTGGTTTTTCTGCGTCGCCTTGGACCAATGGACAAACTCAAGCTGATCAAATTGCTTTACTTGGCGGACCGCGATTGTTTCCTGATGGACGGGCACCCCATTACCGGCGACACGCCCGTTGCCATGGATCATGGGCCAGTCCCGTCTGCGTGCCTCGATGTTCTCAATGGCGAAATTGCGTCACACGCTTTTTCCTTCCTGCATGTGCGCGATACTGAGGTCAGCCTTGACCCGAACCCGCCGGGCGCCCAGACAGACTCGTTTACGGCTGAAGAGGCGTCCGTGCTCGATAACACAATTCAGAAGTACGGCTCGATGAGCACTTCCGATCTTTACCGATTCGTCCATCAGCTTCCTGAATACAAAGATACTCATGTACCGGGCACCTCGACGCCCATTGGGTTCGCCAAAATACTGCAACACTACGGCAGCGAAGAACAATTCCGCCACGGGCGTCCGGTCATCACACGACAGATGAGGCAATATCTCGTCTGCCCTTTCCCTCAGCCTGAGCCTGCGTTGGATGCGTGAGGCGTTTGAAATCGTGTGGGCGAAAGCCGTCTGGCTGCAATGCGCAGACGAGCGCCCTTGGCTTCTCGTTGATGTCCGCAAGGGCGGAGAGGAGTACGGTGCATTCCCGATATCCACGAAGTTCTATCGCAGCGGCGGCCCTTATTACATCATCGACGACAAACACCCGGACTTCCCAACAACCGGCCTCAAGGTGCAATCCTATCTGTTCTACGAAAGCATTATTGAGATCGGAGACGATGAAATCAGACGCTCGATGGGGCGATTGGTAGGGAGCCTCCTTGCAGACGTAAAAGAAGCGTCGGGTCTCTAAACTTCAACCGTTACGAATGACGGCCTATTGCACCGTTCGCAGGGCGGTGGGACACGTGCGCTAGAATCTAGTCCGTTGCCGTTACTATACATCATACCCAGCGACCATTCGCGCGATGGGCGTACTGCACGCGCTATGGCGAGGCAAGGAGTTCCCTAGTCAAATTCTTGGCGATGTCCCAGAGCAGTCGGGCGTCCTGCTCAACGAGGTTGATCTGCTGCGCGTACTCCGCCTGTGGATGAACGAAGTTGCGGTAATCGCGCAGCACAACGCTAACCCGCTTCGCGGCTTCGCCGATCCAGCCAAGCTCGTTGCCGACCTCGATGTAGTGGTTGAGTGTCCACTCCTGCAGCGGAAGAGTCTTACCCTTGAACTGTGGAGCCCGTATCGCCTTAATGAGCAGCGTCTTGTCGGTGAGCCGGTTCTGCTTCGATACGAACAAGGACTCGAGCAGGCCGCCCATCATGACGACCGCCGCGAGGTACGCCCCGCCCCGCAGGCACGCTACGCACTCAGCCCACCGCCGTTCCATGATCTGCTGCATCCGCTGGTCGGAGGCGAGTGGTGCGAAGCTCGGGGGCGCATCCGTCGTTGCGAGTATCGGCGCGGGCACGACCGGGGAGGCGGGCAGCGAATCGCGGAGCTTGAGAAGCGCCTTGCGGGCGGCCTTAAGTGAGGCGACGTAGGTAGTTCGCGCCGCGGACTTGGCCGCCGAGTCGAACACACGCTTTAGCGGCGCGTCGACCGCGGCAAGAACAGTCGTGTCGGCAGATGCGACCATCTCGGGCCGGTGCTTCTGGTACCAGAGTGACGCGACTGTCTTCATGAGGTCCCGCTCTTCCGCTGAGCTCACCTGCACCGACTTCCCAGCCGCGACCACCTTCCGGGCGCGGGCGACAGCGTTGATCGTGTCGTCGATGCGGGAGTGCAGGTCCACGGCGCTACTCGCCACCGCCCTTGCGGGCCTTCTTGCCAACCTTCTTTGCGGCCTTCTTAGCTGCCCTCTTGCGGCCGCCGCGTTTGCGCGCGGCGCCGCCGTTGTCGCCGCCGCCCGGTAAGGTCATGGCAACGAGGTTCTCGCCAACGGTGTTGATGCGGTACTCGCCGCGATCTACGCGGTCGAGGTAGCCTTGGGTCATCGCGTTCGTCAGTGTCATGCCCGGCGCTGCGAGTCGCTTCCAACCGGACTGACGGGTCGATTCCTGCAGCGTCTCGGCGTTGATCGTGTCGCGCCGCTGTCCCTCCGGTGCCTCGAAGCGATAGTAGTACGCGACGACCGCCGCGTATTGGTTGTCGCTCTTAGGCTGCTTTTCCTCCTTAAAAGTCTTGATGTCCTTTGGTCGGACTGCCGGGTATGGTAAGGGCGGGGGTCCGCCACCGTGCGTAGGGGGCAGTGTGTGATACGCAGGTTGCGGCGCGGACATCGGCGCGGCAAGCTGGATGCCCAAACTCTCCGCGACCCAGCGTAGAATCCGCTCCTGTTCGGCCTTTTCGAAATCTCCCAACTTTTCTGCGATTGATTTTGCAGCCTCAAATGCGTTGGGCGCAGTCTTATGATCCTGCGGGGTCGACATGTGCAATCCTCTCTACATCTTCTACATGTATTCCTCAATGAGAATCTCTTGTACTTCCTGAGAGTAATCCGTTGAGGTCGAACGGGCAATGCACCCGCGCCGGCGCTTGGGGGACGGATTGCGCCGGGTGACAAGCCGCGACGCTACAACTGGCTGCTCTCTGACGGTCGCGGCCTTGATTGCCCGCTCGTTGGTTCGCCTGCGACGTGCCAAGGAGATTCTTCGCTGACGCTCAGAATGACAGCTTCGCCGGGTGCGATTGACCCTCCCCAGGCCCTCGCCGCTGGAAACGATCACCCCTCACCCCGACCCT
>JAGVHG010000069.1 GCA_020056715.1 Phycisphaerae bacterium | reverse complement strand
GTTCAGACGTGTGCTCTTCCGATCTCCTCGGTCGGCTTTTTGCACCCGGCCACCTGCGCCGGTTGCGGAAAGCCGACCGAGGTCCCCTTCAAGCCCACAGATGGCCGTCCCGTTTACTGTCGGGACTGCTATCAGGGTCGCAAGGGCGGCTAACCCAAGACTAACCCCACCGTAACCGCGGGGATGGATTCGTCGTGCCGGGTTCCGCGCGCAGCGCCTTACGCGCTGCGCGCGAGAATGGTGTACGGGTGGCGCTGCGCCATCATCCTTGCCGTAGTAGCCACTAAGCTCACCCTAGACTGGCGAGCCGTCGCATCGCCGTGCGCGCTTTCCGCGGTCGCGTAGGATCACCAACGACCAGGCAAGATGTAAACGAAGAATCAATTCGCGGAAGGTGCGGCTCGACGGGTTAACTCGAAATACCAACCGAAGTAGGCCATGACCAGTCCGGCGGCGGCCAAGCTGAAACCTGTCAGGACTCGGCCATGTCCATCGGCAGCGGCTTCGACTAACGCGTTGAGGAGCTTTGACGGACCGGCGTCGTGGGGGATGGTGAACATCCCCGCGGCAACCAGGAGACAGCCCAACGAGGCCACTATAAGGCAAAGCGGCGTTCGGGTCGGACGCCCCATGGCCTGCCCGATCAGGCTGCCGGAGTACCCGAACCCGGTATACACCCCCAGCCCGATCAGCAACCATCCGACAAATCGCCACCACGACGCGGGTGGAAGGTAATACATTAGCCCAAGACAGGACATCGCCCCGAGCACCGGAAGAAGCAGCGGTCCGAACGGAACGCGGAACGGTCTCCTCCGATCCGGGTCTTGAAATCGAAGGATGGGGATGCCGATGCAGACGAGTACAAAGGCGAAAAGCGTCCCGATGTTGGTGAGGGCGACCATTTCGCTGATGTTGGTCACCGAGGAGACGACGCCGACCACCAAGCCGGTGAGAATCGTGGTTACGTGCGGCGTCTTGAACCGCGGATGAACCGAGGCGAACTTGGCCGGCATAAGTCCGTCACGGGCCATCGAGAAAAAGATCCGCGGCTGTCCCATTTGGAACACGAGCAGGACCGCGGTGTGGGCGACCACCGATCCAAACGCGACGATGTTGGTCGCCCAAACCTGGTGCGGGGCAGCACGGTCTAGCGCGACCGTGAGCGACTCAGCCAACTCCGACGGCGTGAGGTTCTTTAGTTCGGGGTAAGGCACAATTCCCGTGAATACCGCCGCGACGACGATGTAGATGACCGTGCAGATAATCAGCGAGGCGATGATGCCGATGGGCAGATCGCGGGTCGGGTTGCGCGTTTCCTCCGCAACGGTGGAGACGGCGTCGAACCCGATGTAGGCGAAGAACACGACCGCCGCTCCGGCGAGCGTTCCGGTCCATCCCGTGGGTTGGAAGGGGTGCCAGTTTTTGGCCATCTCCGAAGGTGAGACGAAGTAGATCGCCACAGCCACGAAAAACGTCAACACGATCAATTTCACCACGACCATGCCCGCGTTAAACGCGGCCGACTCGCGGATGCCCCACACCAGGATCACGGTCAGGGCGGCCACGATGAAGAACGCGAGCAGATTAAAGACGATCGGGATGCCCAGAATATGAGGGGCCGCTTCGATGATCGCCGGGTCAAGGGCGGCAGTGCGATAATCCGTCGCAAGCCAGATCGGGAAAGGAATCCCAAGTCCGGAAAGCAGCTTGCGGAAGTAGTTGGCCCAACTGATGGCCACCGCGGTATTACCCACGGCATATTCGAGGATGAGGTCCCAACCGATGATCCAAGCGATCAGCTCGCCGAGGGTCGCGTAGGCGTAGGTGTAGGCCGACCCGGAGATCGGCACCATCGAAGCAAACTCCGCATAGCACAGAGCGGTGAATCCGCAGACGACGGCGGTGATGACGAAGGACAACACAAGAGACGGCCCGGCGCCGGGAACGCCGCCGACCCCGACGGCGGCCTCTCCGACGGTCGCGAAAATGCCCGCCCCGATGATCGCCCCGATGCCCAGCAGCGTGACATGCACCGGGCCGAGACTGCGTCGCAAACTGGCATGTGGTCGATTGGCCGCCGCCAGGATATCGTCCAGGTTCTTGGTACGAAATAAGCCCTTTAGCATCTCATTCGATCCTCTCGGGGACCCGAACCGGCCGCGCCGCACCTCTGTTCACGGCAAGGGCCGACTCGGCAGACTAGCGGACTACATTCGCTTCCTCAAGACGGCGCGTGGGTCTTTAATGGAGTTGGAGACGCAATTAATTCTCACCTAATGAGCGTGTTTAAGAACCCTCTCTCCCTTCCAGGACGAGGGCCGGGGTGAGGGTGAGACATCCCACCAACCGCAGATTTTCCCCCTCACCCAACCCTCTCCCCCTATGGGGGAGAGAGCTTTTTATACACGCTCCTACGGATCCAAGCCCGGTTCTCTATCATCGGCGGGTGCAAGCGTCCCACCGTTGGGCTGGGGCACGAACTTCGCCATCTCGCTGTGATACCGCCCGTACGTGAAATAGATCACGAATCCGATGGCCAGCCAAATCCCCAGTCGCCACCAATTCTCCGTCGGGAGCGCGAACATGAGCAACAGACATGTGGCCACGCCCAGAATCGGAATCAGGGGAACCAACGGGCAGCGGAACGGCCTCGCGGCGTTCGGATTCGTGCGTCGCATGATGAGAACTGCGGCACATACAATGACGAACGCCAGGAGGGTCCCGATGTTGACCAGCTCGGCAAGGATTCTCAACGGCATAATGCCGGCCAGCACAGAAACGAACGTGCCGGTCAGGATCGTCGACTTCCACGGCGTTCGGAAACGCGGGTGCACCGCTCCGAAGAAGCTCTGGGGCACAAGCCCGTCGCGGGCCATGGCGAGCATGACTCTCGGCTGACTGAGCATCAGCACGAGCAGAACCGACGTAATCCCCGCCACCGCTCCAAGGGAGATCAAGAACTGCGCCCACGGCAATCCAACCTGTCGAAACGCATCCGAAACCGGGGCCTCGATATTGAGTTTGTCATAGGGAACCATGCCCGTCAGAACGGCGGCGACGGCAATATAGAGCACTGTGCAGAGCACCAGCGAAACAATGATCCCGATCGGCACGTCACGCTGGGGATTCTTAGCTTCCTCCGCATGGGTCGAGACCGAATCGAAGCCGATGTAGGCGAAGAAAATGATCCCCGCCCCCGCCAACATACCCAGTGGCTCGCCGCCCGCACCGTGCTGCCCCAGAACTGTCTTTCCGAAGAAACTCATCCCGGAATAGCCGTACGGAGCGAACGGCACCCAGTTTTTCGGGTCCACGTAGAATGCGCCAACCACGATGACGAAGAACACGATGATGACTTTGATGATCACCATCGCGGCGTTGAAACTAGCACTCTCCCTGATCCCGCGAACGAGAATCCAGGTGACGATCCAGGTGATCAGGATCGCGGGAAGATCGAGGATCGCGCCAGTTCCCACCATCTTCCCGAGTCCCGTATTGTAGTCGAAGGGGGCGGTGGACAGGGCGTATGGGACGTGGACCCCCAGGATGCTGATAAAGTCCTGGAAGTACTTGGACCAGCCGTGAGCCACAGTCGACGAAGCGACCGAGTATTCGAGAATCAGATCCCACCCGATGATCCAGGCGAAGAGTTCCCCCATGGTGGCGTAGGCGTAGGTGTACGCCGACCCCGCGACGGGGACCATCGATGCGAATTCGGCGTAGCAAAGCGCGGCGAAGATGCACGCCGTCCCTGCCGCGACGAACGAAAGCATCAAGGCCGGCCCGGTGGTGTCGTGCGCCGCCTTGCCCGTCAATACAAAAATCCCCGTCCCGATGATGCACCCGACGCCCAAGGCGCTGAGCTGAACCGGACCGAGGATGCGGCGCAGGCGATTCTCCCCCTTCATCTCTTCGAGCAGAAGCGAGAGAGGCTTGCGTATAAACAGTTGGCTACCCATTCTTGCGAATCTCCCTGCGGCCGTGGGCGCCGCGGTCAGCCGTTTATCGGCGCGTCGTCGAACTCACGCTGCGAAGGACGCGCGCCGAGCCTTTTCCAGATTAAGTACGCCGGCACTCCCGTCAGCACGAGCACGAGTCCGGGCCACGTCGTCTGCGTTTTGTAAACCATCAACACGACCATGAAGGCGCTGGCCCCGGCGATGTACAGCGCGGGCACGAACGGATACCCGAAGGCCCGGTAGGGCCGCTCCGCGTCCGGTCGCTTTCGCCGCAGAATGAACAACCCCACGATGGTCAGCACGTAAAACAGGACCGCCGAAAACATCACGTAATCGAGAAGATTACTATAGAGATTCCCGTACTGCTCGGCCCCGGTAGCGGGGTCGAGCGTGTAGGCGCCGGTGGCTTCTCGAAGTCGGGTTCTTGGAAGTACCAACATCGCCGTCCAGACGCCCTGCAACACCAATCCCACCGCCGGAACGTGGTGGGCGTTCAGCTTCGCCGCCGCCCTGAAAAAAAGTCCGTCGCGGGCCATCGCATAATAAACTCGCGCCCCGGCGAGCACCAATCCGTTGTTGCAGCCGAAGGTCGAGATCATGATCGCGACGGCCATAACGATCGCTCCGGCGTCGCCGAAGATTCGTCCCAGCGCCGCGGCCGCAACCCGATCATCCGGGGCTAATTGAATCCCGTCAAACGGTAGCAGAATGAGATAGGACACGTTCGCCAGCACATAGAGAATGGTGACGATCCCTGTTCCGACCGCCATGGCAAGGGGGATATTGCGGCGCGGGTTTTTCACCTCCCCGGCCGTGAACGTGATGTTGTTCCAAGCGTCGGATGAAAATAACGAACCTACTTGGGCGACGCAGAGGGCGATGAACAGCCCGTAGGCGCCGTCCGTGGCGGAGATCCCCGACACGAACGACAGGTCGGGCTTGATCGTGGTCACCCCGCGAGGGGTCCAAAAATCGGCGAAGTTCGCCGAGACTGCCGTACCTGCGGCGGCAATGACCAGGCCGAGCACCACAAGGGCCACGAGGGAGAGCGTTTTCGTCACCGTAAATGTGTTCTGAATGAGCTTGCCGAGGCGGATCCCCCGCGTGTTGAGGTACGTCAACACCGCAACCATCAAAACCGCGAGCAGTTGCTGCGTGGAGAGGCTGACGGCGTAGCTCGAGGAAATGTTGATCGGTTTGATGATCCAGGCCGTCGGCGAAATCGCCGGAATCAGGACGCCCAAATACCTGGAGAACGCGACGGCCACGGCCGCGATCGTCCCGCTCTGAATGACGAGAAACAGCGTCCACCCGTAGAGGAAACCCCACAGCGGCGAGTACGACTCGCGGAGGTAAACGTACTGCCCGCCGGCATGGGGCATCATGGCCGCCAGCTCTCCGTATGCAAGCGCCGCGGCAAGCGTGAGCAACCCTGTGCAGACCCAAGTGAGGATCAGCCATCCACCGGAGCCGACGTTGCGGGCGATGTCGGCCGAGACGACGAAAATGCCCGAGCCGATCATCGACCCGGCGACGATCATCGTCGAATCGAGAAAACCCAACTCGCGCAGAAAACCGGTTCCACCTTTACGAGCGAGATCCGATGTGGGCATTCGTTTCGCTTTCATCGACAGTCGTGCGGCGTCTCCGTGCCGGATGCGTAACACACTGCATCCGGCGCGTCCGGCTTAAAGCGCATCGACCGGACGCTTGGGCTTTCGTATTCCGTCGAAAGAGGAGCCGCGCCCTACGACCGCATTGTTACGGTGAGACCATCAAGAAACAAGCGGACAGCCTATCGGAACAACGTTTCAGTCGCCAAACCCGGGCGTGTAGTTCCGACTCCGCTCCGACGAGAAGGATGAGCGTCCAAAGAAGAGTGCCGACGGTGCGATTGGAGGAGCGTACTTCGTGCAGAAGCGCAGGCGCAACCGCACTTGGCGCGTGCCATTATGTAGCCGCGATGGTCATACCCTGGCCCTGGCGGGTCTAACGACCCGCAAACAGCCAGGCTATCGGTACCTGGGATGATCCGGATGACTAACCGAGGCGAGGCTAGTGCGAGCGGTTACTGCTGAAAGAGGACCGCCTACCGCCGGTCGCGTCCGCCGCCGCCGCCGTAACCACCGCGGTCGCGTCCACCGCCACCAGCGCCGCGTCCACCGCCGCCGCCACCACCACCGTAGCCGCCACCACCACCGCCACCGCCGCCGGAGCGACGTTCCATCGGCTTGGCTTCGTTGACCGTGAGCGTCCGCCCGCCAAGTTCGGTGCCGTTTAAGGCCGCGATTGCCGTGCCCGCTTCCTGCTCGTTGTCCATCTCGACGAACCCGAAGCCACGCGAATCGCCGGTGTAGCGGTCGCGGATGATGGCCACGCTGCGGATGGCCCCGTGGGTGCTGAAGGCCGCCTCCAGCTCTTGCTCGCTGGTGTTCCGCGAAAGGTTTCCTACATAAATCTTCTTCAAACTACGCTCCAACCTGATGCCCTGACGGCGTTCTCCCGCGTGGGGCCGCGATCCGTTACCACGGCCGACACCGCTCGAGAGCAAAACGCCCGTCTCCCCGATTCGAAAGGTCTCTGCCGATTGGGCGGGAACGCTTTAGACCGGTTACCACTCCATATAACCGACCACGGGCACCCTGTCAAACGGCAAATCTTCGCTTTACGAACCGCATCCCGCCGGTAGGATATTAAACCGATGGATTTGATGGGACAGTTCGTTTTCTTTGATCCAGTGTACTTTTTGTACGTCGGCCCGGCGATTTTGCTCGCTCTTTGGGCCCAGATGAAGGTCAAGTCGGCCTACGCCCACGCCTCGAAGATTACCGCCCGCAGCGGCTTGAGCGGGGCGGAGACTGCCCAGCGAATCCTCAACGTCCACGGCATCAACAACGTCGCCATCGAACCGGCTGACTCGTTTCTTGGCGACCACTACGATCCCAAACACAAAGTGCTCCGCCTTAGCCCCGATGTCTACCACGGCCGTTCGCTCGCGTCCGTGGGCATCGCCGCGCACGAGGTCGGCCACGCCATCCAAGACGCGACTGCCTACGGTCCGTTGGCATTTCGCAGCGGTCTGGTGCCCATGGCGTCGATCGGCAGCAACATGTCCGTCGGACTTATCTTCATGGGCATCATTTTGGGCTTCACGGGGATGGCCGTCGTCGGGCTAGCGCTTTTCGGCGTTGTCGTTCTTTTTCAACTCGTAAACCTACCTGTGGAGTTCAACGCGTCCAAACGAGCGCGCCAAGTTCTGCTGGCCAACGGCATGGTCACCGCCGAAGAAGACCGCGTCGTCGGCAAGGTCCTCAGCGCTGCGGCCATGACCTACGTCGCCGCCACCATCACCGCCGTCGTCACTTTGCTTTACTACGTATCGAGAGTCACGGGTCGCCGCGATTAGCCGACGCCAGACGCGAAACGCTGAAACACCGAAACCCAGAAACGCAAGAAGGCAGAAAACAGAAACGGCCAGAAATGACCGATCCGAGACGGGAGCCGGAAGGTGCGTTTACTGCGGTTCGGGCGGGGGTCGCCAGCAGTTTCGGCAGCGCGGTTCGTAATTCGACGGTTCGACGACCATTCGGCCGTCAATGATGGGCGAGAGGCGCTGGGTGCGGTCGGCCAATACGCCGCAACGAGCGCAGGTGGCGGTTGTGACCATCGGTTCGTCGGCGATGGCGAGCAGCCGCTCGGCAGCCGGAAAAGGTCGGCCCCAACTATCGGGCTGTAGCGAGGTCAGTACGACATCCACGCCCCGCTGGGCCAAACGGGCGACGACGTCGGCCAAACTTTCATCGAAGAAGTGGGCCTCGTCGATCGCCGCTATCTCGATGCCGTCAGTGACGTGCCGCTCAATGGCACCTGCATCCGCCACGACGATAGCGGGTGAGGCCTTGCCTCCGTGCGATACGATCGTGGAGGAACTGTAGCGCGTATCGATCGCGTGCTTGAAGGCCAGAGCTTTTCCGCAAGGGTATTCGGCTAGACGCCGCAACAACTCGGTCGTCTTACCGCTGAACATGCAGCCGCAGAACACGGTGACGGTACCACGGCAAGTGGGCGATTCCTTGGACGCACTGACGGATCCGCCGATCGGCGGACCAGTGTCACCCAATGCGACGTGACGGTCACTCGACCTCGGCAGGTTGGGGGGCAAGTTCGATCCCTTCAAAGAGCGCGGAGCCGATCCGCACATAGGTGGCCCCGGCCTCGATGCCGTACTCGAAGTCGCTGCTCATGCCCAGCGATAGCTCCTTGAAGGTCGGCCCGCACATCCGCTCGCCGATGACCTCCTCGAAAAGCTCGCGGACGCGCTGGAAGGCATGACGGATGACCGATTCGTCGCTGGTCAGCGGGGCCATCGCCATCAACCCGCGCAGCTCAATGTGCCGCAGGGAGCTGATCTGTTCCGCAAGATGGGT
>JAGVHG010000056.1 GCA_020056715.1 Phycisphaerae bacterium | reverse complement strand
CTGCACGCATCATGCCCAACTTGTGCACAACGCATCATGGCCGTCGCCCGCCCAGCCTCGCCCACCTTCAATCGGGGCAGTATGAATAATCCGGGCTAAAACGCCGGAGACATCGTTACCCGCCCATGCAACGCCCACGCGACGAGTAGCGCGTGCAACTCCAATTGATGTAAACCCATGACAACACCATAGTTGGCAACAGTATCGCCATTCTTCCCTGCCCTTTCCTGGGGCGGTTAGACCCTCATACCGACCGGTTCAATTTTTGGGGAGCAGGCCATCGTTATGCGGGATTTTTGGACTTGTAGACCGTTGAATCCTCATGGTAAAATGGTAAAATAACACCGCTCGGGGAGTGGTTTTCGGCGGATGGGACGGCCTTCGGGCCGGCGCCGCCTCACCTCACCGAAACTTCCCGACCAACAAAAACATAGCGGTATGGATTGGGGAACCGCATTGCGCTGGTTCCGCCGCCAATGCCTGACATCGATTGGTTAAGGAGAGGTGAAACAATGAGCGCGTTAAGTCAACAAACATCGGCAAGAAAAGCATTCAGCACGGTCCTGCGATGCGCGGCCATGATCGGGTGCCTCGGAGGTGGCATTCCGTCGGCGTATGCTCAGCAATGTGTTCTCGGCGAGCCGCCGAGCGACGCTTGCGCTGTGCCACGGGTGATTTCCGGGGAGGTTGGTCAGCATGTAGTGCTGATGGATGCGTCCGCGGCCACCGGCGTCACGACCTATTGCGGGATGACCGTCGGTCACACTGTTTGGTTCCAGGTGACGCCGACGTTGCCTGGTCCGGTGACCATCAGCACTTGTCACCCCGCCACGACGTACGACACGGTGCTCGAGGTCTGGAGCGGTGGGGACGCCGAGTGCAACCTCATGGACGACGTCGATTGCAATGACGACACGATCGCCCCCGAGTGCGCCAATGGGTGTAACGGCTCTGGTTCGAGGGTCACCTTCAACGCCCACGCGGGCGTTTCCTATCGCTTCGCGGTCGGCTCGTACAATCAGAACTCGGCCGGTTGCACGTTGTGTCTGGGTGTCATCGTCTCGATCGGTCAGCCGTGCGGCGAAGCACCGACCAACATCGTCTGCCAATCCGCCCGGGAGTTGCCGGGTGCTCCCGGAGTCCACAGGGTCGAGATCGACGCCCAGGATGCCCTCTCCGCATCCGAAAACTGGTCATGCTCCAGCGGTGTGGGGCGCAACGTATGGTTCAGATTCTTGTCGGAGGTCACGGGCGTTGCCCGTTTTTCGACCTGTCATCCGACGACCGCGTACGACACGGTCGTGCGAACACTTCAGGGTGTTTGCAGCGGGTTTATGGTCGAGCGAGGCTGCAACGATGATTCGGCGACTCCGGAATGCACGAACTTCTGCGGGACGTACCGGAGTTCCGCTGTTTCTTTCGCCGTCAATGCGGGCGAGGAGTATTTCCTCGAGGTCGGAGCGTACGGCAACAACGCGGTAGGGTGTGATCTCTGCCTGGGCGCGACCCTTACCATCGTCGACCAATGCGATGTTGATACTACGCCGCCGATAGCGGTCATTTCCTCGCCGCTATCCTGGCCCGCGCCATCGGGAGTCGCTTGCGACAGCGTTGCTGTCCAGGGTTCGGCCTACGATCCGGATGGGACGTTCGCCGGCTATGTGGTCGAGTATCTGCCGGTCAACGGGGACACCTGGATTCGGATCTATATCGACTCGATTCCGGTGGTGAACGGAAACCTTCTGGGCGGCGGAACATGGAACACCGCGGGCCTGTCGCAGGGCTGGTACTTCTTGCGGCTCAGCGCAACCAACGTATGCGGCCGGGTGAGTTCCGTCGTCGCCTGGCTCTTTGTGGACAAACAATATGACGACGCGAGTATCCGCTCGCCGGCAAACGGCGCTGTCCTTGGTGGTAGCGTCTGCGTGGACGGCACGGTGTGGGACGAGAACGCCCGCGTGGCGGACAGCTACACCGTTCGATATGCTGCGCTTCCCGCGGGTGCCTTCAACCCGGTGGACCCCGCCCACCCGACCTACGCGGGAACCGTACTCAACGACCCCCTGGCATCGTGGAACACGCGCGCCGGCATCCCGGACGGTAACTACCGACTCCGGCTGGACGCCACTGATCAGTGCGGCCATTCGGCGACTCCGCAGACGCGGGACGTGGTCATCGACAACACGACCCCGATCGCCGTCATCACTTCGCCTACGTCTTGCTCGAACGTGGTGGGGCAGGTGGACATCCGTGGGACGGCCTCTGACACCCATCTGGACGGTTGGGCACTGTATTTCACCGGCGGCGACGCCCACGCCTGGGTGACCATCGCAAGCGGTACAATGCAGGTAATCAACGGTCTGCTTGGGCAGTGGAGTACAGCCGGACTGCGGCCGTGCGCCTACACCTTACGGCTCGTCGTCACCGACAAGTCGGTGCTGGATTGCAACGGAGCCCTGCGGAACCAGTCGGAGTATTTGGTGTCGGTCATCGTTGGCGCACACGGTGATTTCGACGCCGACAACGACGGCGACGTGGACTTGTTCGATTTCTTTTTCTTCGAAGACGCCTTCACCGGACCACGTTAAGCTGTGTGGGAGCAGCCCTCTCCCCTCGAGGGGAGAGGGCAAGGTGAGGGGTACAACTCGGGTGACTTACGTGCTGGGGCGCCGCGAGCAATGCAAACGCCGCCGCTGACATGGCCGTGGTACACAATCCTCATCCGCTCGCGGCTCGGGGCGCAATTCGTAACTCGTAACTCACAACTCGTAATTCGTAACTGCCGTCAGAACTGGCTCCACAGCAGTTGGTTCGTCACCTCGTGGTGGAACATTACTTCGCCGGGTTTGACGCGGGTGCCGATTTCCTTGGGGCAGCGGTCGGCGGCCTTTTGCTTCTGCTCGACGTACTTGACGTGCGAGTCCTCGCCGAGAATATCCACCGCCAACCGACTGGCTTTGAACAGCCGGATGGCGTCGTGGATATTGTCGGGCAGGAACCGCGTGCGATAGCGCTTGCCCTCGGCGTCGGCCGAATCGGGTAAATCACCCTCCAGACCCGTCCGCAGCAACGTGTAGAACAGCAGATAAGGGTTTGTATCCGGCGAGACCGAACGGAACTCGATCCGTGCGCTTCGCTCGTTGCCCAGCGGGATGCGGATCATCGCGGCGCGATTGGTGGCGGAGGCCTTGATCTGATTGGGGGCCTCAAAGTGGGGGTCCAGCCGACGATACGCATTCACGCTCGGATTCAGCACCAGGCAAATATCCGTCGCGTTGTTGAGGATCCGGTCGATGAAACTCCACGCGAACTCGGAGACGCCGTCCTGCCCGCTCTTGTCGTAGAAGAGGTTCTTTCCGTTGCGGTTCAACGACATGTTGCAGTGCATGCCGCTGCCGTTGACGCCCGCGACGGGCTTGGGCAGGAAGCACGCCGTAAGCCCCATGCTGCGTGCCACCTGGCGGCACACCAGCTTGTAAAGGTGGATTTGATCGGCGGTGATCACCGACTCGGAATAGCCGAAATTCATTTCGAATTGCGACGGAGCGACCTCCGGATGGTCTTTTTCATTGCCCAATCCCATCGAGCGATGGGCCTCGGCGCAGCGGTCGATGAATTGACGCAATGGGTCCTGCGGCAGCGAATGGTAATATCCGCCGGTCGAGATAAACTCGAACTTGCCCGTCTCGTGGTAGCTACGCTCGGCGTCGGTCTCCTTGAACAGGAAGCCCTCGATCTCCGGCGCGATGTGCAGCACCATCCGCTCATCGCGGGTGAGTTGTTCCGTGAACAGCCGAAGCCGCGACCGAAAATCACTCTTGTAGGGCGAACCATCCTGGGCATGTACTTCGCCGAAGACGATGACCTTACCCGGCCCGAAGACATCCGCAGGCAGCCAATAGAACGCCGGCCAATCGAGTATCAACTTCAGATCGGATTCGGCGATTTCCGAGAAGCCGCGGATTGACGATCCGTCGAAGGTGAGGTTGTCAGCCGACTTAAGTAAGAATTTCTTATCATAGTCGAGCATGTGGAACCGGCCTTCGAGGTCGCAGAAGCAGACGGTGACGGCCTTGATCCGCTTCTCGTCGGTCAGATATTTACGACGCTGCTCCTCGACCGTGCCGCGCTCGACATGTTCGAGCCGTTGGCGCTTGGCCTCCAGGTTCATCTCCTCCAACTCGTCGTAGGGGATCGCCAGGAACTTCCGCAGCTCAGTCGTATCCACGCTTGCTCCTCTAAAAGAAGGACCGTTAACTCGTGCCCCGCCAAGAGGCGGATGGCACCATTCTACCGATTCGTGGTTTTATGGTATAATAAGCAACATGTCAACTATAATCCATAAGAAATATATTTAATATCTTGTTATTTATGACAAAACACAATTCGTTGGTGATGATGGTGGGATTTGACAGTATGGACTGGCTTGGGTAGCGTACGACAAAGGGCGTAGAACGCAAGGAGGGCCCCCGTCGGGCGGCCCTATTTTTATGCCCTCATCACGGGGACGATGCAGCGAGGCTCGGCGGACAGTATGGCACGCAAGCGATCGGAACACACCTGCGTATTCGGCTTCGGCTGGGGCGACGAGGGCAAGGGGAAGGTCGTTGATCTTCTCTGCCCGGCATTCGACATCGTCGTCCGCTTCAACGGCGGGGCCAACGCGGGACACACCGTTTGCGTGGGCAGTGAGACCTTCGCCTTACATTTACTTCCGACCGGCGTTTTGCACGAGACCGCGGTCGGCGTCATTGGGCCGGGCGTGGTCGTTGATCCAATTGCTCTACTCGCGGAGATCGACGCATTGGCGGTGCGCAGTGTGGACGTGGCCGATCGCCTGAAGATCAGCGACCGAGCGCACCTGGTGCTAGACTACCACAAAATCGAAGATCAACTGAGCGAGCGTGCCGCCGGCGCTGAGGGAAAAATCGGAACCACCGCGCGTGGGATCGGGCCTTGCTATGCCGACAAGATGCGTCGTACTACGGCGGTGCGGTTTGCCGATCTGCTCGACGACAAGGAGTTGACACTTCGCGTCCGCCGGATTGTGGAGGCGAAGAAGGCCTCGTTCTCCGCGATGTACGGTGAAGACGGCGACTTGAACGCGCAAACGGTACTCGACAAGTTGGCTCAGGCCGCCGAACGGTTGCGCTCCAATGTTTGCGATACGACCCGGTTCCTGCATGAAGCAATCGAGAGCGGCAAATCGCTCTTGTTCGAGGGGGCCAACGGCATCCTCCTCGATGTGGATCACGGTACGTACCCGTACGTTACTTCGAGCAGCACCGGGCCGCACGGAATCGGCGCCGGGGCGGGCGTTCCCCCGCAATGCGTGACGCGGTTGATCGGCGTCAGCAAGGCCTATTCGACGCGGGTCGGATCGGGGCCGTTCGTGACCGAATTGAAAGACGAGATTGGCGAACGCATCCGCCGTCAGGGCCGGGAGTTCGGAACCACTACGGGGCGCCCGCGACGATGTGGTTGGTTCGATGCGGTGACCTGTCGCTACACCGCGCAGCTAAGCGGTGCGACGGACTTGGCCTTGTTGCACCTAGATACGCTGACCGGGCTGGAGGAGATAGGCGTCTGCGTCGCGTACCGTTGCGACGGACAAACGCTGCGAACGCTCCCGGCAAGCGTGTCGCGCATCGAACGTGCGGAGCCGATCATTGAGTTCTTGCCGGGTTGGCGGGAGGAGTTGCGATCGGTTCGCCAATTCGAGGACTTACCGAAGAACACCCGTGATTATGTTAATCGGATCGAAGTTCTCATCGGCGTTCCAATCTCGATTGTGGGCGTAGGTCCGGACCGCTCGCAAACGCTGGTACGGGGCGAATTGCGCGACGTGGTTCAGGTACCGGAAAGTTCTCTTGCGTGAGGCATTTCGATTAGGAACTCGTCTCGTGCGACGCGACCGCAGCCCCTATGACCCGCGCATGACACATTCATTCACCATTCGCTATTCGCCATTCGACATTTGAATGTCCATGCCCAAACCGCCGCTCGACCCGCAGTCGTACCTCGGCCTACCGCGAGAAAAGCTTCCGCGGCACATCGCCATCATTATGGACGGCAACGGTCGTTGGGCGAAGCGCCAGGACTTGCCGCGAATCCGCGGACACGAGCAGGGGGCGAAGAGCGTACGGACGATCGTTACCCACTGCGCGCGGTTGGGGATCGAGGCGCTTACGCTCTTCAGTTTCAGCACCGAGAACTGGAAGCGGCCCAGGGACGAGGTCGATTTTCTCATGGACCTCTACGTGCGCTATTTGATCGCCGAACGCGACACCATCATGGGCAACAACGTGCGGTTCATGCATGTCGGCCGCCGCGAGGGGCTTCCCGCATCGGTCCTGAGTGAGATGGACCAAACGGTAGCCATGAGCCGCGAGAACACCGGGTTGAAGCTCTGTTTGGCTCTCAACTACGGGTCACGCGACGAGATCGTCGATGCCGTCCGCAAAATCGCCCGGGATGTCCAGGCCGGGCGAGTCCAACCAGAGGACATCGACGAACCGCTGATTTCGGGTTCGCTCTACACGGCCGGCCTTCCCGATCCGGACCTGTTGATCCGCACCGCCAATGAGCGTCGCGTCAGCAACTTCTTGCTCTGGCAAATCAGCTACGCGGAAATCTACGTCTGCGAGACGCTCTGGCCGGAGTTCACTCCTTACGATCTCGATGCGGCCATCAAGGATTTCGCGACCCGTGAACGACGGTTTGGAGATGTATGAGCCTCTCCCGCAACAACCGATCGCTTGCGTTCCAGGTACTGATCGCACGCGGGCGTTGCAGCACTTGCAGAACGAAGGCAATCGACGACAATACGCCATCCTGAACCGGAAAGCGTGGCAGAAAGAAGGTTATGAAGCTACTCGACGGTCGTAAGGGACTGGTCTTCGGGATTGCCAACGATCGAAGTATCGCTTGTCACATCGCCAAATGTTTCGTGGGCGAAGGAGCGAACTGTGGGTTTCCCTATCTACCAGGGGAAAAGAACGAGAGGCGTGTGCAGAAGGCCCTAGAGGAGATCGGGGTTACGAACGGTTGGCTGATGCCCTGCGATGTGTCCAAGGACGCTGACCTCGACGCGACGTTCGCCGCGACGCGCGAGCGATTTGATACGATCGACTTTGTTGTCCACTCGCTGGCCTTCGCTGATCGAATGTACCTCAAACCCGGCAAGTTCGCCGAGACTCCGCGTGAAGTGTTCGCACAGGCGCTGGACATATCTGCGTACTCGTTGGTGGCGACTGCCCGGCGATCGAAGGCATTGATGCCCAAGGGCGGGTCGATCCTGGCCATGACCTATTACGGCAGCGACAAGGCTGTTCCCGGTTACAACGTGATGGGCGTGGCCAAGGCCGCGCTCGAGGCGTGTACGCGATATCTGGCCTTGGAACTCGGCGAGTTCGGAATCCGCGTGAACGCGATCAGCGCCGGTCCGATCAAGACGCTCTCATCGATGGCTGTCGGCGGTATCGATGAAATTTTTGAGTGGGTCGAAAAAAAGGCCCCGCTGCGCCGCAACATCGATGCAGTCGAGGTGGGTAAGACGGCCGTCTATCTGGCGAGCGATCTCTCCACCGGCGTGACCGGCGAGACGATCTTCGTGGATGCGGGCTACAATATAGTGGGGCTGTAGACATCCGAACCGATGTTTCGTGAATCTGGCGATCGCCGATTGCACGACTATAATGTTGCACATGCGAAAAACCCCTGCTCCTCATATTGAAGTGAGTCCGGACATTGCCGGCGGGAAACCCTGCCTAGCGGGCACGCGGATCCGAATTCAGGATATCGTGGCTTGGACCGAGCTTGGTCGCTCTCCGGATGACATTTCGAACATGTACCCGCACGTCACTCTTGCGGACGTGCACGCTGCCTTGGCCTACTACCACGACAACCGGGCGGAAATCGACCGCCAGATGCGCGAGGACGACGAGTTCGTCGATCGCTTCAAGGCCGAATACCTGACAGGTTCCGGCAGGGACGCTGATGACAATCCGCTTCCATCTGGATGAGAATGTTGATCCCGCTTTGGGGTAGGCCTTGCGGCGGCGCGGAATCGATGTCATGACCTCGACCGAAGCGGGATTGAACGGCGCTTCCGATCGCGAACAAGTTGCGTTCGCGCATGCCCAAGGGCGAGTTGTCGTGACACACGATTCTGACTTCCTGCGACTCGCAAAGGAAGGCGTGGGCCACTGCGGGATCGTCTTCTGCCCCGTGCGACGCTTCTCCATTGGGCGCGTGACGATGGCACTAGTCACGCTCTGGCGGTATCGGACGGTAGACGAAATGGTCGGCCGCATCGAGTTCCTGTAGGTTTGGGAAAAGGAAGTAAGTCGCGGCGCAAGTGTTAAGTTCGTCAAACCGTGTCTACTACGTCCAACGCGAAACGTGTCGAACAACTCCGCGACGAAATCCGCAAGCATGACCACGCCTATTATGTCCTCGGCAGTCCGACGATCACTGATCGTCAGTACGACAAACTGCTGAGCGAGCTGCGTGAACTCGAAGATTCCAACCCCGACCTGATCGCGCCGGATTCCCCGACACAGCGCGTCGGCGAATCGCCGATCGAGGGATTCGTCCACGTCACTCACGCCGTCCCCATGCTCTCCATCGACAACACCTACGACGAACAACAGCTTCGCGAGTTCGACGCGCGGGTTGCGAAGGGACTAGGAGGCGAAAAGTACCGCTATGTCGTCGATCCCAAGGTTGATGGCGTGGCCGTGTCGCTCACATACGAAAAGGGATTATTGAAGGTCGCCGCCACACGTGGCGACGGAGAGACCGGTGACGATATCACCCATAACGCTCGCACGCTCCGTTCGATCCCGCTTCGACTAATGGGCAGAGACTTTCCAGGTTTGTTAGAGGTCCGCGGCGAGGTCGTCTGGCCGACGGACGACTTTCGCGAATTCAATGCCAAACTGGAAAAAGAAGGTGAGGAGCCTTTCGCCAATCCGCGCAACGCCACCACCGGCACCCTTAAACAACTCGACCCCCGAAACGTCGCGGGTCGTGGACTGATATTCGTCGCTCACGGTTTCGGTCGGATTGAACCACTCCAGGCGGACTCGGATACCGAACTATTCGAGCAATTGAAGCGGTGGGGGATCCCCACAAGTCCCTACCGCAACGTCGTCGGTTCGATCGAGGAGATCATCGAGCGGTTGCCCGAATGGGACGCGCGGCGGAAAAAATTACCCTACGAAACCGACGGCTTGGTGCTCAAGCTCGACGCCCTCGACCAGCGCGACGCGCTGGGAACGACGAGTCGTTATCCGCGTTGGTGCATCGCGTATAAGTTCGCGGCCGAGCAAGCAGAAAGCGTTTTGCGTCAGGTCGATTACCAGGTCGGCAAGCTAGGCACGATCACGCCGCGGGCCGTCATGGATCCCGTCCAGCTTTCCGGCACGACGGTGCGCCATGCGACGTTGCACAACTTCGATCAGGTGGATCGACTCGGCGTGATGATCGGCGATACGGTGATCGTCGAAAAAGCGGGCGAGATCATCCCGCAGGTGGTTTCGGTTGTCGTCGAGAGGCGTCCTGAGGATGCGGAGCCGATTAAGCGGCCGACCAAATGCCCTGTTTGCAAGGGCGAAGTCGAACAGGACGAAGGTGGCGTCTATCTTCGCTGCATTAACCCGACGTGTCCCGCGCAGCTTAAGGAACGGCTGATCCACTTCGCAGGCCGCAACCAGATGCACATTAAGGGGGCGGGAGAAGTACTCATCGAAACACTCGTTGACAAAGGGTTCGTCCACGACTTCGCGGACTTCTATCATTTGCACAGACGGCGGGACGAGCTTGTAACGCTGCGGCTTCCCGACAAGGAGCTTGGTGAGAAGACTGGAGATTCGATACTTCAGAGCATCGATCGTGTACGCACGCTCCCCCTGCAGCCGATCCTAGAGAAGCTCGACATTCCCGTCGCCGACCTTTCGATCATTGGGCGAGTCGCCCGTGGATTCCCCACCTTTGATACTCTTCCAAGAGCCGCCGTGAGTGAACTGCAGTCCAAGTCCGGAATCGGGCGGCGGGAGGCACAGGCGGTCTTTGAGTACTTTAACCCGGTTGACCCCACGGACCTAAAACGCCTGGTCCTGAGGCTCGCCAAAAAGGAACTGTTGAATCTTGATGAAGTTGGGCCGGTAAGGATCGAGAAACTGATTCAGTCAGGGCTCGTACGCCGACTTTCGGATTTATTCGAACTGCACAAGCGAAAGGACGAACTGTACGAACTGAAGTTCCCCAACACCCTTGGCGACAAGAACGTGAAGACCCTACTTGACGGGGTGGAGCAGAGCAAGAGTCAACCGCTGTCACGGCTGCTCGCGGCCCTCAATATTCAGCACGTCGGAACCAGCACGGCCGAGCTACTCGCCGAACATTTCGGTTCGATGGACAAGCTGATTTCGGCCGGGGAATACGAGTTAACCGAGGTGGATGGCGTCGGTCCGGAACTGGCCGCGAGCATCGTCCACTTCTTTCGCAGCGCGGCGGGCGCGAAAGTCGTGGCCAGGCTCGAAGACGCTGGCGTCAACACAAAACAGCCTAAACGCGACGTCGCCGCCGACTCTCCGCTTTCTGGAAAAACCGTCGTAGTGACCGGGACGCTCTCCTCTATGGGCCGTAAGGAGGTACAGGACCTCATCAAACAACTCGGCGGAACAGTCGCCGGAAGCGTCAGCAAAAAGACTGACCTGGTCGTCTACGGCGACTCGCCCGGCTCGAAATTCGACAAGGCCAAAGAGCTAGGGATCAAGGTAGTCGATGAGCCAGAATTCCTAAAGCTCATCGGGCGGTAACGCTGGATGGTCAATCATCGATTTGGTTTTACAAATCTCCAATCCGGATTGGCGCCACGTTGATGTCATCTGCAACTTGGTCACGGTGTCTTACAGGACGCTTTCAGAGGTGCCCACTTTATTGATAAAGACGGTCAGTCTGTGGTAACTTTCAGAAACATCCAGAACACCGGCTCAGCAAGGATACGAATGCCGTACTGCCGGGCCTTCCTTGCTTTCGTTGATATGGACTCTGGGTCTGACACAACCAAATAGTCAAGACGCTTTGTAACATTCTTTTCAACAACCATCCCGCGCTCGGATGCGAAGCGTTCCGCAAGTTCGCGGGAGATCGGCACGCCATCAATCGTCGAAGTCATTATTCCGGTGAAACATACACGTTTGCCCGTAATATCATCCGGTTCGGAAGTGTGGGCAGATGCCTCGGTTCTCGGCTGGTAATCGCGCAGGAGCTCAAGGCGGATTCGCGAATAATCTTCCTCCGAGATTCCCAAGAGAGACCTTACGCGTTCTGCATCCTCGCGCTCGAGCTCGGAGAGAACACCATCGGACACCGCGGTCAACAACAAATCTCGAACGTAGCGCCGATGCGCCGCAAGGACCTGTTCTTGGACCAAACCAAGCTCTTCTGCGTATGAGATCAGCAATTCCGCTTCGTCCGCCGTAACGGATCGGTCTTCCAGAACACGATCTAGGATGCCTAAATACTCGCCGACTTCAGTTGTCACGTCGCGGGCAGAGGGAAGACGCTGAACGAGTCGAGAGATTAAGGATCGTTGCTCCTCAATCACATGTTGTGCTGTGCTTCGGGTACATATTTTGCCACTCGGTGGCGGAGTTTCCCACGATACGCTCGCTTCCATTCCGCCACGCATTCCGAGATGCTCGGCCAATGCACAGCCGGATTGGACCAACTTCCATATGCACTTCCCTAACACATCTGCCGTTGCCAAGGCATCGCCGTGGGCCGTGTGATCGGGCGCGCGTCGAATGTGAAGATGCGAACATACTTTCTCCAGCGATCTACCAGGCATGGTTGGGTAGGTTCGCGGCGCGAGTAACATTGTGCAGACGTACGGTATGTCGGGCATGGGGTACCCTGCTCGGCGGTACTCGGCCCTCAAGAACCTCAAATCAAAGAGGGCGTTGTGCCCCACGAATAGCGCATCGGCAAGCCGCGAAGCGATGTCGCCAGCAACCTCAAGGAACGGTGGGGCGTGTTTCGCCATTGAAGCAGTAACGCCGTGGATTTCGATTGGACCAAGGTCGCGACTAGGGTTCACTAGGGTGGCGTACTCATCCAAAATCTTCCCCGCGCTATCGACGCGGACGATGGCAATTTCGACAATTCGGTCGTTCCATTCCGGGTGCAGTCCTGTAGTTTCAACATCCGTGACCGCAAATATGAGTTCATTCGTGCGCATAGCCTGAGTCTCCTGATTGCCTCATCAACAGCCGATGCGCTCGACGATGTAGAGTTGTACTGCCGGGCGGACCAGCAGGTCATTGCGCAGTGAATTGAGTTCCCGCTCCGACCAGATCGTCGCCCCGCGAAAGCCAACGCCTTCGTCGCACGCGACGCGAATCCATCCCCAGGAGAGTTCCCGCTCCCCTGGCCAGCCGCGCCACGCAATGACGCCTTGATTGTTTTCCAGTGCTCGGAGAATTAGCGGTCGATAGCTGGCGTCGAAGTGTTGATCAAACTCAGCGGCGCTCTCCAGCCCCCGCGCGGCCGCAGGAGGATGAACGTCGCGGATTTGCATGCCGACGAGATTCCCGGCTTCGATCAAACATGCATCCCGACCGAACATTATAGGGGTTGCGGTAGGGGAGGGGGCCGCCGGGGTCTCAAAGCCCAGCGCCTTGATCAACTCCGTGTGGTCGATTTTGACCCCGGCCTGACGTGCAATCGCCCGCAACGCGAAGGCGAGCGATTCCTCCGGTTTCGAACCGTCATCCCGCGGACTCATCATAATCGAAGCTCCCGTGACACTCATTGACATTGCTCCATGACCCGCAGCACGTTTTCGCCGAGAACTTTTTTCAGGTCCTCTTCGGAATACCCTCGTTGTAACAAGGCGGCCGTCAAGTTCGGCAGTTTCGAGCAATCTTCCATTCCCGCGGGAAGCGCCGGGACGCCGTCGAAATCCGAGCCGATCCCCACGTGGTCCGGACCGACGAGTCGGATGACGTGGTCGAAGTGGTCAATCAGCACTGATAGGCTGGTTATATGGTCCGTCAGCGGTTGGCGGTCGGTCGGATCTGACTTCCACCACTCGTGGATGACCTGTGGATCAATCGGCGGGAAGGTCGGATCGACGAAGCCCGCGTGGAAATTGATCTGCACCACTCCGCCGCTCTGTGCGACCGCCTGGATCATTTCGTCGCTCAGGTTCCGGCGGTGGGGTGACACCACGCGGCACGAGGAGTGGCTGGCGATGATCGGCGCGGAGGAAGTTTCCATCACATCCCAAAACGTATCGTCGGAAACGTGCGAGACGTCCACCATCATCCCCAAGCGGTTCAATTCGCGTACCACCTCGCGTCCAAAGTCCGTCAGTCCGCCGTGTAGCGGCGGCAACTCTTCGTGGACTCCGGATGAGTCGGCCCAGCTTGTATGAAACGCGTGAGTGAGAGTTAAATACGCTGCGCCACGTTCGTGGAACTCGCGAAGAACGTCGAGCGAGTCCTCAATAAGATACCCACCCTCGATGCCGATCAGAACCGCGATTTTCCCACCGGCCTTCGCGTGGCGTACATCGTCGGCGGTTCGTGCCAGAGTGAGGGAAGCGTCGTGATGCCGTACAGTTTGGTGGATACGTTCGATTTGAGTACGCGCCGCGGCGATGCCCGCACCGGCCTCGACCGGCCCCGACGCGTAAACCGCGAGAAAGACGCCGCCGATACCGCCTTCACGCAGCCGTGGAATGTCCACATGCCCGTCGTCGTGGTGTGCGGAAAAGTCCCAATCGGACTGTAAGAGGCGTTGCGTCGTGTCACAATGGGTATCCACGACGATGGCGTGCCGATGTAGATTCTTAGCCCGAACGAGAAAGGTGTTAGGAACCGTGGTCATGGTCAGGGATTCTAGCAGGCCGGTCGGAAGAGGCACGTCAACACACTCCTAGCTCTCCCGATAGGGCTTCAACTGCACCGTGCTTGGTTACCGGACATCGTGGCGGACAAGGTGCAACACGGGGTCTTTTCCTGCAACCAAGAAGTCGGTATAATAACGTAGTATCGTTGAGGAACCGAACCATGTTTGAAATTCGCAAAAAGATCATTAACGATGAGAACATGCAACCGTTGGCAGTCCAAATAGACTACAACGATTGGGTGAAGATCGAGCAGGCTCTTGAAAAGAGTCCAAACGGGAAGGGGCCGACCGATCTTTCTCGGCACGTGGGTCAACTCCGTTGGCCGATCGACGGCCTCGAGTATCAGCGGCAGGTCCGGGGCGAGTGGGATTGAACTTCGTCCTCGACACCAATGCCGTGATCTATCTCCAGCAAGGTGTCTTTGCCGACCCGTTGCCGGTGGGGCGATACTTCGTATCCGTCATAACCGAAATTGAGTTGCTTTCATTTCCGACTCTCACTCCCGAACAACTTGATCCCCTCCGTGCGTTAATTGATGATTTGACCGTTGTTCCCATCGACCCCGGCGTCAAGGATGCAGCCGTCAAGTTGCGTCGTGCCCACCGCTTACGAGTTCCCGACGCCATTGTCGCGGGCACGGCCGTGGCACTGGACGCGGTATTGCTGAGCAACGATGCGAAGCTCCAAACTTTGCCCGATCTGCGCTGTCGAAGTTTGGCGCTGACGGCAAACACTTAGCACCCAATGCCGCACGCCGCTCCGCGGTCGGCGGATGTTACACTCCTGTCCGCCTTCGGGGCACCCCGACACCTGCACTGGCAAAGTGTCCTTTATTGGACGTTTTCTGGCGTTCCGCTAGACGGCCAATAACAACATACCCGACCGATAATTTACGAAGGTCGCTACGAAATTCGCTCGATAACAAAGGGCGGTAATGCAAACGTGGAGCCTACGCCGGTTCCGATCTTATCCGGACCGGCCCATAGGACAGGCTAGATTCAGCGGACCCAAGCAAGGAGCCTTGAGATGATCCGGAAGTATCCTGCGTTGATCCTCGTAGCGTCGTTGGCGTTGGTGAACACGGCCTGTAACCACTGTGACGAATGCAAGAAGTTTAAGACCGCCACCGACCTGCACGTTGAAATGATCGACAAGTCGATGGAGGAGCCGCGTGAGCACTGGACGAACATGGCCGACAACGCAATTCTCCAGGACATGTCCGTCGCGGACATTCACTTCGTGCCGCACACCGCCGAGTTGAGCGGCACGGGCGCCGCACGCCTTAACCGCATGGCTACTCTGTTGGATACCTACGGCGGAATCGTCCGCTACGAAACCTTCAACACGGATGAGGAAATAGTGAAACAGCGTCTCGATCATGTCCACGAATATCTCGCCCTGACCGGGTGCGATATGGGTCGTGTACAGATCAAAGCGATGATCTCCGGCGGAAGGGGTATGGCGGCGACGAAGGCGATTCAGGTGGACCTGAAGGGGGCGGCAAAGGCTACCTCGGGCGGGCAGCCCGCAACGGGATCACCTGTGATGGCCGGTCAATCCAAGTAACCAGCAAAAACTAGGGCAACCAAGTGAGACCGATGATGCGACACGAAACGAAACGAATTTTGTTGACCGCGGCGACGCTCTGTGCCGCCGGATGCGCGAAGTCGGACTTCCAGTTCGCCGGCCAAAACCGCGCCAACATGCGACCGGTGACCAACTCCGCGATGGCCAACGTTCCGGAGGAGAAGCCTCCCAAGATTCTCCCCGAAACGCACTTTGCGGCCGGCTTGTTGTTTGAGCGGCAAGGTCAGTTCGACAGGGCGATCCCCCAGTATCGCAAGGCCGTGGCCCTAAATCACAATTACGTCGTTGCCTTCCATCGTTTGGGTCTGTTGGAAAGCGCGACCGGTCAGCATCTAGAGGCCGCCCAGACGCTTCAAAAAGCCGTCGCCCTGCGGCCTGACAATGCGGTGTTGCGCAACGACCTCGGATTCGAGTGGATGTGCGTTCAACAATGGGACGACGCGGAGCGCGAACTGCGCCGGGCCACCGAGTTGCAGCCCGACCTGGCCACCGCACACATCAACCTCGCGTTGGTGCAGGCCAAGTCCGAGCGATTCGCCGAATCGTTGGCGAGCTTCCAAGCGGTGCTGCCAGAGCCTGATGCGTACTACAACCTGGGTCTGATGTACCGCGGACAACAGCGGTACCCCGAAGCCATCGAAGCCTTCCACCACGTTCTGACGATCGACCCGGAGTTCACCGCGGCCAAGATCCAAATCGAACAGCTTAGCGCGCGAACGGAATCGCCGACGCCCGCGGAACCCGTTGTGGAAGCGGCGAAGTTCGAGCCGACCCCTGTCAATGCGCCGTTCATTGAAGAAGGGGAGTACGCGGTCGAGAGAGAACAGGAGTGGGGGACAACGCTGGCGGATCTAGCGGCCATTCTCGCGATCCTCGACGCCGACGCCCACGAGGACTGCGATCGTCCCATAGTTGACGACGTAGTTGTCGAAAAAACCTCGGATGAAGACTTCGCCGAAAGGCTTTCTGTCGAGGAATTTGTTGAAGAAATATCACTAGACTCACCGTCTGCGGCTGCGGCCCAATTACTGGCCGATGCTCCGTGCGAAGAAGTAATGATGATGCCGTCCATCGTTGTGCCGATCGAGGACGCCGTCGCGGTGATCGAGGAATTCGAGGGCGATGAGTCTGCCGCCGCGGAGTTCGTCGAAAAACCGCCAATTATCGCCGGGACCATAGAAATTGCGGGGCCGCCCGACCCGTGCGATCTCGAGATCGAGGAAGTCGATGCGGACGACGTGATCGCGGAGCTGACCGTTGACCCGATCACTCAGCCTGTAGGCGTTCGTGACTCGTGGGCGATGCTCGAAGAGCTTGAGGCCAAGATCGTGATGCTCCGGGGCGAAACCCAAGCTGCCAGAATTGAAAAGGCCGATTTCGGTGACTTGGCCTTCCGGTATGATGTTCTGACGACGACGCCAACCTGGATCGAGCAAGTAGCGATGACCCTCGACTCCGACGCTGATCGTGCTGCGGCAGAGGACGATGAGTTCGATGATCTCGACGAGGATGACGCCACCAAGACCGAAGCTCCAACGCCGTCCGACGCGGTCGAGGAAAAGCCCCGTAAGGAACCCGAGCCTAGCGATCGAGCCTCCCTATGGACGACTGAATTCGGCGAGCTGGATACGCTGCTCTCCATCGTCCGCAACGAGACGGTTTGTTGGGACGATCTGGATGCCCAGACGCAGGACGTACTCGCCGCTGTGCGCGAGGATTGCTCGCGGCAACGCTCAAGGGCGTTGCCGCTGCTGGCGGATTGGCCGTGTGTCGAAGGGATCGAGCAAGCGGCTTTGACCGAGTCCGACGAGCTTTCCCCCGCGATGCCAAGCGATGCCGATGACTCGATGGACGTCGACGTCATGCAGAACGAGCTTACCACGGGTTGGGAGAGCGATCGCTCCGGTGATGCCTACACCTATCCACGAGGCCTGAAGTCGCTTCCCGACTAGGGCGCGGCTGGTGCGAGATTCCAATCTCGCACCATTGGTCAACAGCCCCGTGTGCGACGATTCCGGATGCATTGAACCGTGTGTTAAGCGTTCGCTCCAACACTCAAGGGCGTTGGAGCTGACGGTGCCCGGCCTACCGCTATAGTTCCGTGGGATCGAAACGGGGGATATTGGTAAAGGCGATCCGTGGAGGCGCGTCGTCGCGGACTTCGTGCACGCTGCCCAAGTAGATCGTCTGGGCGCCGAACCGGGCGTTGAGCCTATCCATCGTTTGGGCAAGTTTGATGCGATTCCGCTCCCACTCAAATAGCGGTAGCGTTGCGTTGGCCTCCGCCACGAGGTCAAACAGAGTCACCCCTACCTGAAGCGGCGTCCCCGACGGACAACGTTCCCACAGCTTGGAAAAAACCTCCGCCAGGGTGAGGGTATCTTGGCATACACCCACGCCTGCCTTCGCTTTCCACTCTCCCCGCGGCAGGAACACCACGTAGATCATCATCTGTCGCGCCCAGTAGCGCAGGTTGCGTAAGCGAGCGGCGGCCCGGTGAATCAGGCGAATGAGCACGGCCCGGGCGTCATCACGATTTCGCCGGTTCGGCGGGAGCACGTGCGAATGGCCGACCGTTCGGCGATGGGTAGGAGCGTCGTGAAGGTCGTGACCGCGAAGCCAATGCCACCACTGCCCGCCCAAGACGCTATGCCAAATGTTCCGCAACTGTTCTTCGGAGAGAGCGCAAAGCTGTTCCACCGTCTCGATGCCGTGCAGGTGTAGGCGTTGCCGCATCCGGTGGCCGATGCCGGGTAAGTCAATCAAATCGAGGCTATACAACTTTTCCGGCAAGGCGTGAGAAGCGATGACCACCAAGCCATCGGGCTTCTGCATATCACTGGCCACCTTTCCCAGAAACCGATTCGGTGCCAGCCCGATGGAGCAACGCACGTACTCGCCGACCTCCCGTCGGATGGTCGCCTTGATCTTCAGGGCAATCTCCGTAGCCCGCTGCGGTTCTCTCTCCGTCCCCATCAAACGACAGGACATCTCGTCGATGGAATGGATGGACTCAACGTGGAGGCATGATTCGACGGCGGCAATGATCGCGTGATGGAACTCAACGTACACATCGGGGCGGGCCTCTACGATACGAAGGTCCGCACACATTCGCTTGGCCATGCCGACCTGCGTGCCGGTCTTGATGCCGAAGCGTTTGGCCTCATAACTTGCGGCGATGCAGCATGTGTTATCCGTCATCATCGGCGCCACGGCGACCGGGCGATGGCGCAGCTCCGGCCTCTCCTGCTGCTCTACAGAAGCAAAGTAGGCGTTCATATCGAGGAACAGGGTCGTCAGACTCATGGAATCCTCCTTTGCCCGCCGCGCGGACGGTCCACGGCTATACCTAACATATACCTAATCATGGCAGGGATCAAGTCCGCGGTGTGCTTCTTGATAGATTCGCTAACCTAAGACGGTCTAAAGGCTTATGATCGGTGCTGGGAAATTGAATCGTTTCGCCTGCGAGAAGAAACGCAGGGGGTTGTCGTAGACGATTTTGCGAATCGTCGCCTCGTTGTGGCCTCGGGCGCGGAGCGCGCGGATGAAGTCCGGCATGTTCATCGGATTGCTGTTGCCCCAGTCGCCCGCGCTGTTGGCCATGATCCGGTCCGTCCCGTAGCGCTCCACCATGTCCACCGCTCGATCCGGTGTGCACTTGGTCACCGGATAGAGCGTCATTCCCACCCAGAACCCGGCATCCAGTGCGGGTTGGATAGTGTGCTCCTCGACGTGGTCGATGAGCACGCGTTGCGGGTTAATTCGCCGATCGCTTTTCAGCATGTCCAGGATCATCCGCGTGCCTTTGAACTTGTCTTCCAAGTGCGGCGTGTGTACCAGGATCAGCTCGTCGGTTTTCATCGCCAACTCGACGTGTTCGAGGAATACGGTCGCTTCGTTTTTCGTGTTCTTGTTCAGCCCGATCTCGCCGATGCCCAGCACCCCCGGCCTGTCTAGGAACTGTGGAATGATGGAGATGACTTCGCGGGATAGGGCTACATTCTCGGCCTCTTTCGCGTTGATGCACAGCCAGCACAGGTGGTGAATGCCGAACTGCGCCGCGCGCTTCGGCTCGAACTCGGTGAGTTGCCGGAAATAATCCCGGAACGCCTCCGCCGATCCGCGATCAAACCCCGCCCAGAACGCCGGCTCACTGACCGCCACGCAACCCGCGCGGCTCATGCGCACGTAGTCGTCCGTGATCCGCGAGACCATGTGAATGTGTGGGTCGATGTAGTTCATTCGGGATCCAATGTTGCTTTTCCTGATCAACGTGCGACGGGGCTTCGGAACTTCGCCCTACCGTGCGACCGCCCCGTTGACTTTCTCTGCCCGAGTGATGTGTACGAGGGCGCAGAAGACCGTCCGCTCCACGGGACCGTCCGGCCCTTGCGGTCCGGGCACGCCGACGAGCACCGTCGATCGCTCAACGATTGCAAGCTCGGGGCGTATAATGTCGAATGTGCTGCCATCCGACATGTAGATTCGAAACGATTCAAAAGGCCGCGCTCGCAGGAATCTAAGGATGTCTTCCGGTCTCATCGTCGACGATACTCCGATGGCGTACCTTATTCGCCATCACCGATTCTACCCAGCCGCCAAAGGCCGATCAACCCGTCCGAGTTGCGTATCCATCCATGCGTGCACGACTTTGCGAGGCGATCCGAACCGGGAGCGCGCAAGCGACCGGCTCGGTTGCAGCAAGGTAAGGACTCCGCCCACGGTGCGAGTTTGGACGTTGGCACTGCGAGGAGCAGAACCGAGCCTGCGTCTATGCGTTCTCGATAAGTTCGATTCGCTGCGCTTCCAACGACGCGACCGTCGACTCCACTTCGTCGAGCTTGGTCTGGAGGAGTCCGGTAGCTAGGCAGATGAGGTCCAGGATAGAGGATGCCGTGGTGCTGACACCGCTGAGGTCGGCATGAGAATGACCAATCATGACACCAAGACGGGCGAGTTCGGCGTCACGTTCGGAGCCGTGCAGCAATTTCAGGTTCTCGATGGAGCGGGCGAGCTCCGACAGACCATCCCCCGCGCGGTGCACGACGCCTTCCGCCGCATGCCGATGAACTGTATTGGCAGCCACGCCCACAATTGCACCGAGGCCGCCGTGTTTCAGCATTTTTTTCTTCGCCCGGCCCGACGCCTTGCTCATGCTCCGCAGCCGCCCAATAAGGCTGTTGGCGATCTGAAGGGACTTGCGAAGCGACTGCCGCTCATTCTTCGCGGCATTCATTTGCGACGCGATCTCGTGCAGATACGCAGCCGGTTCGCCGCTTTCGGCGAGGATCTGCTCACACTTCTGATTGCGAAGGGTTTTGTACGTCTCTTCCGAATTGCCCAATGAAGCAATCTCGGCTACGATTTCCTTAACCGCCGTTTCCATTTCCAACAACATTTGCTCGCCGGTCTCAACTTGCGGCATCAGTTCCAACATCTTTTCCCGCAAGTGATCGAGCTTGGCCTCTTTTTTCCAGGTGAGGGAACTCATCAAACCCTTTAAGGTGAATGATTCCAAGGACCGAATCTGATCCTCAACGTCCGCGAGACAATCTTCAATCCCCTTGACGATATGGGCTTGGTTGATGAGACGCTCTCGCGCCGGAATAAGAGATGCTTTGAGTTTCGCTAAACGATCGATTCGCACTCTGGCTTCGGCGAGTTGTGCATTGAGTTGCTCGTACACGTGTGTTCCTTCCGAAATGTAATCCGTATCTGCATCTCGGTTGCGGAATGTCGATACTTGACGTGCTCTGGGACGGTGGGACGCAGTCCGGAAAGTCGGGCCAAGAGTTGATGGTCGCGTAGAGTTCTATCGGACCGGCGATAAGGTCGTCGCGACGGATTTATTTCTCGCGACCCCAGAGTTGTGCCAACTCAATCAGGATCTTGACCGACGTTTCCATCTCTTCCAAACACGCAAATTCGATGGGCGAATGGAAATTGTGCATACCGACGGCCAGGTTCGGCGTCGGTAGGCCGATCTCACTGAGGCGTGATCCATCCGTGCCGCCGCGTATGGACTGAAACTTCGGCTCCAATCCGACGCGACGGATCGCTTCCGCCGCGAGATGGACTGCCCGTGGCTCATTCTCCAAGGCCTCGCGCATGTTGCGATACTGCTTTTTCACCTCGATGTTGATCTTCGCCTGCGGGTGCTCGACGAGGATGGAATCGGCGACTCGGCGTAGTACGACCGCGTGATCGGCCAGTTCCGCGGTGACGAAGCTGCGGAGGAGAATACGCACTTTCACCTCATGCACCCCGCCCTCGATGACGTATGGATGAAGGAACCCGTCTCGGTTCGCCGTGGTCTCCGGCGCTAATCTCTGCCAAGGCATTCGCGAAAGGAAAACTCCCGCCAAACGGATCGCATTGACCATTTTCCCGGTGGCCAGTCCCGGATGAATATTCCGTCCGGTGATGGTGACGACGGCCAGGTCCGCCGAGAACGTCTCGTTGTCCAGCTCGCCGATGGATTCGCCGTCCAACGTGTAGCCGCAGACCGCGTCGATCTTTTTCAGATCGAGCTTGTCCACCCCCCGGCCGACCTCCTCGTCGCAGGTGAACACGATCCGAATCGCCCCCCGGCGGATTTCCGGATGGGACAGTAGGTGCGCCGCCGCGGTCATAATCACGGCCACGCCCGCCTTATCGTCCGCCCCCAACAGCGTCGTCCCGTCGGTGGTGATGAGGGTTTTGCCCGAAAGCTCCGCCAGTCCCTTGGTCTCCGCGACGCAAATCACCTTCGACGGGTCGCCCGATAGGACGATATCTTTCCCGTTCCAATTGCGATGCACGACCGGCTTGACGTTCTTGGCCGTGAATTCCGGCGACGTATCCATGTGCGAAATCCACGCGATGGTGGGCGCGCCTTCCACCGTCGCCGGCACGGTGCCCATGACGATCCCGTGCTCATCGACGCCCGCGTCCTTGATGCCAAGCGCCGCAAGTTCCGCCGCCAGCGTTTTGCCCAGTTCAAGCTGCCCCGTGCTGCTGGGATACTTGTCCGTCTGCTCAACGGCCGTCGTCTCGACCTTCACATATCGCAAGAACCGATCTAACAATATATCCACCGCGAACGCTCCCTATTCTGAAACCGCTATCGTGCCGGAGGCACAGCGTGAGAGTAGCCCAGCGATTCATCGCTGGGTTCAGGGCCCCTAAGATCGTACAGAGTCCCGGAGGGACGATTGAACTTCATTCAGCCGTCCCTCCGGGACTTCTCAAGCGGCCCGGACCGAGTTCCCAGCGTTAAAACGCTGGGCTATTGTCGGTCGTCCCTCCGGGACGAGCGGCTGCCCCATCACTTGGGGTGGGGGACTCCAATCCGAACCCCAAACGCCAACGCGTGGCCGCCACGCTCAGCATGTCGCAAAGGTTAACCGCCCGCTAGGGTCGAGACAACGCTTCGACGGGCGAAGTCAATGCGCCCTTTGTCGGTCTCGCGTCGCCATCATCGGCATCGTCGTCGTCATTCGCGTGGTCCGCACAGCGCTGGATCGCCCGTCGCTCTCGCTGGGTGATAAGTTCGTCGCGCACCCATTCTTTGGTCAGGCGTTTTACACATCGCTTGAACGCCTTGTGGTTGCGTGCTCCTTCGGCGCACGCCGCGATCCGATCGGCCATGGTGCAACCGTCGTCGAACAGATGGTTGGCCACCCCGCTATCACAGTCGTCAATGACCACTGCTGATCCCAAATCTGAGTTATCGCATTCATCATCTACGTCGGGAACGCCGTCGTCGTCCTCATCGAGCGGCATCAGTCGGATTGCGAGATTGTGGAGCCCGCCCGCAGCGACGGCTATGAAATCAGCGTTGGGCGAGGGAAAGTTGCATTGCCCGTAGTTTTCGGGCGGATACCCACATCCCCAGCCCACGATCGAGCCATCGGCCTTCAGGCCCAGACTGTGATTCCAGCCCGCAGCGATGGCGACGAAACCAGAATTGGGCGTGGGAATGTTGTTTTGTCCGTACGTGTTGTTTCCCCAGCCCACGATCGAGCCGTCGGTCTTCAAACCCAGACTATGATACCTGCCCGCGGCGATGGTGACGAAATCCGAATTGGGTATGGGAACGTTCGTTTGTCCGTAACTGTTGTCTCCCCAGCCCACGACGGAGCCGTCGGACTTGAGCCCTAGACTGTGAACGACACCAGCGGCTACGGCGACAAAATCCTCGTTCGGCGTAGGAGTGTTGGTTTGGCCGTGGTAGTTGCCTCCCCAGCCCACGATCGAGCCGTCGGCCTTCAGACCCAGACTATGACTCCAACCCGCGGCGACAGCGATGAAATCGGCATTGGGTGTGGGAACGTTGGTTTGGCCGTAGTTGTTGATGCCCCAGCCCACGATTGAGCCCTCGGCCTTGAGGCCCAGACTGTGAAGCCCGCCCGCAGCAACGGCGACGAAATGCGAATTGGGCGCGGGAGCGTTGGTTCCGCCGTAGACGTTGACTCCCCAGCCCACGATCGAACCATCGGCTTTCAGGCCCAGGCTGTGATAAGGGCCTGCGGCGACGGCGATGTAATCCGTATTGGGCATGGGAACGTTCGTTTGGTCGTAACGGTTGTATCCCCAGCCCACGATCGAGCCGCCGACCTTGGGCGCCTCATCCACGGCTGCGCCAGCTCCGACCATCGCAACCGCGCTGACAGTTACAAGTATCCCGGGCGTCAATCCCAAAAAAGCTGGCGTGACGAATCGCATAATTATACTCCATTGCCTCATGTCGTTGCGCTCGTAGCGACGGTGACTCCGCATCTTTTGCGGTAAATCGCAGCTCGCTCTATCCATAACAACACCAAACCGCCGCAAGCGACGGAACAAATCGCGAAAAAACTTCAGAGTTGGCGGCAGGTGGGGACCTGACGATGGGATTATAGCCCAAGACATGGGTCTCTGCCAATTTTTTTCCCAAATTCGCGGTTTCGCCCGTCTCGTTCCTCGATCCGAGCCGTCTCAAGCTGGACGCCTCAACCGGCCCCGCTACACTGGGGGGTTCGGCTTTCCGGCCGCCGCCCGGGGGCGCGCGGAGGGGGCCGGAACCTCAGACGTAGCGAGCACGACGGATGATCACCCTACACGCGATCTGGCTCGACTCCTCGCTACACCTTTGGGGCGAGCGCCAAGCTCTCCCTCTCCCCGTGGGAGAGGGTCGGGGTGAGGGCAGGATCGCGAATCCTGTTCCGCACGACGAACTCCGCCTCGCCGTCGGCGACGTGTGGGACACACTCCTCGTCACCGCCGCCGCCGACTCCGCCCTTGTTCTTCGACTTCCGCACGCCGACGGGGTGTTGGTTTCGTCAAACCACGCTTCGATGACGCCGTTCGCCGTCAGCACCGCGACCCGTGAGTCGCAGTGCGAAGGACTCGTACAATCGGCGCCGTCAGCACCGCGACCCGTGAGTCGCGGCGAGAGGATCTCATACAAACTCGTCCCTTGCCGGGTCGCCACGCTGGCCTTTTCCGTGTCCGACGCCGTCGATCTGCTGACCGCTCCGGTGAACCTGCCCCGTACGGATATCCGCGGCGGCGCGTCGCTTCTCTATTGGTCGCGTGTGGCAACTCTGGTCATGGAGCTGCTCGCCGCCCAGCGATTCGTCCCCGATATCCACTATGCTGGCGACGGCCTGTATCGCGGCTTTTGGCGAGTGGTCGTCAGTGACGCCGCGACTTCGGAGTGCTTAGCGGCCTTGATCGCCTCCATGCCGCCCGTCTGTCGCAGTGTGGAGACTCAGGATGAATCCCCCCAGGCCTCCACGCTCGTGGAAAGTTTCCTTTGGATGGCCATCGACGCCCTGGTGCGCCGTTGCCTCGAGGGCGACGAGCTTGCCCACGCCCTCCATGATCCATCCACGCCAACGCATTCGTTGCAGATTCAATGGCTGCGATCTTTGGTTCGTGGAGATTCGACGCTGGCCGCGACGCCGGATGACGGAGCGGCGATCCACCGCGCGGTACGCGGCTGGCTGGCCAAGCTGGAGCCACCGCCGCCGGAGCGATCGTGCCGCACCTGTTTTCGTCTGATTCCACCCGGACCGGAGTCATCGTCTGACGAGCCCGAATCTCGCTCCTGGCAGCTCACTCTCTTCGTTCAGGCCGTCAGCGATCCCGCCCTCGTCGTTGCCGCCGCTGATCTGACTGCGCCGCGCGGTGAACACCCACGAATTCTCCCTCGCCCCTTCGACAACGCCCGCGAGCAGCTTCGAGCGGACCTCGCTCTTGCCTCCCGCCATTTCCCGCCCCTCGCCCCCTGCGCCGAGCCGTCCGGCCCGTTCGACTGCAACTTGTCACTCAGCGAGGCTTATACATTCCTACGCGACGCGGCCCCCATCCTGGAACTCGAGGGCTTCGGTGTGTGGACGCCGAAATGGTGGCGTGAGGATCGTCGTCAACTCCGCATGAGACTCGACATCCGACCATTGTCGTCCGACGCTTCAGTTGACGCGTCGCGCATGCGCCTCGACGCCCTCGTGGCCTACGACTGGCGGGTCGCCCTCGGCGATGACGACCTCTCCGCTGAAGAAATCACCCAACTCGCCGCCCAGAAGGAACCGCTGGTACGCTTGCGGGGCCGATGGACCGAGGTCCAACCCTCCGATCTCGAAACCGCTCTCGCCTTCCTCGAAAGACGTGGCCACGGGACCACGACCGTGCTAGAGGCATTGCGTCAATGCTACGTCGCCGACGAGCTCGGGACCGGGCTACCCATCGGCGACCTACGCAGCCACGGGTGGATCGACGATCTCCTCAACAACCGCGACATGCACGAACAGGTCGAGCGGCTTTCGCCACCCGCTGGATTCTCCGGCTCGTTACGACCTTACCAACTCAAGGGGCTGGAGTGGCTGCATTTTCTTTCTCGGCTGGGTCTGGGCGCCTGTCTCGCCGACGACATGGGACTCGGCAAGACCATCCAGATGATCGCCCTCTGGCTCCACGAACGGCAGTCCGGCGATCCGGTGGGTCCGACGCTGCTGGTGGTTCCGATGTCACTCGTGGGCAACTGGCAACGCGAGATCGAACGCTTCGCCTCATCGCTCAAGGTGATGATCCACCACGGCGTAGACCGACGCACCGGCCAAGAGTTTGTCGATGAAGTCGCCAAGCACGACGTGGTCATCAGCACCTACGCCCTGACCCATCGCGACTTAGCCCATCTATCCGCGGTGCAATGGCATCGGATCGCACTCGACGAGGCCCAGAACATCAAGAACCCCGCCGCCAAGCAGTCCGCCGCCGTCCGCTCCCTCCAAGCCATCCATCGCGTCGCCCTCACCGGCACGCCCGTGGAGAACCGCCTGAGCGAACTGTGGTCGATCATTGACTTCCTCAACGTCGGCTACTTGGGCAGCGCCACGGACTTCCGCCGCCGTTTCGCCGTCCCTATCGAACGCAACCATGACGCCGACCGCGCCGCTCGCCTGCGGCATCTGATTCGCCCCTTTGTTCTTCGCCGCCTCAAGAGCGACCCCACCATCGAGGTCGACCTACCGGCGAAGATGGAGATGAAGGTTTTCTGTAACCTGACCCGCGAGCAGGCCGCTCTCTACGAAGCGGTGGTCAACGACATGCTAGGCCAGATCGACCAGTCCGGCGGCATCCAACGCCGTGGACTGATCCTCGCGGCGCTGGTGAAACTCAAACAAGTTTGCAACCACCCGGCTTTGTTCCTTGGCGACGGCTCCGAACTCCACCATCGAAGCGGCAAGTGCGACCGCCTCACTGAAATGCTCGAAGAAGTCCTGGCCGAGGGCGACCGCGCATTGATCTTCACCCAATATCGCCAGATGGGCGAGTTATTGAAGAAGCTCATGGAGGATTCCTTCCACCGCGAGGTGATCTTCCTCCACGGCGGCACCACCCGGCAGCAACGCGACGCGATGGTGGAACGCTTCCAAAAGGCCGAGGACGCGCCGTTGTTCCTTCTCTCGCTCAAGGCCGGCGGCTTCGGCCTCAACCTCACCGCCGCCAATCACGTCTTCCACTTCGATCGTTGGTGGAACCCGGCAGTCGAGGACCAGGCCACGGACCGCGCCCATCGCATCGGCCAGACGCAACGGGTCCAGGTCCACAAGTTCGTCTGCATCGGCACGTTGGAGGAACGGATCGACGTGCTGCTCGAACACAAGCGGAACCTCGCCGACAATATCATCGGGTCCGGCGAGGAATGGTTGACCGAGTTGTCCACGGACGGCCTGCGCGACTTGTTCGCTCTATCGCGTGAGGCCGTCGCAGAGGATTGAGCATGACCACGGACATTGATTCCGCACACGAACATCCTCCATCGTTGAAGATCGTGCCTACGATCTATCCAACTTCACCGCCGTTGGAGGAGGTGCTGGACGGCTTCTGGCGGACGGGTCCGGAGTTTGACTCCTTGAGCGGCCCGCTTGCTCCGCCCGAAAAGCCGCTGGCTATTCTCGAGCAGCTCGGCCCGTCGCCCTTTGAGCGGGGCGGCTTTCCTTTGATCGGCTTTCTCGCCACCACCTACGACAAGGTCAGCCGCTACGCCCTTTGCGGAGGCCGCGCCGATGCTTGACGATTGGGTGCGAAGCTCGTACAAAACGCACGGCGTTGCCGACGTAGCTCAATGGTAGAGTACGGCTTTCGTAAAGCCGGGGTTGAGGGTTCGACTCCCTCCGTCGGCTGTGCCAGCAGGTTGGCACTCCGCATCGTCGCTCACAGACCACGGCCCGTAACTCTCGGTCCCATCGTCAGTTACGCGGCTTGACGCGGTTGATCCCGCGATCGGCTCATTTTCGTCCTGTGGCCATTCCCGGCCATTTTGGGCGTTCCGGATCACAGGCGCACGCCTATAGGAACGCTCGTTTTTTTGGGCCGTCGAATCGTCCGTCCCCGTGGCCTGGAGCGCCTCGCGGTACTCCGCCCCGATGATCTGCGGGATGGAGTTGACCGCCCCGTGCGTGTCCAACAGCATCGGATCGGTGTAGACCTTCGTGGTCAAACGGATGTCAGTGTGCCGCATTTGCTCCATCGCCGCCCGGACGCTCACCCCACTGGTCGCCAACAGCGTCGCGTGCGTCACCCGCAGCGCGTGAAAATCAACCTTGGTTCCGTCACGGATACGCTCGATGCCCGCGGTTGCGAGATCCTTGTGCAGCGTCTGAGCTTTGGGCACCCACCCGAACACCTTGTCAGACGGCTCCCACCGATCCGGTCGACGGCATCGGAGAATCGCGGCCAGCTCTCCGTTGACCGCGATGGTATCCGCTCGACGTGACTTCGTATTCGACGCCCGCAACGTGATATAGGGCCGCACGGCGTCAAGATGCACGTCTCCCCATGCCAGGGTAGCCACCTCCTCCCGGCGTAAGCCTGTGAGGGCTGCGGTGAGGTAAATCAGGCCACATTTGGCGTCGACCTTCACCAGACGATCCAGCTCCGCGGCGGTCAACGCTCGCCGTGCCAACTTTGGCTCGGTGACCGTCGTCTTGCTCACGTGTTCCAGGGGGTTCTTTTCCATCCTTCGCTGCCCGACGCACCAGTTACAGAACGCGATCGCCGTTTGCAGATAGTGGTTGACCGTCCTGGGGCTTGCCCCGGCCGCGGCCGTCGCTGCCAGCCACGCCGAAAGACCGTCGGCACGAATCGAGTCGGGCAATCTCCAATTCAACTTTTGGCGTAGCGTCTCGATCCGTGTCTCCACCATGCGAACGTAGTTCCGAGACCGCTGGGCACGTCGCAAGTCCGCAAGCCAGCCCTTGACGTGCTCGGTCAAGTCCGTTTTCAGATGGATGGCGGAAGCATCGAATACGTCTTCCTTCTCCCGAATGACCGTGCGCTCGAGATTCGCGGCCTTTCGGTCTGTCATCCCGCGATCGGTGTAACCACCGGCTTTGCGACGGCTACCGGCCGCGTCGGTGTATTCGATCATCCATTTGCGTGACTCGACCTTCACCACATTCCCGGCCGTGTCGCGCTCCGGCTCAAGTTTCGGCACATCGACAAGTTTCCCCCTGCGGCGCCGCTTCACCGTTTCACCGGTGGGCTTGCCGTCAGCCCCGATGACGGGCCTCATCTTGGGACGCTGCGGTTTGAAGATAAACGCCATTTCGCACCTACCCTTTATGGAGCACTTCGACATTGCAGTGCCAGCAAAGCCCCGATCACTTTCCGCGCTCCGTCGCGGTCGGGCGCCGTGACGCGATCGACGCCGAACCGGGCGACCCGGCCGTCGAAGTCCGCAAATCCGAACCCCAGCACGACCGCATTTCTTCGATGAACGCGAGTTGCCGCGTCGTCGGTTTGGACTTGCTCTGCGGATCCGCGATCGTCACGTTTCTTATCTCCCGATCCTCAGCTCGCGGGGCGCACAGCCGCACTACGGGCCGAGTATACCCGCTCGGGCCTTCCGCAGTTCCGAGTGTGCGACGGCAAGAATACTGTGCAAAGCCTGAATCGCCCCCAGTAGGTGGCGCAGGGTGATCTCCGTCAGTCCGGGTAGAGGCGACAAGGGGGATGGTGCATCGACAACAGTTCGTATCGAGATAGCCCCAGTGGAACGGGTTCGCCCGACCGGGCCGTGCGCGTGCGCGTCGTCGTCGTCGTTGGAGGTAAGAGGCGCGGCCAGTAAACTCAGGTGAGCCATTGCGGTTCGCTCCTATTCAGCGACCGTGAGGGTCAGGGCCGATCGGGGTTCCAGCCTCGTTCGGCCCGTTTAATGTACGCGAGCGGGCCGACAGGGTCAAGGGCTCGGGCGCATTGTCGCTCCCGCCCCCGTCAGCGCCCTCCATGGCCGCGGCCTCAACCAGCCGTGCCGTTGCCTCGCCACCCACTGCCAGTGTTTTCGTCGCCATTCGTCACTTCCAAGGTTTCATGGTCCTATGATCGTCCTTAGCCCCCCGGGTACAAGCGATTAACCTCCGCTTGCCAAGCCGCGGCGTGATTCTGGAGCGAGGCCCCAGCCTTCTCTTTGGCAATCGTTTCGCACTGAGCGAGGCAGTCGTCACGATCCGGCCGATTCTCGAAACGCTTGGCAACCGCGATGAGCGGTTTCCGTTGACGTGTCGTCCCGCCGCAACCTGGGCCAAGAGCCATCCCCACGCGCATAGCGAACAAGTTGCGGAAACGAGTCACGCTGTTTCCACGCTCATTGCTGTTCCGACCCGATCCGATAAAGTCCTCAAGCAAACCCCGATCCGACTTCGTCGTGTCGGTTTTGTCTTGTAGGTTCTGCCGGGTCGGTTCGGTCTTGTCGGTATTGTCGGTAGTGGGGGTTTTCCGGCGATTCCCGGCGTTCTCTGGCAATACCTGGGACTCGCTGGGATTCTCAGGGGATTCCAGGGCGTCCCCAGCCTCTTCCCGCGTCAGAATGGGCCAGTCCACTTCCTCGACCCAGCCGATGTCGTCTCGGCTGGCCCGCTCTAACAGCTCGGTAAACACGGTCTCTGGAAGTCCAGTTCTTACGGCGAGGTCGGATGGAGTGAGCGGACGATCGGTTGCAAGAACCCCTTTGACGGGACACTTGCCCGCGACGGCGACCAACACAACCCAGGCCCCGTAGAGCGCGGCGCCGTTTGATTCTGCAACGAGCCGACGGTAGCCGCAGGAATCATGCTTGGTGGGGATCCCAACGAACACGAGAGGACCCTTTTTGACCTTGTATCCAGGTGGGAGAAACCGGGTCCGCCAATCTTTGATCGCGTAGGCTTTCACGGGTTCCCCCCGGCCAAGACGTATACCCGGGCCCGATCGCCCGACGCCGTCGCTCGCATGAGGCCCGTCGCCTCGATCAACCCGCCCTCTTCAAGATGGAGCCGCCGAGGCCGATAGTTGTTAGGAGGAATCTGCGCGGCGCGCATGCCCTCTTCATCCGTCAAGCCACGCACGCCCGCCTCGCGGAAGGCTTGCAGCAGTCGCTCCCGCAGTGTCGAGGCGTGCGGGGCGATCTGCCGCGCCGCACCCCGGGAAGTCGGCGACGACGCGATCGCCCGCGGTCCGCACGCGGTCTCCGATTGCGGAGAATTGAGCCACGGGAAAAGCGCATTCTGCCTGGCTGTGTCGGCCCTTCGACCCTTCGCTCGCGGCGACTCGAAAAGACCGATCATCGTCCCACCACCAGTCGAGGCCGCACCGCGTCGCTTTCGCCCTGACCGAGAACCCGCCGCACCGTCCGCAAGTGCCACCGCGCAGCACTGCCAAGAACCAAATCCGGGTGCGGCACAATCCCGCCGCTGACCCATCGCCTGAAGGTCCGGTCGCTGACCTTCAAGAGTTGCCGAAACTCGCCCGCCGTGACGAGCGGTTCCAAATCACCAAGCTCGCGGGTCGGCGCGGTTCCGTTCTTGCCATTCACGGTCGGTGTCACCGCGTCGGCACCGCCTTTACCGTGTTGTCATTCTCGACAGATTGTCGCAGCGCGGCCTCGACTTCCGACAAGTGAAACCGGACTACTCGGCGCGATGGGCGTACACAGGGAATGCGACGTTCCCGCACCCAAGCATTGACCGTACCGACACAGATCCCGAAGTGCTCCGCGATACGCTCAGCCGTGACCAGTGATTCGTTTGGCATTCTGTGAACCTCCTTCGAAATGAAGTATTCAACATGAATCCGAACGTATCAATTCGTAAGGGCGGGTTACGTTTACGTTGGCGGGGTACGTTGCAGGCGTGCGCGGATTCCAGGTACCGATCCGCTCCAGGATCCACGTTTCGGGATAGTAATTCTCCCCGTTCGCCGGATCGCTGTCGATGTCGATGGTTGCCCCGCTTCGCTTGGCGCTCTTCACCCATGCGTCGATGGTCGTTGCCGCCGGGTTCTTGCCTTGTTTCTGAAACTGTTTCGCAGTGCAGATTGTTTTCCGCCCTACGTAGCCCGCACGCGGGGTCCACTGCCTCACCGCCTCGATCTGCTTCGCACTCGGATCGGTCAGCGACGGCGCCGCTGAGCCGCCCTCCGCCGCGTCTCACATCGTTGGGATCTCGACATCCGAAGCACCCTTTGCCCTCGGCTCTCCCTCAACGTCGAACGACCCCTTGTCTTTGGTCGGACGCGGAAGCAGTCCGCCGCGTTCCAAGTCGTTTTTGAATGGATCGACGATCCTCCGTCGCTTTTCTGGTGTCTCCTCGACGATTCGATCGAAAAGGCGCCCCTGTTCATCCGGCGTGATCCCCCGTTCCTGGGGCAAGCGATCACACTCCCTGTCCAACGTCTCGTGCAGCACTTCCACAAACTGCGAAATGATTTTCTTGAGGGGCGGTACTGCATCAATGACGGGCCTTCCGCGTGCGGATTCCAACGCACGGTGACACTCCTCTAGCGCGGCCTCGATATAACCCAGTGGTGTTTCGCCAGGCTTTGCCGGACAGGCCATCGCCTGGTCCGCCTTGGTCCGGCAATACTCGATGACTTTGTCATCGATGAGGGTGCTTGGACCTTCCGGGAAAGTGATCCTGTCGCGGTTTGGATTACCAAGGAGGAGAATGACCTCGTGGAGTCGGTTCGCCCCAAGGAATGCATTGTATGCGGATTTGAACCGAAAGTACCGGCTTCGCTCCTGCATGTGCGATACCTGGGTGCATCCCAAATTGGGTGGCAAGAATCGGTAGCGACGCAACGGCTATTCCGATCTTGGCGTGGGCTCCGCGGCAGACGCCACGTTTTTCGCCGAAT
>JAGVHG010000177.1 GCA_020056715.1 Phycisphaerae bacterium | reverse complement strand
TGCTGGAAGGCTTGCTGATGACGCGAGGGCATGTTGCCCTCGCGTTTTGCGTTATAGAAACGAGGCCACGACGATCATCGACCTGTGTGAGATGCTAGAGGAAACACGACGAGTCGAGCGCGGGTAAGTGAGGCGGCGTGAGCTTTTTTGCGGGACAGAGGGAACCCGGTGGTGGAAGGACAAGACCGATGAAAATAAACATCAATGAGCTTGGCGGACATTCTAATTCAACTTACGGATCCTATAAGTACAACCTAGCTCCACGCGTGCGAGGGTTGGCTCTTGTGGTCGTGGCGGCGTTCGCTGCGCTTTCACTGGGGGTGGTCGAACGGGCCGCGGCGCTGGAAACCCCGCCGGGTTGCAGTTCTGCAGGGGCGGGAGCAAGCATGTCGCGCTTCCCCACAACGACCGTGCAACACGGCCAAGAGATGTGCTATAAAATTCAGTACAGTAACGGCACCGCAGGTTTTAACTGCCAAATCGAGAATTTCGATGCGGATCTTATCCTGCCTGACGGCACCGTCATTCCCATGCTGCAAGGCGCTACTATCGTAAGCGGCGGTGCAGTATCTTGCCCAGGCGATGCTATGTGCGTGACGGCTTCAAACTGCACGATTGCGGGTCAGGTTGGGTATCGCTACATCGTCAGGCATGTTGACGAAGTGTTAAGTTTCAGTAATTGCCCTCCCGTAACGGTAGCTGGTATCGGAAAGGTCGTTGCTTATACGGATGGGCTTGGCGATGCCCTTTCGACCCCGCCAGACACTGCCTCGGCTTGCGCAACATCGAATAACCTTGTCCTCCACGCTTGCTGCGAGCCGTGCACCGGCATGTGCACCGATGTAACTTCAGCGAGCAATTGCCCATCCCCCAGCGTTTTCACTGCGGATAAGAGCTGTGCCGAAGTGAACAGCGCAGGGAACTGTACGCCACTCGATTGTTCCGGCTTTGTCACCAATTGCAACGACGCCAGGTGCAACACAGGGACGGGATTGTGCGAACAGGTTCCTAGGCCGTTAAGTACACCTTGCGAAGCTGACAAGAGCCTGTGCACGATCGATCATTGCGACGGCCTCGGACAATGCGTCCAACTTAGTATCGTCGAGTGTCAAGATCCAGTGGGGGATTGTGAAGCAGGTGCTTACTGCGAAATGACCACGGGCCTGTGCGTTGATTGGGCAGACCCGCCGCTCAGCACGCCTTGCAATACGGATGTCGATTTGTGTACACGGGAACATTGTAACGGTACAGGATCATGCGTACCCATGACCCCTCCCAATGTCGATTGTTCCGGGTTTGTCACCCAGTGCAACGATGCCAGGTGCGACGCAGCGACTGGATTGTGCGAACAGATTCCCAGGCCGCTCAGTACACCATGCGAAGTCGAAAGCCCGGCCAACCTTTGCACGGACGATCATTGCGACGGGTTGGGTAACTGCGTATTCCTGGGTCTTCGGACTTGCCAGCCGGCGATTCCGCCGTGCGAGGGCGGCTCAAACTGCAACCCATCGACCGGGCTGTGCGTTGACAAGGGCGACGCTCCGTTGAGTACTCCCTGTGAGGTCGAAAGCCCGGCCAACCTTTGCACGAACGATCATTGCGACGGGTTGGGCAACTGCGTATTCCTGAGTCTTCAGACTTGCCCGGATCCGGTTCCGCCATGTGAGGGCGGGGGAAACTGCAACCCATCGACGGGGCTGTGCGTTGACAAGGACGACGCTCCGCTGAGCACACCTTGTGAGGTCGAAAGCCCGGCCAACCTTTGCACGAACGATCATTGCGACGGGTTGGGCAACTGCGTATTCCTGAGTCTTCGGACTTGCCCGGGTCCAGTTCCGCCATGTGAAAGCGGCGCAAACTGCGACCCGACGACGGGGAACTGCGTGGGCAAAGACGACGCTCCGCTGAGCACACCGTGCGAGACCGACATCGACCCGTGCACCAACGAGCACTGCAACGGCGACGGGATGTGCGTCGTGTTCGGAATCACATGCGGCACCTGCTGCGATACGCTAAACGGCGTCTGCTCGGAAGGCATCCTAGAGGCCGACTGCGTCGGCGATCAGCGGGTTTGGACCGATGGCGCGACGTGTGCAGAGGTCGTATGTGATCCCGCACTCGGCGCCTGCTGCGATCAGGACGTGTTTGGAACGTGTACCATGACGACCGTGATGGCATGCGACTGCAATAAGTGCGTCTGGCACAAGCTGCTGACGTGCGCCCAGATCGAGTGTACGCACGCGGCGATTCCGACGGTGTCTCAGTGGGGCCTGGTGGTACTGACGCTGTTGCTGCTCATCGGCGCCAAGGTTTATTTTGGCCGCCGTCAGGCTGAAGCCGCGTAGGGCCCAAAAACAAGAATCATAGTCGAGGCGAGCCCTGCGGGGCTCGCCTCTTTTTTGGGGAATATTGCTTCTCCCGTTTTGGCCGTCGGCGAAGCGTCGGTCTATCAAGCAGGGGTGGGGGCTTCTTGACGTTTAGCCTCGGATATCAACTGGGCGATTTCTTCCGCACGGGTAGGCTGTTTGGCGACCCTCGATTCAACCGGTGTTGTATCGAAGTCGGGTTCCGACAGGACTTGGAGCTCTCCGCCGGCGGCTTCGGAGGTGATCCGGGCGAACGGCTCGACAGTGCGGGAGAGCCGTCGCACCGTTTCCGTCGGGTGGGTCTGCCGGATGGGGGGACAAACGCTTAACGTCCGCTCCAGACGCGACTGCGTTCGGACCGCTTCCTCAACCCATTCATGGAGCGTTTGCGCCGCGCGCTCGGTTTCAGCGGTAAGCTCCGCCAATCGAGTCGTCGTGTCCTCGCCAATGCCCCGTAGTTCCTCGGTCTGACGCTGGGCCTGGAGAGTTGCCTCGGCCAGGCCGGCGAAGATCTTCCTGACGTCGCCGCAGACCTGTTCCATTTGCGCGGCCTGCGTCTGCGTTTTGGTCAGGCGTTCGGCTTGATCGACCAGCGAGGCGAGGCGCTGTTCAACGGCCGCGAGACGACTGAGTGAAACGTCGGTGGTGCTCGTCATTCGTTCCGCGCGGTCCATCGCCCGTTCCAGCCGGGAGAGGAGGAACGTGCCTTTGTTGGGGCCTGAGCCGAAAACTTCACCGTTGCATCCTTCGTATTCTCCGTCGACGATGGAAGCTCCGCTTGCAACGTTTGCGTGTGACCATGTATCGTCGGCTTCTTCATAGTTGATGATATCCGCCGGAGTAACGGATGATTCGAACGGCAGACCCAATCCGCCGAAGGCGGATGAGCGTTGGGGCGAGGGTTCATTTCTACCTGGTGTCGCTTGCGACTCGGCCAAACCCACCATCCGTTCCAGCGATTCCGGAACGCTCAGCCACGGAGCGCCGCCTTCGCCGATCTTGGCCGGTCCCAAGTCCCGCGCCGCGATCGTTCGCTCATGGACGGCGGGGTGCAAGGTCGCTTCTTCAACGATTGTTCGCGAGATTCGCAGCGTTTTAGCACCATAGGCGACCAGCATGGCCGCATTGCAAACGTGGTTGATGAGGCGGGGGATGCCTTCGGAAATCTCGTGAATAAGCGAGATCGCACGATCATCGAACAACCGTGTATCCACCGCCCCCGCGATTTGTAGGCGATGGCGGATGTACTCCCCCGTTTCCTTCGGCGTAAGCGGTGAAAGCGTGCGTTCGCCGAAAAGCTGTTGACGAATCCAGGCGAACTCCGGTCGATCCAAGAGTGCCCGCACCAGCGGCTGGGCCGCCAGGATGACGGTTAGAAGTTGTCCGCGCTCACCGCATAATTCGGCGAGCGTCGCGAGCTGGGCGATGTTGCCGGGGCTGAGGTTTTCGGCCTGGTCTACGATGACGATGGATCGGTTCTCCAAGCTCGCCGAACGGCCCAAATGCCGACGCAGCCTATACAGACAATTAGACTGGTTGGGCGAGGAGGGAAGCGTGACGCCGAATCCTTTGCAGCACTCACGGACGAGGTCCATCTCCCCACTCGCGGGCCAGGTTACTACGACGGGTTGGTCCGACTTTTCAAGTCGCAGCAGGATGGTGCGGAGCAGCAAAGTCTTGCCCGTCCCGGCCTCCCCGATCAGAAGTCCCAATCCCGTGCCGTGATGGATCTCATACTCCATGGCCGCCAGGGCTTCTTGGCACTCGGCCGTGGGGTAGAAGAACTGCGTATCCGCCCGGTCCTCGAAAGGAAGAGAACGGAGTCCGAAAAAATTACCATACATCGTTTAGGCACCTCGTAGCAGTGTGCCGCCCCGGTACGCCGGGGGTGTCGGCCGGCCACGTTACGCACGCGGCTACGCAATGCACGCACATCGGACGTTGCTCGAGTCGGCTGAAGTTATCGGGCAGGATTACGGGGTGCGGTGGGGCCGCCCGCTGGTGCTCCCTCCACGTTGTGTTGACGGGTTGACCTGAGCCGCGGCATCCATGCCGCTCCTCCGACAGCCTCGCGCGCGATGGGCAGACAACGACCCATAACACGTATCCGCGCTGTCCGGCGACTCCCAATCCTTGCCCTGAGCTTCGAAGGGAGCGACCACCAGCATTAGCAGCGAAATCCGCTACGATCCTCTTGTGTCCGCGCCTGTCCCATGGTAGAATAGCTTCCGTCGTGAAGCGTACCTTTCGTTCGGCTAGACAAAGTGAACCCGTACATGCCCAGGTGCTACAGAGCGATCGTTGTCGTGGGTTGTCTCTGCCGTTTGTACTCCATCGCTTTCTCTTTTCAGGGGGACGGGGCATGTCATCACGCACTTTGAGTGGCCGCATTTCCGCGACGATGCTCGCGATCATGGCTCTGTTCGTTGTCGGGCCCCAGATTGTCCAAGGTCAAACGCCTCAAGGCACGATCGTGGCGTGGGGATACAACACTTCCGGGCAAACCAATGTCCCCGCCCCCAACACGGGTTTTATCGCCATCGCCGCGGGCACAGCGCACAGTCTGGGCCTGAAGGCCGATGGGTCCATTGTTGCGTGGGGAGACAACGGATACGGTCAAACCAACGTCCCGACACCCAACACGGGGTTCGTCGCCGTCGCCGCGGGCGGGGGCCACAGTCTGGGTCTGAAAGCCGACGGGTCCATCGCAGCATGGGGACGCAACAATTACGGTCAAACCAACGTCCCCGCGCCCAACACGGGTTTCGTGGGCGTCACGGCGGGCTCGATGGACACTCTGGGTCTGAAGGCCGACGGCTCCATCGTGGCGTGGGGATACAACGCCTACGGTCAAACCAACGTCCCCGCGCCCAACAGCGGTTTCGTCGCCGTCGCCGCGGGATCGTTCCACAGTCTGGGTCTCAAGGCCGACGGTTCCATCGTGGCATGGGGAGACAACTCCACCGGCGAACTCAATGTCCCAACGACGAACAGCGGTTTCGTCGCCGTCGCCGCGGGCATGGGCCACAGTCTGGGTCTGAAGGCTGACGGGTCCATCGTGGCGTGGGGATACAACGGCTCCGGTCAAACCAACGTTCCCGCGCCCAACACGGCTTTCGTCGCCGTCGCCGCGGGAGCCAACCTCAGTCTGGGTCTGAAGGCTGACGGGTCCATCGTGGCGTGGGGATACAACGGCTCCGGTCAAACCAACGTTCCCGCGCCCAACAGGGGTTTCGTCGCCGTCGCCGCGGGCGAGGGCCACGGTCTGGGTCTGGTGGGAGCGGACAGCGATTCCGATGGAGTCCCGGACGCTTTCGACAACTGCGTGGACACTCCCAATGCTGACCAAGTCGATTTTGACGGCGACGGGCTGGGTGATCTGTGCGATGACGACCAGGACAACGATGGCGTCGTGAACGACTTCGACTCATGCCCCGGCACTCCGGGCGGGCTTATCGTTGATGTGGAGGGCTGTCCAATCCCATTCGGCCCGTGTTGCTTCGGCGGCGGAATCTGCCTCGACGCGACGGTCGGCGACGACTGCCAGCGAGTGCATGGGCGTTACTTGGGCGATGGTTTGACCTGCGGCGGGGACTCGGACGGTGACGGGGTCTCAGGGTGCGCCGACAGGTGCCCGCTCGACGGTCACAAGGTCATACCAGGTATCTGCGGCTGCGGCGTGCCGGATACGGATAGGGACGGCGATGGTGCGGCGGATTGCGTTGACGGATGCCCGGATGATCCGACGAAAATCGAGCCAGGTGTTTGCGGTTGCGGCGTCGCGGACATCGACCCGGACGGTGACGGTGTACTTGACTGCGTGGACCCATGCCCCCGCGACAATCCCGACGACTCGAACGGTGATGGCGTCTGTGACTCAGACGATCCGTGTCCCTTCGACAACCCGGACGATACGGACGGTGATGGGGTTTGCGATTCAAATGACGGCTGTCCATTGGACCCCGAAAAGACGGAGCCGGGGATATGCGGATGCGGAGTCTCGGATGCCGATTCGGACCACGACTTGGTGCCCGACTGTCTGGACCAGTGCGCGGGGACGCCAGCGGGGGTTGTGGTGAACGGTTGTGGGTGCCCTGCACGCGGCGCGTGTTGCTTTGACGTAGGCGTTTGCTTCAACCGGGTCTACGGCAGTGACTGCGTCACCATCGAAGGCATGTATCAGGGCGATGGAACCGTTTGCGCTGACGGATGCGGATTCGGCGATTACAACGGGGACGGCGCAGTTGACTTGCGGGATTTCGCTCTCCTCCAGCACTGTTTCACCGGCGTTTCCGGCGAGTTTAGCGGGCAATCGTGCGTGGCCGTGGACGTTGACGGGTGCGGGTCAATCGACCTTTCGGATTACGCTGCCTTTCAGCGAGCTGCGATGGGTCCGCAATAGCGCGAACTTGTTATCGGCGCGGGCATGCGCTTTCGGGATGCTTACGCGCTCTCATGACGAATCCGCATTGGGAGTCGCGGGCCCAGAAAACATGCCCACGCGTTGCGTGAGCATACCACCCGCCCACGCCGATGAACATACGTTTCGGGTGAGTGTGCCGATGAATGGTTGAGGAAGGTGCGATGCAGTCACATGCCGCCAAAAACGCGAAAATCATGCTCGGCCCGTATGTCCTTGCGTTGATCGATCTTCTCGGGCAGTCGAGCGAGCTCGCAAAATGGAATCAACTTCTCCCGCAGGAGCCAGATCGTGATGATCCTCGCCTGCAGGCAGTCCGCAACACCTACGGTCGCGTGCTGAAGTGGCGCGAGAGGTTCGAAGAGGTCTTCACAGAATGGGAGAACCATCATGAGTCTTTGGCCCACGAACATTCAATCGGCAAACCCGCAGACCAGCGCCGAATGTACGACGAGTACCGGGAAAACACGCTCCATCACGCGCATTTCTCTGACAGCTTGATCTTCTACTCGCAACTTCAAAACAAGCACGAACACTGGCAAGTGCGCAACGTGACCCAAATGGTCGTGACAAGTGGATTGCTCATGCTCGCCGCGATGTGTGATGACAAGTCAGTCCTTCGCGGAGCGATCGAGGTTGGAATGTTAACCCGCTTCCCGACAGGCGATCCTTATGGCCCGGCGCTCGCCGAGGCCCACCGATTGGAGAGCAAGTTCGCGGAATACCCTCGCATTCTGGTTGGTCCTAGCCTGCTGTCGTATTTGACGCAGATCGAGGGCAATCCCGCCGGAGATTCTGTTAGCCGGGTGAACAAGGGTTACGCGACCGAATGCCGCAAATACCTCGCCCAGGATGCAGATGGACACTGCATCGTGGATTACCTAGGCGACGCATTCGCAAACACCGCCGGTAACCCCGGACCGTGGCGACAGTTACAATCAGATGCGTACCGTTTCGTCCAACATGAACTTGTTCGATTCAACAAGGAAGGAAACGAGAAACTCATCAAGCGATACGAACGCCTGCAGGCGTACTTCGGGTCGCGGGGTTCCAAATAGACCGATCCTTCAGGCCGGGTGACCCGCCTCCGCTGGAGGTGTGGGAGGCGATGGTCGTGGGCATTACGCTGAGCGCAAATAATCGAGTCCCACAGGCCCAAAGGACCTGGGGCACCCACTGCTGAAGTTATCGGGCAGTGTTTGGGGGTCGCCCGATTCTATTTCCTAGGGGGAGGGTCAGTAGGCTCGTTTGCGAAGCACTCCGCGGGGGTTGCGAATTGGGGTCCGCCGGGAAGGACTTGGTTGACCAGCGTCCATTTGTCGACGCGGAAGCGCATGTGGGCGCGGGCCGTCGGCCAATCGGCGATCATCGAACCGGGAAGGACCGGGCCGCCTGGGAAAAGCGGCCGATAGTCGTCCAGCGACGATTGCATTGTCACTACCCCCTCCGCGTCGCGGAATAAGACCCGGCGGATGAACTGCGGCGAGTCGCGGTCGATGCGGTACTCTTTCCGGTCTTGGAACCGGCCTTGGGCAACGGAGTTCGCGTCGACTCCTTCGAGGCTCAGGACATGGATCGGGGCGAGGGCCAGCGCCTCGATCAGTTGCTCGGGTCGGACGGGAACCTCCGTGGGGAGTTCTTCGTCTCTACCTTGATGGCCGCAGTAGTACGACCCGTCCTCCTTGTTGTAGACCCAGAAGTAATCCTCGTTGGAACCGAACAGAATCTGCCGCTCGCCCAGGCTCTTGAGGTCGAAGCGGAAGTAGCACGGTGCGAGGTAGAAGAGCGTGCCGTCAACATGGTAGCTGCGGCGCCGACCGTTGGACGCGGTGAAATACCCATCCACTGAGCCGGAGGCCCGCAAGGTCCCCGTGATCTTCGCCGCGTTGGCGTTGACGATCCCGACAGCCTCGCGCGTAGGGATCGGATCTAGCGGACGAACCGGACCCGCCTGATGACAACCGCACAAGGCGAGCCCGAGACCGACCGCGGCCCACCACCTACCCCATCCTTCGGGACTACGCATCAGCAATCCGATCGCTGACCGTCGCCCACTCGCCCATATCTCCGTGGAGGATCGCGCTGAGCTGTGAACTTACGCCCTCGATTTGTTCGTCCGTCAAACGCGGGTTGGCGACTCGATGCTCCGACTTGTCGGTCGTTAGCACCATTCGCCATCCTTCCACGCCGCCCTCGACTGCCGACCCTTCGTACCGAAGAAGCCGCTTACGCATCAGTATTAGCGCAAGAACGAAGCGGAATTGCAGCCGGGCAGGCTCGGTTTCGTCACCCAAACGAAGGAAAAAATTAACCAAAATCTCGTTGTCAACGAGCAGTTTCTTCCGTTTTTGTTTAATCGGAACGCGAGATTTGAAGTGACAATACGATCCTTCGGGTGGTCCGTTCCAGGAGTCAAGGCTGTAGTCGCAGCGGCGAAAGCCTTCACCATCCTCGAACAGCACGGAGTAGAACTCCTCACCTTCATCAAGGCGGCGGCCGGTGACGGCGCATCGCCCGGCCGCAGGTTCTACGTCCCATTGTTGGGTCATCGTTCGCGCACTCTCTATGGACATTGAACCTCTTCTGCGACCTGCGGTCAAGGCGTTGGCGGTTCAAAGATTGGGGTCAGACGCGGATCGTTTTTCATCTTTGCAACACTTGTGATCTACCGTATGCTGCGTGGCGGTATGAGGTGTAAACTCGCACGCGTGCGTCACGCCCGATTGTCCAGATAAGGCCGAGTCTTTCATAGGGAGGCGGTATCGTGTCCAGACGTCGTCGAAGGGGAAGGAGGCGTCGAATTCCGACGGGCCTGTTGTTGTTGGTGGGCGTGCTCGGGTCCGCGTGGTGGGTCTACCGAGTTGAAAACTCGCCGGCGAAACTGGATTCTTCGTTGCTGCTCACTCCTCAGACGGCCGCCATCTGGCAGCCGGAGGCAGTGCCGAAAGCGGCTCCAACTCCGTCGCCGATTCCGAGCATCGCTACTCCCAGCGCGCCCGTTGTTGAGGAGAAGCAACCAGTGCTATCACGGGCCGCGGCGCTTCTTGCGGCCGGGCGGGAAGCCCTCCAACGCAACGACGAGCTGACGGCAAGGACGAACCTCAGCGCGGCCCTGCAACTGGGCGTCAGCGGGAGCGATGAGGAATTCCTGCGAACGGAACTCACCCGCCTGGGGACGGAGACGGTCCTTTCGACGCGCATCGTCAACAGCGATCCACTGGTCGATCGGTATGTGATTCAGTCGGGTGACGTGTTAGCAAAGATCGCGGCGGCCAACAAGGTTACGCCCGATCTTCTCGCCTCGGTGAATGGGATCGTCGACAAGCACCGCATCCGTGAGGGGCAGACCATCAAGATCGTCAAAGGGCCGTTCCGCGCCGTGTTGTCCAAACGCACCTATACGCTGGACATTTACCTCGCCGATACCTTCGTACGGAATTTCAAGGTCGGCCTGGGAGCGGATGACAGCACGCCGACGGGGGAATGGCGGATAGCGACGAAACTAATGAACCCGACCTACTATCCGCCGCGGGGGGGTGAGATCATCGCCGCCGACGATCCGAAAAACCCGCTGGGCGAGCGATGGATCGGGTTGGTAGGCATTTCCGGTGCGGCGGTCGCGCAGGAGCGCTACGGGATTCACGGAACCAACGAGCCGGACAGCATCGGCAAGAGCGTCTCGATGGGCTGCATCCGCATGCACAACGAGGACGTCGAGGTATTATACACCTACCTGGTCGAGACTCATTCGACTGTCACGGTGAGCGACTAAGCTGGTTACTACACGGGCGGGAGGGACGAATCGGCGTGGCCTTCATTGACATCGTCGAGGAAAACCGGGCTGAGGGATTGCTTGCCGGCGTCTACGACGCCGCCCGCAAACGCGCCGGGCGGGTCTTCAACATCCTTAAGATCCAGAGTCAAAACGCCGCCGCGCTACAGGCCATGCTCGACCTGTACACAGCCACGATGCGCGGCGAATCGCCGCTGACCCGGTCCCAACGCGAGATGCTCGCCGTCGTAGTTTCGCGTGCCAACAACTGTCACTACTGAACCGAGGCCCACTCGTATGACCTCCGGGCTGAGGTCGGCAATCTCGAACTCGTGGCGGCCATCAAGACTGATTACACAAAGGCCGCTTTGAACGACGTGGACCGCGCCCTTTGCGACCACGCGATCAAACTAACCCGCACGCCGTGGCGGGTCACCCAAGCCGACATCGACCGCCTGCGATCGGTGGGGCTGACCGACCGCGCGATCAACGACGCGACGCAGGTCATTTCGTTCTTCAATTACATCAACCGCGTGGCCGACGGGCTGGGCGTTGATTTGGAGTACGGAATGCCGATTCCGGGGCAGTGAACCCGCAGTTACGGGTGAAACTAAGGACTTATTTGACGGGAGGCGAACCGATCATGATGAGAAACCAGAGGTCCCCGCGTTGGCATAGATACGCTCGACTGACCGTGTGGGATGTACTGTCCCGCATGGTGATAGGAATAGCAGTCGGGTTCGTCGGCTGTACTCCGTCGGGCGGGGGGGGCACCGGAAACGGCGTCGATTCCGGCGGAGGTGACTGTCCTGCGGCGCCGGACACCGACGGGGACGGGATCGGCGACGCATGCGACCCGCCCGACAATGCGGTGTTCTCTTTCGTCACGGGGGACGACACGCTACGGTTGAGCGTCGATGAGCGGCTACGCCCGTTGGTGATCGTCACCTCCGAGGCAACGGCTCGTATCGTCTGGTCGGATGATTCAACCAGCGCCGAGATCACCATCCAGAGCGGCGGCGACACTTGGACGGTGACAGGCGACGCGGACTTCTCCGACGAGGCGACGCTGGCCGCCATCGGTGACGTCGAAACGGAAACCACGCTCGATCTGACGGTGCTCCGCGACTGGATCGCCGATAATCCGGGGCTGGTCGAAGCGACTGCGCGTGGTGAACAAGAGGCCGCCCAACCGCCCGCCGATGTTTTGACCGCGGTCATCTCCAAACCGCGTCCCATCTATCAGTCCAACATCGATCCCAACGTACGGCGACACCTGGACATGATCGCCAACGCCGGCACGAAGGCGATGAACACGGCCTTCAATCTGTTCCGCTTGCTGCGGCAGGTCGAGCGGGACGGGCCGGCCGAATTGGTTCCAGTTCTCCGCGGGCTTGTGAACCATTTCGTAGAACTACGCGATCAGCTCCTCCAGTACTTACAGGAACAGCAGGATGCCTGCGTGGCTTGTCTGCCGGACTGCCTTGTGCGATGCGGGCTATTAGAAACTGGCGCTTGTTGTTACTTCGAGGGCGGCAACACTCGTTGCGAGGACAACATCACGCAGGACGACTGCTTCGCCCGTAATGACGGTATTTTCAATGTCGGACTTGGTTGTATAGCCGGCGTGACGGATGTCTGCCTTGTGGCGTGTTGTGTTACCGCGCCGACGCCGGAAGGTGGAATAACAAGTTGCTGCGAGGACCTTCTACCCGAGGTCTGCGACCTGATCGAAATCAACCGCGCCCCCAATTCGACTGTGACCACGGTGCACGATCGTCACCGGCGTTGCGGCGATCCGGAGTTTTTCTGTCCGGTTTGTCCGTAGACGCGATCGGCAACCAGCCCGGTCGATCGGGCGTTGTGCGACCATGCCATAAAGCTGACCCGCGCGCTGTGGTCCGTCATTCAGGCCGACATTGATCGGCTGCGAACGGTGGGGCTGACCGATCGTGCGATCAACGACGCGTCGCAGGTCGTGTCGTTTTTCAACTACATCAACCGCGTCACCGACGGGCTGGGCGTTGATTTGGAACAGGGCATGCCGATTCCGGGGCAGAGAACCCGCAGCCCGGCATTCATGCTCCTAGTTGTACGCGCCGACGGTTCTTGTGGTAGAATCCGCCGCCGACGTAGACACTGATACCATGAGACCGTTCTCGCCCATGACTTTCATCGTCGTCACGTTCCTCGGGGCGTGCCTGATCGGCGCCTTGTTGCTCCTGCGCCGAGCTCGGTCCGAGCGGGGGAGCAAGTCCCGTGAGGACTGCGGAAGCTGTGGGCAGAGGAATCCGCGTTTAGCTAAGTTCTGCGCTCGATGCGGCGCAAAGCTGACGTAGAGTCGTTGCATCAACAGCGAAAGGAAACGCCCATGTCGCAAGCTGGAATCCCCCCCATGATCCCTCGAAACGCGGCCTTACGCGGATCGTGGATCGCCAAGCTGGTCGCCGTCGTCATGCTTATGGCGTTTTTCGTCGGTTTCGTGGAGTGGTTCATCATCCGCGTCGAGGTCAACGCCGGGCAGATTCTGGTGCTGGTGAACAAGACCGGCCGGCGACTACCCGACAACCTCGCTCCGGAATTCGATGACCAGGTCGTGCTCTACCCGGAACTGGTACAGGCCATCGCCAAGAAAACCGGCAGAGCGGAGGATGGAGTGCGGCGGGATTACAAAGGCATTCGCTACGAGGTGATGCCCGAAGGCCGGTATTTCCCCAATCCCTACTCCTTCAAGGTCGTCAAATTCAACGCCACCGTGATCGGCCAAAACGAGATGGGCATTCTGGTCCGCAAGTTCGGAAAGCCGCTTCCGTTCCCCAAGACGGTCGCCACCGAGTCGGACGAGCGCGGTCCAGTCGCCGAAATTCTCCGCCCCGGTCGCTACAACATCAATCTCCTTGCCTACGACGTGCAGCGGTTCCCGGTCGTTCAGATCCCAGAGGGTCACGTCGGCGTGGTGACACTACTCAGCGGCGACGACCCCAAACGGCGCAACACCTTTACAGTCGAACCTGGCGAGAAGGGCGTCCAACACCAAACGCTCCCCCCGGGTCTGGAATACTATAATCCGTATCTCAAGCACATCGAAGTAGTCGACGTCCGCAGCCACAAGTACGACATGCTTAAAGACGACGCCATCCACTTCCCCTCCAACGACAGCTTCACCATCACCATCGAGGGGACGATCGAGTGGGCCATCCGCCCGGAACGCGTGGCCGAGATCATCGTCGCGTACGGCGACGCGACGGATATTCTCGACAAGATCATCCTGCCCAACGTCCGCAGCATCGCGAGAATCCAGGGATCAAAGCTCGCGGCACGGGAGTTCATCACCGGTAAAACCCGCACCGCGTTTCAGGACCATATTCTTTCGGAACTGAAGCGTGAGTGCTGGGAACAGGGCATCGACATCAAGGCCGCTTTAGTGCGCGATATCCAGCCACCAGCCGAGATTGCTAACCTGATCAGTCAGCGAGAACAAGCCGATCAGGAGATCGAGCGTTCGACGAACCAAATGGCGGAGGCCAAAAGCGAGGCCAAACTCGTCGAGCAACGCGAGATGCAGTCTCAGAATCGTGCCATCGGCGAGGCGCGCCGCCAGGTTGTCTCCGTTACCAAAGAAGCGGAACAACACAAGGGCGTTGCCGTGACGCAAGCCCAGCGCGAACTGGAGGTCAGCAAGCTGGAGCTGGAGGCCGCTTCCAACCAGGCGGAGGCCATCCACGCTCGCGGTCAGGCCGAGGCCAACGTCGTCCTCTTCGACTATCGGGCCAAGGCCGAGCCGCTCGCCCGTTCGGTGAAGGCCTTCGGCGACGGCACCACCTACGCCCAGCAGTTCTTCCTGCAACGCGTGGCCCCGGCCGTGCGTTCGATTCTCACCAACACGGACGGACCGTTCGCGGAGATTTTCAAGGAGCTGCAAAATTTCTCTCACGCCCCGGCTCAACAGACAGGAGACAAGCGATGACCCGACGTTTTCTTCCATTCATCGTGGCCTTAGTACTCCTGACGGTGGCCGTTAGTGGCGCGGTCGGATGGTTCACCTTCCGCGTGTATGTTCCCGAAAATATGTGCGCCGTGCTCATCCGCAAGACGGGTGATGCGTTGCCCTCGGGACAACTCGTCGCCACCGAGCCGGACCAGCGCGGCATCCAGCAAGATGTTCTCGGTCCGGGCCGGTATTTTCTTAACCCCATCACATGGGACTATGAATTGCGAGCATTGACCGTCGTTCCCGCGGGCAACCCCAGCACGTGGGAGTGGGTCCACTCGCTCAGTGATAAACAGCGCGACGTCCTTAGCACGGGTTCGTTCTCATTCAAAGGCGAGTTTCCCCAGGTGGGCGTCGTGACCCGGCGGGTCGGTAAGTCGCCCGCACCCGGTCAGGTGCTCGTCGCACGCGACTCCGGCGTTCAGGGCATTCTCAGGGAAGTGCTTACTCCGGGCGCGTACAAACTCAACCCCTACGTTTTCGAGGTTTCCCTACATCCGGCCGTGGTGATACCGGCCGGGTTCGTGGGCGTGGTTACGAACTTGTTCGGGGACACCCAATTCGCGGCTCCGGGTGATTCCGCGCCGCCCGGCAGCGCTTCGGCTTCAGCGCCTGATCCCGCGTTCGGTGACATGGATATCCTCACCGGCAATGCCCCCGGCGGGTACGTCAGCCAAGTCCGCCCGCTCGCTGAACCAGGGCAACGCGGTACTCTGCGCGACGTTTTGCAGCCCGGCGTCTACTTTATCAACCCCAAACTCCAAAAGGTCATCCTCGTCGAGATCGGATTCAATGAATACACCCAGACGAAGGTGAGCGAGAAGGAGAATTATCAAATATCCTTTCCCTCCGACACGGGCTTTCTCATCCATGTAGGTGTGACCGTGATTTGGGGGATCCATCCGGGACACGCGGCGGACATGATCAACGAATTCGGGAATATCGACGGCGTGCTCGATAAGGTGATCGGTCCGCAGCTCCGTTCGATCGGCCGCAACATCGGCTCAACCTACGCGGCCCGCGATTTCATCCAGGGTGAAAAACGCGAACTGTTCCAAAAAGCGCTCACCTCGGAGCTACAGCGCGTCTGCCGCCAAAAGAAAATTGAAATCCTCTTGGCTCTCGTCCGCGAGATCGAGGTACACGCCCCCACGGGAGGTCCGGCCGGTGGGGAGGTGACCGAAGACCTCAAACGCACCATTCAGCAAAGTTTTGTGGCCAACGAGAGCCAACTCACCAAAGACAAGCAGCGCGCCGCCGCTACCGTCCGCGCACAGCTAGAAGAAGAGCGAAAGAAAGTGGACATCGCACGAGAGACGATCCAGGCCGACACTCGCATCATGGTCGCCAACGTCCTCGCCGAAGGCGAGAAGAAGGCGGCGGAAATCGACGCCCAGGCGTCACTGGAAGTCGCCCAGATCCAACGCGAGGTAGCCGGATATGAGGCCCAGCGCGTTGAAATTATCGGGAAGGCGAAGGCCGACGTCGAAAAGATGAAAAACGACGCCCACGCCGGCGGATACGAGATGTTGATCGGCGCCTTTGGCAGCGGCCACGCCTACAACCTCTATACTTTCGCCGAGAACTTCCGCCCGGAGTCGATTCAGCTATTCTTCGCCGGCGAAGGCACTTTCTGGACCGACCTCTCCCGGCTCGAACAGGTCGGCGCGGCCAAGCTCCTTCAGCCCAAAACGGCAACCGCCCCGGGAAATGCCAAGGAGTGATCCGCCGCAGTGCGACCTACGCGTGCGGGACGAATCGGCCGGACAGGCGCCCTAGAATCAACGGTCTCCTACTGAACGCAGTGAGATCATGTCGATTTTCATGCCATAGAGCGACTGATTCGTTCACCACGCAAGATCGCGAAAGGCCGAGGAGAGTAGCGCTGCGAACTTCGGCTAAAACACGCAGACCAGGGAACCCGGGAACGTGGTCGCAATGGGGTTGATCGTCCGATGAAAGTGGAGTACCTAGCACTTGAAAAGACCGCATCCACCGCGCTTGACGCTTGTCCGTGGCGCTGCTAAGATGATAATCTCATGAGTACTGTCAGTCTCTTCGCCGCACGCATCCCCCGAACTTGTGCTCCGCCTTGATCGGGGTCCGCCTCTTATACATCGTTCGTGGCTTACTGTCGCGCCGCCCCGTGCGGCGTAGCTAATTTGATTGTGATTGACGATGACCATTCATGACGAAATTGTGCGGCGCCGGACCTTTGCGATCATCTCGCACCCGGACGCCGGCAAGACAACCCTGACGGAGAAATTCCTGCTGTACGGCGGGGCTGTGCAACTGGCCGGCTCAGTGCGGGCGCGCAAAAACCAACGGGCCACCACCTCGGACTGGATGGAGTTGGAAAAGCAGCGCGGCATCTCGGTCAGCTCCACCGTGCTGCAATTCGACTACCGTGGCTTCGCCATCAACCTGCTGGACACGCCCGGCCACAAGGACTTTTCCGAAGACACTTACCGAGTGCTGACGGCGGTGGACGGCGTGATCATGGTGATCGACGCCGGGAAAGGCATCGAGAGTCAGACTCGAAAGCTCTTCGAAATCTGCCGCCATCGCGGCGTGCCGATCTTCACGTTCATGAACAAGCTCGACCGCCCAACGAAAGACCCGCTAGGCCTGCTCGATGAACTCGAGAGCGTACTGGGCATTTCTGCGTACCCGGTCAACTGGCCGCTGGGAACGGGTTTCGAATTTCGCGGAGTATATGATCGCCGCGTAAACGAGGTCCATCTCTTCGAGACGAATTCGGGCGGGGCCTATCGAGCACCGGTGTACATGACGGCGCTGAGCGACGAATCCGTGGAACAGGCCGTCGGTCATCACGCATACACCGCCTCTACCGCAGAAATAAAAGTCCTCGATGCGGCCGGCAGCGCGTTCGACGCGGAGGCCGTGCTGGCCGGTACGCTAACGCCGGTCTTTTTCGGCAGCGCCAGCAACAACTTCGGCGTACAGATGCTCCTCGACGCGTTTCTGGATCACTCGTCGCCGCCGCGGCCGCGACTGGCAACTTGTGGGCTCGTCGAGCCGGAGCGGACCGAGTTCTCGGGCTTCGTATTCAAGATTCAGGCGAACATGGACCCGCGGCACCGCGACCGCATCGCGTTCATCCGCGTTTGTTCGGGGCGGTTCCAGCGGGACATGTCCGTGCATCACGTCCGCACCGGTCGAAAGGTGCGGCTGTCGAGCTCGCATAAGCTCTTCGCGCGGGATCGCGAGACTGTCGATGAGGCGTTTCCCGGCGACATCATCGGCCTGGTGGGCCACGCGGAGTTTCGCATCGGCGACACACTGACGGAGGATCCGGCCATTCACTATGTGGGGATTCCGCGATTTGCTCCGGAGTGTTTTGGGTTTCTACATCCCGACAGCGCCGCTCAGTTCAAACGCTTTCGCGGCGGCATGGAGCAATTGCTTCAGGAGGGCGTGGTGCAATCGCTGGTTTTGGATGAGTCTTCGCGAAACGTGATGCTGCTGGCGGCCGTGGGCCCGCTTCAGTTTGACGTAGTGCGGTATCGGCTGGAGAGCGAGTACGGTGCGGGTTCGCGGCTGGAGCCGGCGCCGTGGGAAGTGTTGCGTTGGGTCGATCCGGAGTTTGCGGAGGAAAGTTGGAAGAGTTTGCTAATGCCACCCGGGGCGACCAAGGCGACGGATTCGGCAGGCCTGCGCGTGCTGCTATTCGCCAGCGCATGGCAGGTGCAATACTTCGCCTCAAAATATCCCGAAATCGCCCTCTCTGACGTCCCGTATTGCGACCGGGTGGGATTGGTTTATTAGCGCTCATTGGTCCAAGGGTTGCTCGTTTTTGGGGGATATGACTCGGCAAACCAAACATCCATTTGCTAGTCTATACCGTTTTCTCTCCCGCCCGCACCGCTGTCGCAGGAGAGCGATATTCTCGCCTTCAAAGGCGACTTCTGCTTGCCAATGGTCCGCGATGAACTCAAACGTTGCCCGGCTGGAAAAAGCACACATGCGTTACGTCACGGATAGCCGGGATCATCAGGATCGTTCTGGTGAAGGCTGTAGCGTGCCTTTTCGGCCGCGGCATCGGGCCGCTCCCGCGGCAGAACGAATACGAGTGCATAACGCGCGCACTGCACATACTGCCGGACTGAGTCGCAATGCAGCGCGGAGCAGTCTTGTCCGCCACATAAAGGACTTGGATCGTCGCACACGCGTAACATGAATCTCGGCTTAATGCCACTCTCCCCGACGCGTCCCATGAGTCTTTAGTGTGTATTGCTAACCGCCATCGGCGTCTATTGACTGGTCGGCCTACGTCGATCGTATCCTGATCGTATCCCGCGCTTTTTCAAGGCATCGACTGGGGCACGGGCGAGATGGTCCTTGAGATGTTCGATCGCCTCCAGCGTCGGTGATACGCGGTCGGAAGGAATTGTAGCTAGATGAATTTGACCCCGTAGACACCCCCGATCGCTCGACCAACCCCTTTCCACCGATCACCCCTCAAGTTATGTGGGTAGTAGGAGCGCCTCCACACCCGCTCCGCGCGTGGACACTAAGAGGGGGATATACGGTGTGCGAAACCGATATTTGCCAAACGAACCAACCGTGAAATTCATAACGGCTTGTGGAAAATGGAGCTATGAAAACAAGCGTCCGTCTGGAAAGCCACCGAAAGCCAAAACGCAACTTCCCGCATAGGCGATGACGTAAGTAGTTGATTGGCCTGAGGTTGGGGGGTGTTTTGCATTTCAAATGTAGCCACGTACATTAAAGATATTT
>JAGVHG010000173.1 GCA_020056715.1 Phycisphaerae bacterium | reverse complement strand
CTGCACGCATCATGCCCAACTTGTGCACAACGCATCATGGCCGTCGCCCGCCCAGCCTCGCCCACCTTCAATCGGGGCAGTATGAATAATCCGGGCTAAGGCGGCCCACGACGAGGCCGACCGCGAACGCGACGCCGCCGAAGAAGCCCGCAAGCAGGCTGAGGCCGTCACGAACTTCCTCGGTGAAATGCTTGCTTCGGCCAATCCCTATGCGAATCGCGGACCCAACGTAACTGTGCGCGAGGTCCTGGACGCGGCGGCCCGTCGGATTGAGGGGTCGTTCAACGATCAGCCGTTGGTCGAGGCGGCGCTCCACGCAACGCTCTTCGAAACGTACGACGCACTTGGACTTTCTTCCGAGGCCCAGTTCCATGCCCAAAGCGCGCTCGCTCTACGGCGGAAGTCGCTGCCGCCGGATCACCTCGACATCGCCGTAAGCCTGCACCATTGCGCAAGCGCCGCGGCGAAAATGGCGCAATATGCGCAAGCGGAGGCACTTGCACGAGAGTCCCTAGACAATTGCCAAAAGCACTTCGGCCTAAGAAACAGGACGGTCGCCGAAAGTTTGATGACCTTGGGCACCGCCCTTGTAGCTCAAGGGAAATTCCCCGATGCCGAACCCGTCTTCCGCGAGTCTGCCAAACAACACCAGGAACTGTACGGAACCAAACACACGGTGACGATCCGCGCTACAAACCGGCACGCTTGTTGTCTGTTGGAACTGGGTCGATTGGACGAGGCCGAACCGCTCCTGGAGCAAGGTGTTGTCTTGGGCCGGGAGGCTCTCGGTCCCGATCACCCGGAATTGGCGAACATGCTTTCAAGCTTCGGGGAGTTGTTGCACCTCAACGGAAACTTCGAAGCGGCCGAGTCGGCCTATCGTGAATCGCTTGCCATCCGACGCATAGCTTTTGGCGACGACCATATTACGATCGCCAACAGCTTCAACGTTCTTGCTTTCCTGCTCGTGGATGAAGAGCGATTCGAGGAAGCCGAACCTCTCAACCTGCAATCGCTGGAGATGCGCCGTCGGCTGTACGGGCCGCGGCGGATCGAAGTCACCTTCGCATTGAACGGATTGGCGCGGCTATATCTGAGAACAGAAAGACCCGTCGAAGCCGAGGCGCTCTTGCGCGAATCGCTCGGCATCTTCGATGAGGCCCATCCGACGCATTGGCGTCGAGCCTATGCGGAATGCCTCTTGGGCGCCGCGTTGACCATGCAGGGGCGCTATGACGACGCCGAACCGCTCCTTTTGGAAGGCGTCGCGGGAGTTCGAGCAGCGAGAGGCGATCGCGATCGTTTCACCCAGGAGGTGCTTCAATACGCGGCCGATTTCTACGACCGTGTAGGTCGGATCGAGGAGGGCGCGGTCTACGCAAGGATTTTGAACGGAGAGTGAAGTCCGTCGAACGAACTCGCAAACTGGGGCTGCATCTGCACGGCGCAAAGATAATTCGGATCGCCGCCATCTCGACGCTGGACGAGGCTTGCTCCTTGGCTCCAGGTCGGTCCCGATGTCACAACAAGACGGCCCAACGCAACCGAATCAGAGAAACCACTTCGGTCGCCCTTGCATTCGGCCCTGCATTATTCCCTTGATCGCGTAACGAGTATCTCCGAGAAACTGAGAGACTTTGGCTTGGCATCATGCTGGTGCGAACTAACGACGCCGGACGTAGCCGCGGCCGGTTTGCATGTGGTCCGTGTGCTGGTCCCGGGCATGCAGCCGCTGCATGGCGACCATCGGCTGCCATTTCTCGGCGGCTCGCGCGGCGGTGAGCCTAACCGGGTGTTCAACTGGGCTGGCACAGCCCCGCTGCGTCGCCAGTGGCAGGTTCTGCCACATCCATACCCCTGAGGTACTGGAGCATTGACATGTCGGTGCGTACGATCGAAGTCGCTGGACAAAACGGTTTGGAGCTGACGGATGACTGGCTGGTCCAGCTGTATCACGAGAACACGAAGATCACACCCGCATCCTTGTCCTAGGTCGAAGCCCGTATCAGCGCGGCAAGCGTCGATCCGGAGAATCTCCGGCCGTGCCCGGCGACTCAACCTGCGCTGCCGAAGGTACGCTTGCCACGAATCGCAGGTTGGTGGGGTTTAGATCGGCTCATTCGGCGACGCCGAACGATCCGCCGGCTCTCCGGTAAATCCATGCCGCTGCGGATGCTCTCCCGCATCCTATTCAATGTGAACGGAGTCACGCAGCAACCCGCCCACGAAGCTGAAGCGTCGACCTGGCCACTGCGAAGTACGCCGTCGGCCGGCGCTCTGTACCCCACCGAGCTGCGTTTGGCCGCCCTCAACGTGCAGGGATTGGATAGCGGCATCTATCATCACCAACCGTATGAGCACGGTCTGGAGTTACTGACGCCTCATATCGCTCATGATCAGTTGGCTTGGGCGTCATTGCATGCCGACCTGATCGGCACGGCAGCGGTAGTTCTGTATCCGTCCGGCGATCACCGTTCCGCATGAATAATCGATTCGGCTGGAATCGAGGCGATGGAGGGTACGCGAAGTTCAGGCCGACGGCGCGGCAGTTT
>JAGVHG010000144.1 GCA_020056715.1 Phycisphaerae bacterium | reverse complement strand
TGTACGCATTGAGTGAACCTCCTCGTAGTTCGACGCGGTAGCTGCCGGCCTGGGCCTGGGGAACATCCAGGGAGACGGTGTCCCCGGTGATGGTCTGAAGCACACTCGCCTCTCGGAAGAGAGTGGCCGTCAGCGGAAAATCCGCACGGATTTGCACCGATACGCCGGTGAACGCCTGATCCAAGTCAGAAGGCTGGACGATGAATGCATAGTGGTCGACATCCACGAGACTGTGCAGCGTGAGTCCATGACGGCAATCGATGGGATCCGTTCCCAAGAAGTCGATCGGGGCCTCACGGGGGGCGGTGATCCCACTCGCCGTTCCCACCGAATCGTTAGGTTCGTAAAGGTCCGACGGCAGTTGTAGTGCGGCGGTCGGCGTCACAGTGAGATCATATGCGTTGCCGACCGTGGGGTTCACGCCGCGTACGAAGAACGAATAAGGCTCGCCGGCACAGAGGTCTCGGCTGGTAAGCTCGAACGTCGTGCTTCGGAGCCCGACGACCTTCGTACTCCCGGCAGTCGGATCGATCGAGCCCATGAACAAGTCGCCGATCGGTTCCACATAGGTCGCGGTCATACTCACGGAAGCCAGGTAGTTATCGGCTTCGTAGACAAAATAGTCCACCTCTGCGGGAGTGATGGTGAGGTTCTGCCGACCCGCGTTGGAGATCGTCGCGGCGTTGTCCCGTCCAGAATGATAGCCCAGCAAGTCGGTATGAGGCGGGCCCGCATTCATGACTACCGCGAGGACGTCAATGCTGCCGGGCTGGGCTTCGTTGCTTGCAGCAGGGACTGCGGTGCTCATGATCAGACTGCGGACCTGATCGTCGGTCAGAGCAGGATTCACCGCTCGGGCGAGTGCCGCCGCTCCAGCTACAAACGGCGCGGCGATGCTTGTTCCGTTGATCCCGTGGTTATTTGCATCTCCGAGATTCGGACCGACACGCACGGATTCTCCGGGCGCAAAGATACCCACCCCGCCGGAGCCCGGAATCGTTCCCTTCCAACCCCAGTTTGAGAAGCCGGCGCGCTGCCGACTGTTGTGGGCCAGGGCGCCGACGCAGAGACCCGTCGACGCAAGACCGCACGGAATCGAAAACTCATCATGCAGATTGAGGTTGTCATTGCCGGCTGCGGCAACCGTCAGGACGCCCGCGTTGTTCGCCTCGATTATGGCGTCCCTCATCTTGCTGTAGCCGCTGGCAAGGTTCCATCTACAAGCCCACCCGCACTCCATGCCGAAGCTCATGTTGATGACTTTCGCTCCCCATGCGGTCGCAGTGCGAATGGCCCGTGCGGCTTGAGACATCGAGCCACTGATTTTGAACATCATCGGCTCAGCCACAGGCGATCCCACGCCGGCAATGCCGTAGTTGTTGTTTTGCGTGGCGGTCGCGATGGAGGTCGTTCCTGATCCGTGGTGAGGGCAAGGCGAACCCCCGCTGCAGTTCATCAGGCTTGTTCCAGAGGCCACGTAGTCATCGTCAGCAAAATCATACTGATTAGGTGTCGCAGGCAAATCAATGTTGAGTCGGCCACCGGCGTCGGTGCACGCCCCGCCGTTGGCATCCAGGCAGAATCCGCCGTCGATAATCGCCACCAGGACCGGCGTGGACCGCGTCGCAAAGGCCATATACTGCCATGCGCGATTGACTCTCGTGCGCTGGATGGTTGTGTCGCCCATCTCCGGGTACATGCCGGCATCGTTGAGGGGATCCTCCAAGCCGTTTTCATCCAAGGTAAGCGGAGGGAAGGATTGAACGAATTCGCCGGCTGCGTTGAGGCTGATCTGGGCTTCCTTTCGTTGCTCGTGTAGGACCAGAGCCAGAAGTCGCAAGCCCCGCTCCGACGACAAACGAATGTTGCCCATCATTCCTAACGCCGCTGCATCGCTGTTGCGATCCGCCGGGTCCATCATCCCCGGGTCGACGCGTACGAGATAGCTTGTCTCAGGTGGAAGGCTGCGGGCGAACTCCGCGAGGGCGGCGGGCGGAGCAGGAAGCCCGGGCTGCCGCAGCACGCTTCCGCCGTACGCTAAGAGAAAACTATTCAGTTCGGCGGGATCGGTAGGAGTAAGGATGACTTGGTCGGCAACGAAGGTGAACTTGCTGTCCTGTTCGGCCTGCAGCACGGCGAGCGGCTGCGGGATGGGCCGGCCATCCACGACAATCGGTTCGAGCGCATCTGCGAAGGGAACCAGATTGGTATCGAGAGTCAGGTCCGGCGGCCCCAACCCTGTCGGGGGCAACGGATCGAACTGGAGGGCGCCGACCGCATAGGTGATGATCAGCCGCGCCGGCCCGCCGCCCTCTTTACTCACGAAAGCAGTCGACCCCTCTGTTCCGACAGTCTCTAGCAACGCCAAACCGTGGTTGGGGAATAGTCCGCTGTGCCATGCGGCCACGAGTAGGGTGACATCCCAGCTGGTCGGGTCGGCTGGACTCGGTTGAGAGAACGTCGGTGGGCCGTAGCCTGGCTGGTTGCTCCACATGACTACGTTTTCCGACCACTCCCCAGCCACCCGGCCCACGATTCCAGGCTCGCCCTCTAGGCGATTCAGTTCTAGTTGAGCACTGGTGATGTAAGCCGTCGGGGGCAGTGCGAGCGGCGGGAACTTGATCAAAGTGCGCCGGACCGGCTGGCCTGGCGTTGGATGCCATCCCACCCGGAGAACGGGATCCGTCCCGAAGTTGATGTTTGGAGCGTCAGAGTCGATGGTCGCGTCCTCGATGGCGAGCAGTGCCACCACGGTCGGTGGCTCACATTCGTCTGGAACTCCATTCCTGTTTGTGTCCAGCGATCGTTCGGCGGCGATATCCAGCGCATCGTCGACGCCATTGCGGTTGCAATCCAGATCACAACGGTCGGCGTCTTCGTTACAGACCTCGCCCTCAGCGCAAGGCGGCGAGCCCCGCAAGCACATGTTCTGCACGCAGATTTCAACCCCGGTACAGTACCGGCCGTCATCGCAATGCGCGTTCTCGCAGCATTCGACCTCGTTGGGGCAGCAACCCGGGACTGGGCGGTGCGTGCACAGGCCTGCGCCATCACACAAATCCTCGGTGCACTCATCGCCTTCGTCCGAACAATGAGTGCCGGCCGGCTGGAATCGGTTTGTTGGACAGAGTACGCCTGTACCGGAGCACAACTCCGGCAGATCGCACTCACCGGCCGAGGCACGACACACGGTATTCGGCGGAGCGAACCCGTCGGGCGGACAGTCCGGCGACGTGCCCGAACACGTTTCCGGCACGTCGCAGGGGCCGGCCGCGGCGCGGCACAGCGTCCCCGAAGATTCATAGTTAAGCGCGCACTGTCCATTGTTGCACGCATCGGGATTGTCACAGGCGGTATCCGCCGGGCTGCCGCACGAAGTACCGTTGGGCTTCGCGGGACGAGAGCAGATCCCGGAAATACATTGATCAAACGTACACTCATTCCCATCATCACGGCAAGCGATTCCATCCGCCCTCCACGGATGGACACAATTGCCGTAGAAGTTGCAGACGTCGGCGGTGCACTCCAGGCCGTCATCCAGGCAGGGGCTCAGTTCCGGCGAGCGGTTCGGGTTGCAGGTACCTCCCTGGCATGTATCCGGGGCATCGCATGGGGGGCTCGAGGGATCGCCGCAGGGTGTGCCGTTCGGCGCGCTCGGATGGAAACACACTCCGGCGTTGCAGATGTCCTGCGTACATTCCAGGCCGTCGTTGCAATCCACGTCCACGCGGCACTCGCCTAACTCCAGACGTGCGCCGAGGCACAACCCACAGCCCGCGCTATTCTGATTGTATGAACCGACCTGGTAGTAGTAGTCCTGACCCGCGTTTGCGTTGAAGGAAATCGTCGAGCCGCGTCGGCCGGGAGATTGACATCCAACGTCGCACGAAGGGTCGCCGGTGTCATCGTCGTTGCATCCGAGGGAGACAAGCGTTCCGGTGCACGAGCCGGTGTACACCTGCACGACGGTGTCGTACTCCGTCGTCGGATGGCACGTAGAGAAGGTCAGTGGTCCGTTGAGCTGGGGGCGAACATGGAACCATACGGTATGCCCGGGGTTAGACCCGCACTGCGGCAGCGGTTGGCTTGGCAATACGACGGCATCGGTGGCATCAATCTCCGCCTCATGAACACCCGCCGTCCCGGGTAGCTCCCTCGCCAGCGTGCAGGCCAGGTTCCTCGGTGGCTCGCCGCATGGGTTTCCAAGGGTTACGATCAGCCCGAGGCACATCGGACAATTCGCGGAGTTGTTGTTGTAAGCCCCGACCTCGATGCGATAGCGGACGCCGGCCAGCGCGTTGATCGTGATGACCGAACCCCGACCAGAGCAACTGTAGCCGCACTCGCCCCCGGGCGAGTCGTCCTCACAATCTTCGATGAACATCGTTTCGCACTGGCTATCACCGCCGCTGTAGACCTGCACGACCGTGTCGTAGCTGGTCCCAGGATGGCACGTGCTGACGGTGATCGGTCCGCTGACTTGCGGTGTCACTTCGAACCACACCGTTTTGCCGAACGAGACATTGCAGGCCGCGTTCGTCCCCGTGGCCGTGGAGACATCCATCATGACAACGTGATGGCCGATGGTTCCGGGAATCACGCGCGCGGCCGTGCAGGAATCCGTAGCGGGTTCGGCGTATGGGCACTGCTGGGCAATCGCGATGGAAACGAAAGCGAGGAAAGCAGCGGGTGCAAGCGCACGCGAAGGGAACACAGCAATAACCTCCTCCTCTCTCCTCTCGCTCTCCGGGGCTCGCCCATCACGATAACGATTCTGTGCTAACGAAACAAGTTACGGCTGTCCTGCGCCGGCGAGAAAACCAGGCCCCTGTGCCAACTGAAAACTCCGTCCGACCGTCGCGGCTACGGGAACAGCTGGATTATAGGAACAGAGGATTTCCGAACTCTGGCTTGGTCGGGCGAACGGCCATGCCAAGGCGTCCCGCTTCCAGGACAGTCGGAGCCTGATCGGCCAGTCGGCGAATCGTCGGTCTGGTCACGAAGGCCAGTGAGCTGCAGGCACGCGAAGCGCGACCACCAGCTGCCTTCAGGTTCAGTGAAAAACGGTCGCAGGCAGAGCTGAAATCGCGCTCGTCAGCCACCGCATCCTTGTTGGGAAGGGCGCGATCCCGCTCGCGCACGATCACGTAACCGCTCAATCCCCGAGGCCCTGGAGCGCCTTCCTCGGAAGTTCAAGACCTGGGTCCCGGCGGAGGCTCTCCTCGTACGCCTGGCGTGCATGGGAAGCGGAGTCCGTCATGGCCGATCTGGACGAGGAACTCTCCACAACCGTAGGCGAGAATCTGGCGGCCCTGCTGTCCGCAGTGTCGGGGGACGGTGTACACAGGGTCGTCGCCGAGCGGCTGAAGCCACGCTTAGCGCGCGACCGCAGTGGCAACAGGTCCTGCCCATCCCCGTCTTGTTCCTCAAGGATCATTGCTTCGGGTTGCTGCGGCCTCGGCCGGCCGCCGCGGGGACCAAGAAAGCCGTCGCCTGATCCCGCGGTCATTCACGGGATTTGACACGACCTCGCTTGGGTGCGGACCTATCATTGAGATAGGAAAAGTCGTATAGCGACCCACCGCGTAGGCCGCTGGTGGAATCCCTCGCGGAGGTGCGTCCATGAGCACACATAGACAAGATGACACCGACCCTGAGAGTGTCTCGGCTCTCGCCCCGGCCCTTGAGGATCCAGACGGCGATACCAGATACGACGCCGCGCACAGACTGGCTCAGTTCGCGCGGGCGACCGAGCAGGTGCCGCCAGCGCTAATCGC
>JAGVHG010000198.1 GCA_020056715.1 Phycisphaerae bacterium | reverse complement strand
GCTGTCGATGCACGGCTGGCCGTCGTTGGTCCCGCCAGTACACGTCTTCACGCACATCCCGGCGCAACCCGTACACGACCCGCCGCACGTCACCGTCGATGGACACACACACGGTCCGCTGAACCCATACTTCACACCTCTCACCCCGTCCACCACCGCCACGATGTCCAAAGCGTTGACGTTCGCGTTTAGCTCCGGCAGGTTGGGTTGCAACTGGGTGATGGCCTTCACCAGAGCGCCCGGCAAGTTCTTTAACTTGGTGACCACCGCCGCGACATCGAGAGCATCGGGCTGACCCGTGGTCGCCGGCGGGTTAAAGTTCGGCGCCGCGTCGCCGGAACGGCGCGTGTACATCGTCACCGCCGGGGATACGTTGGCGCAACCGTCTTCCGCACCCTCGCAGGACGCCCCGTACGTTTGGACGCTGTATTCCGAGCTGGGAACGATTTCCGCGCCGACCACGGTGATCAGCCCTTCCGGCTTCCAGTCCCAGTAGAACGGCGTACACTGTAGCCGAGCCGCTTTGTAAGTCCCGGCTGACTGTCCTATGTCCTGATTCTCAAGGAAGGTTCCGGGCTTACCGACCCAGCGGGCACATCCGTTCGTCTCGCCCGCGGCCGTGCAGGCGACCATGCTGGAACACCTGCCCACCACCACCCCCGGAGGACAGTCGGCATCTATATCGCAGTGGTGCCCCACAAGGGTGCCGCCGTTGCACACGCCGTTAAGCCTCGTGTCGAAGGGTGTAAAGTTCGGCGGCGGTTGCGCCGGCAGGTTGTCCGGCTTCGGATGCTGCAGGTCGACCATCGTAATCTTGATGGCGTCCTGCAGCGAGCCGTTCGGGTTGTCCTCCACCCGGAATCGAAGGGACCGAGTGGTGCGATCGGCGCTGAGCGGATCGGGATTCCAAATGATGTCGCCCGGCGGCGCGCCGGTCGCCGCGGGCGACCAGAATCCGCCGGTGAGCTTGTAGATGCTATTTATGTCGGTGAGTACAACGGCGTCGTGCTGGCCGACGGTCCCGCCGAGTTTGTACGTGCCGTCGACGTCGGTCAAGTTAGAGTGCCCGCCGGAGTCGATGGTGCTCTTCTTGATGTTGTACCCCCCGCCGCTCTGCGCAAAAGTAGAAGCCGTGCAGAATGCAATCAGTACCGCGACAGTCATGGAGCGGTGAATCAGAGCCGCGAGCGGGAGCGAGCGGATGGGTCTTTCGGACCTTGCCGCTTGGGGCGAGGTCCGGTATAATCCAGGTATGACTACGATCGTCGAAGCCATCTTTGCACACGGCGTCCTGGAGCCTCTTGAGGCCCTGAAGCTGCCTGAGAGGCAACGCGTTCGTCTGACCATCGAGACGATTGACGGCAAACCGGCGGGCGACCGAAGCGATGCTATGAAAGAGCTGATGGATCGCCTGGAGCGCAGCACTTTTTCGCACGGGGGTCCGTATCCGACCCGTGACGAGTTGCACGAGCGGTGATCGTCACGTTCGACACGAACGTTCTTCTTTACGCCGCGGACCGGCGTGACCTGCGAAAGCAAGGGATCGCGAAACAGACACTGCGCTCTTTTCCCGAGGCCGTCTTGCTTTGGCAAGTCGCCGCCGAGTTCATCGCCAGTTCGCGGAAACTTTCCGACCATGGAATGACGAAGGCCGCCGCATGGGATTTTCTTGCCCAATATCTTGCTACCTACAGCCTCGTCATCCCTACGTCGCACGTTCTTAAGAGTGCTCGAATTTTGCACGTCGAACAACAATATTCCTTCTGGGACGCGATTCTTGTCGCCGCCTGCCTTGATGCGGGCGTCACTCGACTGTACTCCGAGGACCTCCCCGGCCGCCGGCCGCCGGAGCCCCTCGAAATCATCAACCCCTTCGCCTAGCGCCGCATTCGTTTCGGCGTTTTGACGTTTCGGCGTTTGACGACGGACCGCTCCATAACTGTCGCGGTTCTGATCGTCCCTGCCTGCCTGTTTCGACGTTTCGGCGTTTCGGCGTTTTGACGTTTCTGCGTTTGGCACCGCACCATTCGTCGCTTCGTCGCTCATTCGCTTCGTCGCTTCTTTTTCGGCGTTTTGACGTTTTGACGTTTTGACGTTTCTTCTCATCTCCCACCCCCGTTCTGCGCGCCCAGCGCTTTCACGAGTTCTTTCAAATCTTCAATTTCAGATCTGAGCTTCTCGACTTCGCAGTCCTTCTCCTGCACGATCTGATACAGCCCCTGAATGGCCGCCAGGGCCACGCCGGACGTGTCCAGCGCCGCGATGTGCTTGTCATCATCTCCAAGTCCGAAGGCCGCGTGAAAGTCCTGGGCCACGGGACCAAGGTGTTCCACCGACGGATCGCCGTCCTTGAAACTCCAGCGGGTAATGGGAAGCAGCGCGAGGCGTTCGAGCAGGTCCGTGCGGTCGACGGACTCGAAGCTCTCCTTCTTCTCGCGGTCGGAGGAGTCCGTCCAGACTCCGCCCGTCGTCAGGTATCCGCCGGTGGAGGTGTTGAGGAATCGCCCGGCGGGAATGCTCGGGGCGCTGGTCGTCCCAAACCACATACCTCCGCTAGCGCGAACGAGAAACTCGTTCGCGCCGACGGAAACGAGATCGGCGGCGGTGCTGTCCGCCCAGACAAACGTCCCCTGGTCGCCATCGGAGTCACCGGAATAATAAGGTGAAAGCGGTTCATTGTTGCGCACCTTCGCCCCACTGCCCGCGGCGAAGCTGTTTTTACCGCCGGCCATATTATATTCGCCGCCGGGCACGACCGATTTATAGCCGCTGGCGCTATTGGCGTAGCCGCCACCAACGAAGGACTGATCGCCGGCTGCCTTGTTTAGTGCGCCGGCAACGACGGCGCTGCCGTAACCGCTGGCAAGGTTGTTCCAGCCACAGCCAACGAAGGAGTCATCATTGTTTGCCTCGTTTAGGCGCCCGCCAACGACGGTGGAAGCAGATCCAGCGGCGAGGTTATGATACCCACCGCAAACTGTCGCGTAGATTCTGTCGGATGTCGTTCCGGCGTTGTCGCCCGCCTGGTTGTTTCCACCGCCGCCGACGGTGCCGTAGTCGTCGGTAACGCGGTTGGCGGTCGCCGGCGTACCCGGAGTGCTTTCCCCTCCGCCGCTGATCACCGCATAGGAGGCGCTGGCAATATTGCTCCTTCCACCGCCGACGGTCGAGTACAGTTGACTAGCGGTGTTGTTGTAACCGCCGCCAATGGCGGCGTAATCCAGACTGGCTACGTTCGAGTACCCGCCGCTAACGGTCGAACGATAGCCGCTGCCCGTGTTGCTATACCCGCCGCCAACGGTGGCGTAGTTACCGTTGGTGAAGTTGCTATACCCGCCGCCAACGGCGGAGTAGTCGCCCGTGGCTTGATTAGCGTACCCCCCGCTTACGGTGGAACCGGAGCCGCTGGCGAGGTTCTCGTCGCCGCCGGCGATAGTCGAATGATTGCCGCTAGCGGTGCTGTCGTACCCGCCGCCGATGGCAGAGCTGCTGCCGCTGGCCTCGTTTGAGTAGCCCCCGCCGACGGCGGCGCGAGAGCCGCTGGCCAAGTTGCTGTACCCGCCGCCGACCGCGGAGTTTGTACCGGATGCGGTGTTCGTATTCCCGCCGTCAACCACGGCGTATTGCCCGCTGGCGGTATTGCCCTCGCCGCCGCCGACGCTCGCATAGCCCCTATCCGAGGTTGTCCCTACGGCATCACCGGCTTGGTTATCCAGTCCTCCCGCGACGGTTCCGTAGTTGTCCGTCACGCGATTAGCATATGACGTGTACGGGGGGAACGCATTCCTGCCGCCACCGCCGCCGATCGCAGCGCCGTCCACTCCGGACGTAACACTATTGACGTAGTGGCCCCCGACAATGTTCGGAGTACCGAATTGGGACGATCCCGGCTGGAGCCGAAAGGCCGGGTCGTTCGAAACTCTTAACACCAGATCGACGTTGTCCGTCGTGCCCACGAAGTGCGTGTCGGGCGTCGTGCCCGCGTTGCCGGCGAGGCTCCAGAAGCCGCCGCCGCCCGCGGCGGTGGTCTGGATGGTCCCATCCGGGTACTTGAAGCCGTCGCGTAGCGACTCAATCATCCCGTAACCCTGAATAGCGGGACCGGTGCCGTAGGTGGCGGCGTACAGCGCCGCGGCATTGTTCTCCATGTTGTTCACCTCAAACGACGCGGCCGGCCCGAAGCCATAGTTGTATCCGTAGACCGCAGCCACCTCGCTGTTCGTGGCGGCGACCAACCCCTTACCACTACCACCGTTGGCGACAATCGCCGGGCCGCTGCCGTTGGTGGTGGCGTAGAGCGCCGCCTCGGTATTGTCAGGGTTGTTGATCTCGAAGTTCCCGGCGCGGCCCAATCCGCTTGTATTGGCGAAGATGGCGTCCGACGTGCTGGTCGCGTTAGTGGCGTCGAATCGCGCCGCTCGCCCCGTGCCGTCGTTGTAGCCGTAGACAGCCGGCCCGGCGCCGTGGGCTACGGCGAGCATCCCGGTGGCCGCAGCGCCGCCGCCGTACGTCTCGAAGTACGCTACGCCGCCCGCATTGGCGTTGGTGACCGAGAAGACGTTTTCGCCGGGTCCGGTGCCAACGTACGCGGAATACGGCAGCCGCAGGTCGAGCGCTTGCGGCGCGGCCGTCAGCTCCACCCGCGGGGATAACAAAACGAAAGGGGGAAAAGGAGGGTCGCCGGGGCAATTCACCTCGATCTCCAGCCAGCGGGTGTGGCTTTGGAAGGTGTTGGCCCCGAAGTCCATCGTGGCCGTAAACACTCCGCCATCCACGGACACGTTCGTAACCGTTTGCGGCGAGGCTCCTTGTTGAACGCCCGCTTCTGCCGCGTCCCACAGCCCGAAGCGAAAGTCGCATTGCACTCCGGTCACCAAGCTCCCGTTTCGTTCGAGACTCCCCTGATAGGTGAACTTCGTACCCAACTGTTCCGCCTGTGCCAGCGTGCAGACCGCCGACGCGGCCAGCACCACGCACAAACCACCGACCCAATCCAACCATCTCCTCGAATACATGATGCGTTTTCTCCCTTTTTGAAAAACATGCCCCTCGACCGTTGCGTAGGTCATGCGCCACGCGCACAGTCCTAGCGCTCAGCGATCACAGTAGAATTCGTTAACCCGGATTATTCATACTGCCCCGATTGAAGGTGGGCGAGGCTGGGCGGGCGACGGCCATGATGCGTTGTGCACAAGTTGGGCATGATGCGTGCAG
>JAGVHG010000061.1 GCA_020056715.1 Phycisphaerae bacterium | reverse complement strand
GCCGCGTCGCCGGAACGGCGCGTGTACATCGTCACCGCCGGGGACACATCGGTACATGTGGCCTCGTTGCCCAGGCACGTCGCCCCGTACACTTGGCCGCTATATTCCGAGCTGGGAGCGATTTCCGCGCCGACCACGGTGATCAGCAGTTCCGGCTTCCAGTCATGGTAGAACGGCGTACACTGCAGTCGGGCCGCTTTGTAGATCCCGCCTCCCGGTCCCGCGTCCTGGAACTCAAGGAAGGTTCCTGGCTTACCGACCCAGCGGGCACACCCGTTAGCCTCGCCCGCGGCCGTGCAGGCGACCATGCTGCCGCACGCGCTACTCGGACAATCGGCATCTATGTCGCAGTGGTGCCCCACAAGGGTACCGCCGTTGCACACGCCGTTAAGCCTCGTGTCGAAGGTCGTAAAGTTCGGCGGCGCTTGCGCCGTCAGGTTGGCCGGTTTCGGGTGCTGTAGATCGACCATCGTAACCTGGATGGCTTCCGGCTTGGACGGCCCCGCCGGACCGGTCACCGTGAACCTCAGGGATCGGGAGGTCGCCTTTGGGTTGGCGTTCGGCCACAGGATTGGATTCGCCGTCGGATCCCAAATGATGTCGTTGGGCGGTGTGCCGGTTGCGGCGTCTGGGAACCAGAAGCCGGCGGTGAGCTTGTAGGTACCACCGGCATCGGTGAATCTACCGGCATCGTATAGTCCTAGGGTGCCGCCGAGGTTGTATACCCCGCCGGTCATATTGGAAGCGCCGCCGGAGGCGATAACGCTCTTCGTGACGTTGTATTCCCCGCCGGATTGGGCAAAAGCGGAAACGCAGCAACACAGAAACGCAGAAACGCAGAAAGCGGGAATCCGGCGAACCTCAGCCGCCGCCGGAGCGGAGCAGCGGCCCCGCTCCGACGGACGAGCTGGAGGGTAAAGGATTCGGGTACGTAGTCGGTTGTGTGCCACTGCTCTTTGAGCAGTGGTTTTCGCTTCAAAGGAGGGAATTTCCATCCACTCGCTTCCGCTCGCGGCTCTGATGACCGCTCCATCCCTGTCGCGGTACTGATCCCTTCGTGGCGGAGCCTGCCCTGGAAGGGTGACTCCGTGGCTTCGTGGCTTCTTCGTCATCGCCCACCCCCGTTCTGGGCGGCGAGCTTGTGGACCAGCGCCTTCAGCTCTGAAATTTCAGATTGGAGATTTGAGATTTCAGAACCGAGCTCTACGACCTCGCAATCCTTCTCTCGCACGATCTCATACAGCCCCTGAATCGCCGCCAGGGCCACGCCGTCCACGTCGATCGTGGAGAGGCGCGTATCCGTCTCGCCGACGCCGAAGGCGGTGTGGAAGTCCTGTCCCATGGGGCCGATGTGGCGGATGGAGGAGTCCTGGCTCTTGTAGTTCCACGTCGTGACGGGAATGGCGCTGAGCTTTTCCAGAAGCGCTTCCTTGTCGATATCCGCGAAATTTTCCTTGAGGTTCTTGTCGCTCACCGAGGACCACGACCCGCCGCCCGCGGCCAGGGTAACGCCCGCGGTCAGGCCCGTATCGGAGTAAATGGTCGTTCCGCCGGAAGCTCGAACCAGGAACTTGTTGGGCCCGTCGGAGATGAAGTCCGCGTTGGTGGCGTCGGCCCACATGAACGTGCCCTGGTCACCGTCGGTGTCCCCGCCGCCGACCGCGGTGGCGTCACGAACCTTGGCCCGCTGGCCGGCAGCCAGACTGACCTCCCCGCCGGCTTGGTTTAATTCCCCGCCCGGAACTATGGAAGAGTGGGCAGTCGCCAAGTTGCTGGCGCCGCCGGCCACGGTGGCGTACTGAGCGCTGGCGGTGTTGTCGGTTCCCCCGGCGACCGTAGCAGCGTTCACCGCCGCGGTCCCGGACGCCGTGTTCTGGTATCCGCCGCCGACGGTGTCGAACCTCCCCGACGCCGTATTCTCGGATCCCCCGCCGACGGTTGGCGTAACGTCGCCCGATGCCGTGTTGTTGACTCCCCCGGCGACGGTCGCCGCTCCGCCAGACGCGGTGTTGGATTCTCCCCCGGCGACGGTCGAGGACCGCCCCGAGGCCGTGTTCAGGTATCCCCCGCCGACGGTGGCCCGATAGTCGCCCGATGCCGTGTTTCCGCGTCCCCCGCCGACGGTGCCCTCACCGCTCGCGGCGTTAAAGGCCCCCCCGCCGACTGTGGCATACTGCGCCAGCGCCCTGTTGTCTTGTCCCCCGGCGATGGTGGCATAGTGGCTGTTGCTCGGAACCGCATCGTCGCTGCCGGCGCGGTTGCCTCCCCCGCCGCCGACCGTGCCGTAGTTGTCATATACGCGGTTGTTCGTGTTCAGCGGATCGCTGATGTAACTCGGGCCGCCGCCGGCGATGGTAGCGAACTCCGCCAAGGCATTGTTGGAGGCTCCGCCGCCCACAGTGGAGCTGATCCCGCTAGCGGTGTTGCCGCCTCCCCCCCCGACGGTGCCGTCCGCACCGGACGCGATGTTCCCGCGTCCTCCTGCGACGGCTGATCCCAAACCGCTGGCGGTGTTAGATTCCCCACCGCCGACGGTGGTGCTGCGCCCACCGAGGGCGGTGTTGTTCCATCCCCCACCGACGGTCGCGTAGCGGGTCGCCTCATCAGTTCCGCCTGCCCTGTTACCTCGGCCGCCGCCGACGACGGAAATAGAGCCGGCTTCGTTGCTAATCCCGCCGGCGATCGTACAAATATCGCTCACGCAGTGATTGCTTTCACTGGAACCCCCGCCGGAAAGAATTCCGCAACCGTAGAATCCCGGATCGACCAGATTGCTCGGCGAACCGCCAATCCGATTGGGAGCGTTGCCGAAAGCGGTTGCCCCCACTGCGGTCCAGCGGTCCACGGTGTCATTGTCGACTTTCAGCGACAGGGTGTCGCCGCTGACGGATAACTCGACGACCGAGCTGGGCCCGGCCGTGTTTGCAACAGCGGCACTGACCAAAACCCTAGCAGCCTGCATATCGCTGAAAAAGGTGGCTTTGCCGGTGTCGCTGGCGATCTCCATTAAATTGGTAGCGACATTATTGGATACGCTTTGAATTTGCAGCGTCGGGCCGCCGACAAGCGCCGCGTTGCCCTGTGCGCTATCACCGGCGAAAGTGGCGGTTACCTGCTGTCTAAAATAAGGAGAGGGGAGAGCGGCAACGCCTTGAGCGCTTGCCAGAGGCGCGGTGGAGAACATTATTCCCGGCGGAGCCACCATCATGATGGCTTGGCCGGGGGCTTCGGGGTCCTCGCCGATTGTCATGGCTGCTTGACCGCCGTATTCAAAATTTAGATTTGCCGCATTGGGTCCCGCGAGCGCGGACATTGCTACGGCGCCGCCATCTAGACTAACTACGAGCTTCGGCGGTGGGGTGAGTCCCGCAGTGCCGGCCGCGGCGAATTCCTTGGAAAAAGTGACCGAGGATGTGGCGTCATCGAGAAGCATTAACGTTTTGGCACCGTCCGGAGCCAACGATTCGATACTGAGGGGGGCGGGTCCGTCGCTGCTGCCTGCCCGAATCGCGTGATTGAGGCCAAAGGCCATTGTCGTCGTGCGGCTGGCGGCGGTGGCGGTCTGCTCCAGTCTGGTGAGCGTCATCTCGCCGGTGAAATCGTCGAGCGCAAGCTCTGTAAAGCTGGCGGCCCTCTCGGAACGGAGTGCCAAAGGGATCGGCGCGTCGTTGCTACGCGCGGTGGTAATCGCCCCCGCTGAGGCATCGAGCTTGAGTTCTGAGGTAACACCCGCATTGACGTTTTGCGCGCGCAGAACCCCGGCCTCCGCGCCTGCGCTGCTCGCGACCACCAGCGCACCGTTGGCACTTGGGCCCGCAACACCGGCCAGACTGGCTGCCGACATCGCCAGCGCGGTACGGCCCACACGACTTCTGGGCGCCAGTGCCACCGGCGTACACGGCCCAGGCGAGCAGGCGGCGACTTCCAGGTATGTTTCGTCGGCGTTGTCGGGCAGAGCCAACAGGGCGGCATTGAAATAGAAGGTGAAGCTCCCTCTGTGAACATCGGAACCTGGGATCAACTGGGGGACGGTCTCGCCCCGTTTGGTGCCGCCTGCGAGCGCCGTATAGGCACTAAGCTCCACGTAGATCGACTGGCCGTCGATCGGTACACCTGCTTTCTCGAGAGAACCCTGGTAGGCCATCATCGGAGCAGTGTCGACAGCCGCGACGCCGCCGTTCTCGAGGGGTTCCTGGGGGGCCACTTGAGTCGGCGTGACTTCCGTGACCCGTTCCTGTGCCGGGGCCTTCACGGCTACCACCGCCAGACCCAATACAATGATCCCAATGCTCCATTTGCTGTTCATGGATGTTTCCTCTCAATACGAAGTTAATGGTTCCCTGGCCGCGGTACGCCGGCTTTCGCCCTCAAAAAAATCACTCAACGACCCTCACCCCAACCCTCTCCCTGCGAGGGAGAGGGGGACGTGGGATAGGCTCTAACGTGACAAGCGACATCCGGGATACTTGTGTCACGCGCTTGCAATAATTCAGGAATGCTGTTAAGATGGGGAATTGTGCCGGAACATCGCGTCGTCGAGATGAGGTAGGTCTTTGGAGTGCATCCGAAAACCCCCTCACCCTACCCTCTCCCCCAATGGGGGAGAGGGGGTTTAAGACGCTATCTTTGTGGATCGCTGTGGTGACCACTGTGGAAGAAAAGCTGTTGGCCTTGGCCGTGGAGGGCGATGAGGAGGCGCTCACTGGGCTTCTTGCCCGGCATGGTCTGCCGATCCGGCAAGGCCTGAAAATCACCTCGAAATGGCGAAGTCTCATCGAACCCGACGACGTGATGCAGGTGACCTACCTTGAGGCTTTCCTGCGTATCCGCCAGTTCACACCGACCTCAGCGAACGGATTCGCCAATTGGTTGCGGCGGATCGCGGAAAACAACCTCCTTGATGCCGTGAAGGCCCTGGAATGCGACAAACGCGGCCCATCCCGCGTCCACCGCCCGACGACCGATTCACACGCGGCCTTGCTGGAACAGATTGGAGGCACGACAACCACGCCCAGCCGCACGGCAGGACGGCGCGAAGTGCAGAAGTTCGTCGAAGATGCCCTGGGGGAGTTGCCGCCGGTGTATGCCAAGGTCCTTCGGCTTTGTGAGTTGGAGGGTCGGTCCAGTGCGGAGGCGGCGGCTGAATTGGGCCGATCCGACGGTGCCGTGCGGATGTTGCTCTGTCGGGCCAAGGATCGACTTCGCGAGGTGCTCGGCTCGGGGGCGGCGTATTTCAGCGACACCGCGTGACACGACAGGGCCGCGCGTCGCTTCAACAGTATGGAGCATCGTTACGCGCAGATGTGCGGAGGAACCCCTGTGCCCAACGAGCCGCCTTCGGTTGATGAACCGGATCAGACCCATCAGCACGCCCTGGCGGTTCAGCACCGGCTGATTGCAGCGGCGCGGGAACAGGCGGCCTCTGTGCGTGCCCGGCCTGCATGGTCACAGCCGGAGTCGCAGAGCGGCATCGCCTTCGATCCGTCATCGTCCGGCCCGCCGCACGACTCCTTCACCGGCTACCAAATCCTCGGAGAATTGCACCGCGGCGGGCAGGGGATTGTCTACCAGGCCATCCAGAAATCCACCCATCGCAAAGTGGCCATCAAAGTGATGAAAGAGGGGCCTTTCGCCAGCGCCACGGACAAGGCGCGGTTCGATCGCGAGGTCCAAATCCTCGGCCAGCTCAAACACCCCAACATCGTCGCCATCCACGGCACGGGCATGGCCGCGGGACACTACTACTTTGTGATGGATTACATTCACGGCCAGCCGCTCGACGTGTACGTGGCGGGAAAGTTGCACGACATCGACGCAATCTTACAACTGTTCGCCAAGATCGGCGACGCGGTAAGCAACGCACACCTGCACGGCATCATCCATCGTGATTTGAAGCCCTCGAACGTGCGGATCGACGACCAGGGTGAACCGCACATCCTGGATTTCGGACTCGCTCGCGCCGCGCCGACCGCCGCCGACGCTTCTTTCATGACCGTGACGGGCCAGTTTGTGGGATCGCTGCCGTGGTCCTCGCCGGAGCAGGCCGAGGGCATTCCGGGCAAGATCGACGTGCGCACCGACGTGTATTCCCTGGGCGTCATGCTCTACCAGATGCTCACTGGGCGCTTCCCCTACGACATCGTGGGAAACATGCGCGATGTGCTCGATCGAATCTTGCACGCCGAGCCGCACTACCCGCGCGCCCTGCGCACGGATATCAACGATGAAATTGAGACCATCCTCCTGCGTTGCCTGGAGAAGGAGCCGGAGCGCCGCTATCAAAGCGCCGGCGAGTTCGCGCGGGACATCCGCCATTACCTTGCAGGCGAACCCATTGAGGCCAAACGTGATTCGACGATCTACGTTCTACGTAAAAGACTGCGCAAGCATTGGATCCCGGTGAGCATCATCGCGGCATTCCTGCTGACCGTACTGATCGGCTTTGTCGTCTCGGCCGCGGGTTGGCGTCATGCGGCCTCTGAACGCGACACCGCTAACCCGAATTATTCAGAAGCGCCCCTGTTTTACGACCTCCTTGTGAGTTAAGTTACTGGTGTGACGCCAGTTAACTCGAACAAGGAGGTCGTGAGTC
>JAGVHG010000034.1 GCA_020056715.1 Phycisphaerae bacterium | reverse complement strand
GGGCTTGCGCGATTCGTGTCGTATGGTTCCCAGGGCGTTGCCCTGGGCTTACATGTTACGGCCCCGTTGGGGCAAATCGTTCGCTCTTCAAGCGGATCGTGCCCCGCTGGATATGTCACGGACCCTGCCATTGGTGAGCTTTCCAAAATCCAAGAACGTAGTGCGCCACTGTGGACTGTTCGCCTTGGTTTCGCATTGGCGTGTGTGTGCATTGACGGCGCTGCGCTTGCGCAAGTGGACGATTTGCCGCCTGAGCCGGTGGATCGAGTCGCCACCGACCGCCCGCGGGCCAACGTGGACAATCCGGAGGTCTACCTCAACGACAGCTTCGAGGCCGCCGACGCACTGGCGAAAGCGCAGGTGTTCGTCGGTCACGGACGATGGACCGAAGCGGCCATGGTATTCCAACGAGCCATCGACGGGGCGGGAGACAAGCTGGTCCGCGTGGCCGGCGGATCGTATACCGGCATCCGCCAGCACATCAGCGATCTCATCGCCCGTTGGCCCCAACCGGGCATCACCGAATACCGCAACTTGTTTGAGCGTGACATGGAGGCCGCCCTCGCGGGTGCGGCGAACTCTCACTCCGTGGACGAACTGATCCCGCTCTTCGAGCGCTACTTCTGCACTGCCGCGGCCGCGAAGCTCGCCGACACCATCGGCCAATTAGCAATCGAATCCGGCGACCTCGGCCTCGCCGAGCAGACCTATCGACGAGTTCTCGATCACCACCCCGACGCGGCGACGCATGCGCCTCGCTATCGGGCGATGCTCACGATACTGGCAGCCATGCGCGGCGAAGCAGCAGCGCTCGCCGACGACGGTGATGTCAAGATCCGCTGGATGGGCCAGGACCGGCCCCTGCGCGACATTGTCGCCGAGATCGGCAAGGGTTTCGCCGGCTTGAAAGAGACCGCCTTCGACGGACCCGCGGATCGTTGGCCCATCTTCGGTGGCGACGTGGGACGCAACCGCACGGCCTCTTGCCGCGTGGATGATCCCGGATTGCTGTGGAGGTTCGATCTCCTGGAGCCGCAACCCTCAGGCGAACAGCGCGAGGGCCTCGAAGCCGTCTCCCGCGGCAAGACGGACAGCGCCCGAGAGCTGACCATTTTTCCCATCGCCGGAGACGGGTTGGTGTTCGTGCAGCACTACCGAGATATCGTCGCATTGTACCAAAACACCGGTGCCGTCGCGTGGCGCTTTGGCGGCGATCCGACTACGGCGGACCCCAGCGGCGGGTTCGACTACCTGGAGGACGCTCCCCCGGGGTGGGATTCGCCGACGCTGCTCGACGGGCGACTGTACGCTTCGCTTCCCGGCGACGAGTCGCCGTACTACAGCTACGAGACTCCTCGTGCGATTTCCGAGTTGGTATGTCTGGACGCCAAAACGGGTCGGCTGATCTGGCAGGTGAATCAGCGTTCGGGGGAAGATCCGTTGAGCGAGGTCACGTTTGATTCGACGCCCCTGGTGAAGTCCGGCAGGGTGTACGCCGTCGGTAGGCGGCGGCGGACGTTCGGCTTCGAGGACTGTTATCTATACCGTTTGGATGCGTCGGACGGGCGGGTTGAGCATCGAACTCATCTGGGCAGCGCTTCGACCGGCACGTTCGGCAACCGTCCGGCCACGCGCAACATTCCGGCCATGCACGGGGACTCTATCTACGTATGCACCAATCTCGGCTCGGTCGCGGCGGTGTCGGCGCATACCGGGGCCGTCCGATGGCTGCGCTTGTATGACCGAGTCAGTTTCGAAGGCACCCAGGCCGGTGGGCATTCGGCGCGGGATGTCTACCCGTGGCACTTCAACCCCGTGATCTGGGACGACGGTCGGCTGATCTGCATGCCGACCGACTCGTCCAACGTCGTCGTCTTGTCCGCCCGGAGCGGTGAGATCACCCAATCGATCCCCCTCGCCCAACTCGCCGAGATGGAGGTCTTGCTCGGCGTGCGCGGCGGGGTTTTGTGCGGGGTTGGGAAAGAGGCCCTCTGTTACGATTTAACCGCCGGGTCAACGCGATGGTCCGCATCGCTTCCGGAGGGTTCGCGGCTATTCGGCCGCGGCGTCTGGGCTGAGGATGAGTTGTTGATTCCCCGCCGCGAAGGTTTGAGCCGCTTCCGCGTGGCCGATGGTCGACGAGTGGACGTCCCGTGGGACGCCGAAGGGGAGGGGGGCAACCTCCTGGCATTGCCGGATCAACTGCTAGCGGCGGGTGGCGGACGGATCGCGGCCTACGTTCGCAAGGCCGAGATTTGGGACGCCCTGCGCGAGCGCATGGCCGCCGCACCGTCGGACCCGTTGCCCGCGTTGGAACTTGCGGAGGTGGCCCTTGGCGCCGGGGAATATACGGAGGCCGTCGCCGTGCTCGACGAGGCCGTCCGCCGCGCGGACCGCGCCAACCCGCCCGCCGAATCTACCCTGTCGGACCGTGTCTTCGCCGACGCCTTGAAGTTCGTCGAGGTGCTTGCCCAGCGGTCCAAACTCGAACCGGCCAATCTCGACCGCCTGTATACCTACGCGTCGAATGCCGCGCGGGACACGGAGTCGAATCTTCGGTATCGCTTTGTGTTCGCCGAGCAGTTTGAGCGTAACCACCAGCCGGATCGCGCCCTGCGGCTCTACCAACAGGTCTTACGTGACCGTTCGTTGCGCGACTGGACGGGTGCCGCGAGCGCCGCGAGTTCACGTACGCTGGGGGCGGCGCGGGCGGGCATGTCGGCGCAGACGCGGATCGCCAAATTGCTCGAACAAAACGGTCGGAAACTCTACGCCCCCTATGAAGCCGAAGCGGCGCAGTTGCTTTCCAGCGGTCGAGCCGCGGGGGATGAGGCCGTCTTGCGCCAGGTTGTTGACACCTTCCCCAATAGCGAAGCAGCGCCCAAAGCCTTGATCGCCAGCGGCGAAATCCTGGCGAAAGCGGGTCGCGCCGAGGCCGCGGCAAGACAGTTCACCAAGGCCTATCATCGCTACCCAAAACAGATCGACCGCCCGGCAATGCTTCGCAAGATCGCCGACACGTTCGAGAAGGCCGGCATGGACGAGCACGCCTATCGCTGGCTCACCAAGGCCGTGCGCGAGTACCCCACGGCCATGGTCGAGCACAACGGACGCTCGATCAGCATGACTCAATACCGGGACCGCCTCGCGGCCGCCCGCGAGCGCGTTGAGCCGCTGCGCCCCAAGATCACCCTCCCCCTGAACCATTCCTTCGAACGCGAGTTCGAGGGGAATATCTCGCTGCTGATTCCGTGGTTCGGCGAGGAGCCGACCTCGCGCTGGTCTCGTTTCTACGTCTACACCTCCGCGGGGATTCGAGCGTTCGACGCCCGCGACGGTCGGGAACTGTGGTCCGAGCCGACCGCGGTGCAGTCCAACGCGGAGTTGCTGATCGCCCGCTCGGACGTGGCCGTCTTCGCGACTTCCAATGAAGTCTTCGCCCTCGACGTTACCACCGGCGCAAAACGTTGGTCGCACGGTGAACCCCCCAAGCATCTGGCCGACCCCGGGGCCGACTTGGAGGCTGGCGGCGCCTTCCGCACCCACGCCGTACAGGGCAACCGTCTGGTCAGCGTGCGCGACGACGGACGGATGACTTCCATCGCCATCGACACGGGCAAGCTGCAATGGTCCGAGACGCGACGCCCGGCGGCGCTAGGTCGGGTCAGGCTCGTCGATCCTTGGGTGGTGTACTTCGTCTCGCAGGACGGGCGGGCGGTGTTGTGTCTGGTGGAGGCCGAGACCGGGGCCTGGCTGGACGCGGTGATGACCGACGAGAAGCGGCCGATCGAAGAACTCTTCGTGACCCTCGAAGGGCAGATCATAGTGGTCACGTCGCAGGGAGTTTCGTCCTACGACGCGGAGACGCGGACGAGGCTCTGGCAGGCGCCTCTGAGCGGCCCGCCGCGGCCCGCATCGCTTCTCCTCGACCTCGACGCCGTGTACGCCTCCGACGACGGCGGCGACCTGCGCAAGATCGATCTCGACGATGGCCGCCTGCTCTGGCAGTCGGAGCGCCTCGTCCAGCGCGGCGAGGACGACCTGACCGTGCAGCGCGAGGGCAGCAATCTATTCATCAGTTCGACGGCGTCGGTCAGCGCCGTGGATTCGGTGACCGGCCTGACGTTGTGGCGGGGCACCACGCCGGAGCACTGCCGCCTGGTCTCGCGTCTCATCACCGATGCTTATGTCGTGGCCGTGGACTTGTCCGACGGACTGCGGGAGGGTCGCATCGCCTCCTATTTCTACGACCACCGCAACGCCAGCGGCGTCATCCCCAAAGACGGTGGAGCTCCCGACCTAGGCCCCCTCAGCGACGTCCGCGCCGTACTCGCCTTCGATCACGCCTTAGTCATTCAAGCCGGATCGACCATTCGCGGCTACGCGAACAAATAAACACCGAAAAACCGAAACGCAGAAAGCAGAAACGCAGAAACAATCCGAACCTTGACCGTGAGGGAGCGGACCGGAACTGCTGAAATCCGAGCCGCTGGCGTGAGCCAGTGGACAATCAGAGCGTGGAGCGGAAGCGACACGACCCGTCCCAACCCCCGTCCGTCGTACCGGAGCAATGTCCACCCACGGCGGATGCCTCCGTCCCTTCGTCCCTCCGTCGCTTCGTGGCTCGGTTTCTGCGTTATTTCTGCCGTTTTGGGCCTTGTATTCCATGACGACTGTCGTTACAATAACCCTTGTCTTTTCGATCGCCGAAAGCAGCACCCCCACAACTGTGAGGGACGGGAGCATGTGTTCGACAGTTCGCGTAGCGGAGTGTGATGCCTGTCGAACACGAAGGGCAGCGCGCGTCCTCTTTTCCGCTTGGATCGTCACCACGGTAACAGCGGCACCTATCGTCCGCGCCGACCCGCCCCAAGGCGCGGTCGTCGGCTGGGGGAGACTGGTCGTCGGTGTCGATCTCTCTTCCGGTTTCGTTTCCGTTGCCGCGGGCCAGTTTCACAGCCTGGGTCTAAAGGCCGACGGATCCATCGTGGCGTGGGGAAGGAATGAGTTCGGTCAAGCGTACGTTCCGGATCCCAATTCAGGTTTCGTTGCCGTCGCCGTGGGAGGCTATCACAGTCTGGGCCTCAAGGGCGATGGGTCCATCGTGGCGTGGGGAACCAATGCCTACGGCGAAGCCGAGGTACCCACTCCCAACGCCGGTTTCATCGGGATCGCTTCTGGCGTGTACTACAGTCTGGGTCTCAAGGTCGATGGCTCTATCGTGGCGTGGGGATACAATAACAATGGTCAAACCAACATCCCCACGCCGAATGCCGATTTCATCGGCATCTCTGCGGGCTCGCGCCATAGTCTGGGGCTCAAGGCCGACGGGTCCATCGTGGCGTGGGGTTGTGGTGCTGGGTCCGACTACGGTCAATGTAGCGTCCCCGCGCCGAATGCTGATTTCATCGACATCGCCGCGGGCGAGTATCACAACCTGGGGCTAAAGGCCGACGGATCCATAGTGGCCTGGGGGAACAACGACTACGGTCAAACCAATCCGCCGCCCGGCGGGCCCAACACGGGTTTCGTCGCCGTCGCCGCAGGTTGGCGCATTAGTCTGGGTCTCAAGGCCGACGGGTCCATCGTGACGTGGGGATACAACATCTACGGATTGACCGATGTTCCCGCGCCGAACACCGGTTTCATCGCCGTCGCCTGTCAGTGGTACCACAGTTTGGGCCTCAAAGCCGATGGGTCCATCGTGGCGTGGGGAGACAACCGCCACGGTCAGACCGATGTTCCCGCGCCCAATGCTGACTTCGTCGGCGTCGCCGTGGGCGTGGGCCACGGCCTGGGTCTCAGGGGCGACGGGTCCATCGTCACGTTGGGAACCTACACCTTCGGACTGATCAACGTCCCCGCACCCAATGCCGATTTCATCGGCATCGCCGCGAGCTATGCTCACAATCTGGGTCTCAAAGCCGACGGGTCCATCGTAGCTTGGGGGTGTGGGGGGCCCAATAACTCCGGTCAATGCAACGTCCCCGCGCCGAATGCCGATTTCATCGCCGTCGCCGCAGGCTATTCTCACAGTCTGGGTCTCAAGACCGACGGATCCATCGTGGCGTGGGGAAGCAATGGTGACGGTCAGACCGACGTTCCCGCGCCCAACACGGGTTTCGTGGCCATCGCCGGGGGTGGTTATCACAATCTGGGCCTCAAGGCCGATGGGTCCATCGTGGCGTGGGGATACAACGACTACGGTCAAACCAACGTCCCCTCGTCTAACACCGGTTTCGTGGCCGTCGCCGCGGGTCGGTCCCACAGTCTGGGTCTGAAGGCCGACGGGTCCGTCGTGGCGTGGGGAGAAAACGCCTTTGGTCAAACCAACGTCCCCACTCCCAATACAGGTTTTAACGCCGTTGCCGGTGGGTCGGAGCACAGTTTAGGTCTCAAGGCTGATGGGTCCATCGTAGGGTGGGGATATAACAACTTAGGCCAGACCGACGTTCCCGCGCCCAACGCGGGTTTCATCGCCGTCGCCGCGGGCGGGGCCAACAGTCTCGCCGTCAGACAGATCGGCGCGTGCTGTGACCTACTCTCCGGAACATGCACGGAGGACGTTGGGGAGAGTGCGTGTTCCGGAACGCAGCAGGCGTGGACAGGGGGAGCCGCCTGCGTGGACGTGGTGTGCAATGCCGTCACCGGCGCATGCTGTGACCACGAGCCCTTCGGCGCCTGCACGGACGGCCTCACCCAAGCGGAATGCGAATGCCCGACCTGCGAGTGGGTGAAACTGGGTTCTTGTTCCGAATTGGATTGCCTGCACACCGCAATTCCGACAGTCGGTGAATGGGGATTGGTGGTCCTTGCGCTACTCTTGTCGATCGGCGCGAAATTGGCATTCCGTCACTCTACGCCGTGCGACCTAACCGGGACGTGAGAATCCGGTCGCTACCGCTCCCGGCTCTGATTGACCCGTCGCTCGCGCTCCGGGTTCTGATTCGTTTCAGCGTTTTTGTGTTTCTGCTTTTGGGCTGGCAGCGCGGGCAGAAAAACGTCGATCGTCCAGCGGCCTGGATGCGGCGGATCGGACTGCGGCAAGTACGGCAGGGTTCGTCTTCGCGCTGATAGACGCGATGGAGCTTCTGGAACGAACCCTCGCGCCCGTCCGCGTCGCGGTAGTCCATAAGCGTCGAACCGTTGTAGCGGATGGCCTTGCGTAGTGTCATGCGAATGGCACGCAGCAGGCGGTTCGCCCGTTCGGAACCAAGAGTGTCAGCCCGTGTCAGCGGATGGATGCCCGCGGCGTGGAGCGATTCGTCACAGTAGATGTTGCCCAGACCCGCGATCACGGTTTGATCCATGAGCAGGGCCTTGATCTGCCGGCGTCGGACCAGGGCGACACGAAACACGGCCGGCGTCACCTCGAGTGGTTCGACGCCGACCTCGCCCAACGGTTTGCCGATGAATCGATCGCTGCCCGTTAGACACCAGACACCGCCGAATCGCCGATGGTCGCAAAAGCGCAGTTCGTTGCACGTCCCGTCGATCGCAATCCGCAGATGGGTGTGCTTCGCCACCGGATCGTCGGTCGAGCAAACGATCATCCGCCCGGTCATGCCCAGGCGGAAGACCAACTCGATCCCACCATCCAAGGTGAGCATCACCCGCTTGGCCCGCCGCGACACTCGCGCGACCCGTCGTCTTGGTAGCAGTATCGCCAACGGTCGCGGATCGCCGTGAACGATGTCGGTTCGTGCCAGGTGCACCTGGCCAAGCGTTCTCCCCGCCAGCGAGCGGTGCAGTTGACGTGCGATGGTCTCGGCCTCAGGAAGTTCCGGCATAGAGCCTATCTTTCGCATCTTAACAGGTGGAGTCAAATCCGCCGGAAAACCACGATATCAGCGAGCTTGTCCCGCCATGAACGGAAACGGCCCCTATTGACCCTTTTCCCAACCACTAAGCCAGGGTAGGCTAGCCTGACTTTTCTGAAGGAAGGAAACGACATGGCCGCTCGGCGGGGTCGAACTTTTTTGACGGAGGATTCCAAGTGAGCCGTTCAGCGACAAACGCCGCGAGTACGTTCGCTCCATCCAACGCTCGTGGCGGCCACCCCAAAGGACTGGCGGCCCTGTTCTTTACCGAAATGTGGGAGCGCCTCGCGTTTTACCTCATGCTGGGCATTCTTCTGCTCTACGCGATCGACACCGAGCGCGGCGGACTGGGCTTCTCGGTGGCCCACGGGACCGAGATCTACGGCACCTACATGGCCTTTGTATATTTCACGCCGTTCCTTGGCGGGATGATCGCCGACCGGTATCTGGGCTACCGGCGGTCGGTGTTCATCGGCGGGTTGCTCATGGCCAGCGGGTTTTTTTCCCTGGGCGTGCGGAGTCACACCACATTTTTCGTGGGCCTGATTCTGATCTGTCTGGGCAACGGGCTGTTCAAACCCAACATCACGGCGATGGTGGGCAACCTTTATAAGCCGGGCGATCCCAAGCGCGACACGGGGTTCAATATATTTTACATGGGAATCAACATCGGGGCTGCTCTCTCCGCGCTCCTTTCCGCACCGCTCAGAAATGAATGGAGCTATAACATGGCGTTTGTCGGCGCGGGTGTAGGGCTCCTGATCGGTGTGACCATCCTGAGCATCAATTGGAGAAAACTCGCGTCTGCGGACCGGCGACCGCAGATTGATCCGCGTGATGCCGGCCTTGGAACAATCGCCCTAACCATCCTGCTTCCGGCGGCGATCTTCGGGGTCATCGGGTATTATGTGGGCGGAAGAGTTGACGGCATTCGCACCACATTAGGTCCCATCACTTTCGCATTCCTGATGGGCATGGTCCCGATTATGTTTTATTTCCTGACTCTGGTATTTCGCGCGTCTCCGGACGAAAAGCCGGGTTTGGCCGCTTTGATTCCAGTCTACATTGCGGGCGGGGCGTTCTTCATGATCCTGCACTTAAGCGGCGGAGTGATGACGCTGTTCACCGAACATCGGGCCAACCGCCAGAGCGAATGGGTCCCCAACGCGGTGGAGAAATACTACTGCCAAAAAGCGATGCCTTCGTACTTCGACAACGCTGACCCGACTCTTCCGCGTCCGGCCAAAGAATCGCTCGTTGTCGTAGGCCCCCAAGTGGAAGCGATGTTCGGCGCGCGGCGCTTAAGCGAACCCGCGCTGGCCGAGTTGCAACAAAAAAATCCGGATGTAAAGGCGGTTGCGTTCGGCGAACCGGCCTTGGAGGATTGGAAGTTTCTCGCGACTGAGATTCATCCGGCGGACCAGATCAAGGTGGAGACGGCGCGCGATGAGCACGGGGTCGAGACCGTATCGGTGAAGGTTCCGGAAACCGCCAAACCCTTGCGCGAGGTCCTCCTGCTTCGCGAGGAAGGCGGGAAGAAATACCCTGTGATTCTTGTTTCCGAAAAGACGTTCAAGCAAGTATACCAGAAAGCTTCGGAGGATCGGCTTCCCAAGGGGACTTTTTTAAGTCTGTTCAATGCCGAACTCATCACCAGCTTTCTGAACCCGCTCTTCGTGGTCCTTTTGACGCCGTTGGTGGTAGCGTTTTTCACGTGGCGGATCCGTCTCGGCAAGACCGTCGGCACGGCGCGGAAGATTCTCTACGGCATGCTCATCACTTTCGTATCGCTGCTCTTTATGGCGGGGGCGGCGCGCTCCGGCGGCAACGGGGAGAGCAAGGTGACGCTCTGGTGGTTGGTGGTGTTCTATGTTGTGGTGACCATCGGGGAATTGTGCCTTTCCCCCATGGGACTCTCGCTGGTTACCAAGCTGGCGCCCAAGCGCTTGGTGGGACTGATGCTGGGCGGCTGGTTTGTTTCGACCGCGGTGGGCAACAAGCTGTCCGGTTTTATCAGCGGGCTTGAGCCGACGGCGAAAATGTTCGTCATTCTGAGTCTGGCTGTGCTGGGCGTTGCGATGTTGATCCTGATCCTGCTGCCCATGCTGGACCGGGCGATCAAGCGGTACGGTGCGTAACGCAATAATGCTGAACGGCGAATTTGGAATGACGAATGCCCGCGGCTCGTCGTGACCGCCGCGCTCTGGCACGCTGGCTGTTCCGTATTATCGTCACTCACCCTGGGCCACAGTGTTGATCGCTGCTTTCGGCACAGCGAACTTGTTGTAGAACAGAAAAGCGACGGCGGTCATAAACATGATCCCGCCGAACGCCAGCCACATGAGGTCTGGTCGCTGCATGTCACGGGCCAGCTTACCGTAGAGCTGTCCGGAGAGAATCCCGCTGAACAGGTTCCCCAGGGCGATGGCGACGAAGTAGTAGCCCATGTACAGGGCGACCTTGTCGCGGGGGGCGATTCGACCGACATATTCCTGACTGGTGGGGCTGGCCATCATTTCCCCGACCGCGAAGATGATGATACCGAGGCTGACGATCCACACCGATCCTCCGATGCCGACCATGCCGGTGTCGCCTGCGAATGCCGAGAGACCGATCCCCAACGCGGCGATGACCATGCCGACGATGATCGTCGTAAAGCGGTGGAACCGGGCCATCAAGAATGAGATCAGGACCTGAATGAGAATGATGGCGCCGGCGTCGAAGTTGACGATGAGTTCGGGGTTGACCTGCCGCCCTTGCATGATGGCCTGGTTGGTGACCGATTCGACGTTCGCTCCCCCGGCTTGAACAAGTTCTCGGAGTTGCGTCGGCAACAGGCGAACTTTGCTCTCCAAAAGTTCTCGGGAAGCGTCCGCGAGTTGCTGATCTTCGAGCCGTCCGGACGCTTGTGCGGCGACGAGCTTGTCCAGCTTCCTGATGATCTCACGGCGTTCGCTGTCGCTGATGGTGGCAATGTAGGGCGCAACCCCGGAATGCGGATCGTTTGGATCACCTTTTCCGAATACGGCCTCCGTAGCGTGGATCAGCGGACGGGTCTCCGTGAAATCGCGGATGTATTCCGGCATGGTGATGAAAATCTGTTGGAAGCTCGTCCAAAAGCCGGACATGATGAGAAGGAACAGCGCGAAGCGCCAATTGCCGCAGTGCATGCGTTGGGTGAACCACATCCGCCGCGCTTTTTCCGGCCCTGCGGGCCGCCCGCTTTCGGGCGGAAGCAATTGGTCGTATACGAAGTTGAGCACCAGCCAGATCGGAATGAAGTAGAAGCAGCGCGTCCAGGAGAACCACCGTATGCCTTGGTTGGCGACCATCAACGCGATCAAAATCGTAAAGCTCGCGACGAAGAATCGAACGTTGCCGAGGACCTCGACGGAGTTCTCCAGGACTTTTCGAAAAGTGCGTCGCGTTGCGGAAGCTGCCTCGGTCGTCGGTTCTTTGTAGAACAAGGTCACAATGATCAAGTTCAAAAACGCCCAGAATGAGCAGGCGATAAACACATAGTTCCAGCTCAGCCCACGGACAAGCCCCGCAACGATGGGTCCGACGAAACCCCCGATGTTGACCATCATGTAGAAGATGCCGAACCCGGTGGCTGAGTTCCGTTCATCCGTGACCCGTGCCACGGTACCGACCACGACGGGTTTGAAGATTGCCGCTCCGACGGCCACGAACAAAAACGCCATCATGAATGACGGGAAGGTGTGGAACTGCCCCAGTAGGTAATACGAAACGATCATCACCAGGTAGGCGAGGGTGAACATCTTTTTGTAGCCGTAGCGATCGGCAAGCGCCCCGGTGAACACCGGCATGAGGTAGAGCAGGAACGGCACTACGGCCTGAATCTGCCCCCGTTGCTCAGAAGTGAATCCCAATCCGCCGGTGGCGACTGCGCCGGTAATGTACACCGAGGACACGGTGAACCAGCCGTACCACGCCATCCGCTCGAAGATCTCCATGGTGTTGGCGACCCAGAAGGTGGCTGGGTAGCTCTTGATCTGCGCTGCGAAGCCAAGGTTCTTTTCACTCACTGGCCGGTACTCCTTTTGTGATCCGAAACGATAACAGAACGTGAAGCTAGCCGGGGACGGCCTCTACGGCAACCTTTCCGCTGCACCTCGATTCCAGTTGCCCATCTCAAGTCGAAATTTCTCGTATTTCAAACCTCAAATCGGCAATCAGCCCCGCCCGCGCAGGCGTTCTTCGAGCTTCTTGGCCACGTCCAAGGGCACCAGCCGTGCGAGGCGGTTGGGGTCGTAGCGGCCGATCTCCACGATCTGTTTGATGAGCGTGCTGGAGGTGAGCATGTGCTGTCCGCTGGTCATCAAAAACACTGTTTCAATCCCGCCGATGATGAGGTTGGTGGTGGCGATTTCCAATTCGGCGTGCAGATCGACGTTGTCGCGAATGCCGCGGAGGATCACCCGCGCCCCGACGGTGCGGGCGTATTCCACGGTCAGCCCGCTGTACGTCTGCACCTCGATGTTGGGTAGCTCGGCCGTGTGTTCGACGAGCATCTCTTTGCGCTCTGCAGTACTAAAGACTTCCTTTTTCAGCGGGTTGTCGCCGACGGCCACAATCAGCCGGTCATAGAGCCGCGAGGCGCGTTCAATGATATCGAGATGCCCCAGCGTCAGCGGGTCGAACATGCCCGGGAAGATCGCCAAGTTGGATGACGTTGCCATGACCCGATGACTCCGACTGCGCCAAGAATCAGAACCCGGAGCGCAAGCGACGGGCCAATCAGACCGGCCCCGCGCTGGCGCTTGGGGTTCAGATTGTACACCACTTGGAGGATGCGTCTATCGACTTCTGATTGACAGACCCGTAGGCCATGACGATGCTGCCTGCGATGGGAGGCGCACCGCTCGAAACGACGACAGTCGACCTTAGCGTGGACCTGGCCGGGCTTCGGCTGGCCAATCCGGTGATGACCGCGTCGGGCACGAGCGGCTTCGGCCCGGAACACGCGGAGTATATGGACCTCCGCAAGCTCGGGGCCTTCGTCACCAAGGCCGTCTCCCCTGAAGCCCGCAAGGGCAACCCGCCCGAACGGATCGTCGAAACCCGCGGCGGGATGCTCAACGCCATCGGCTTGGCCAACGTCGGCTTGGAACGGTTCGTTGCGGAGAAGATTCCTTTCCTGCAAAGCGCCGGCATCCCGGTCATCGTCAACGTCGTCGGCCACTCCGTTGAGGACTACCAAACCGTCTGCCGCCGTCTGGATTCGATCGACTGCGTGGCCGGGTTGGAGCTGAACGTCTCCTGCCCCAACGTCGCCGACGGCTTGGAGTTCGGCACCGATCCCCAGCGTCTGTCCAAGTTCGTTACTGCTATCCGCCGCGACGTTCATCGAGCCAAGCTCATAGTCAAGCTCTCCCCCAACGTCACGGATATCACCGAGACAGCACGAGCGGCGATCGACGGCGGCGCCGACGCCCTGTCGGTCATCAACACGCTCTATGGCATGGCCATCAACGTGGACACATGGAAACCGATCTTGGCCAATCGCACCGGTGGACTGTCCGGTCCTGCGATCAAACCCGTCGCCCTCTATATGGTGCACCGCGTCTACACGAAGGTCGCCGCCGACTTGGGCGTGCCGATCATCGGTATGGGTGGGATCACCGACTGGCGCGACGCGGTGGAGTTCCTGCTGGCCGGGGCGACGGCTGTAGCGGTTGGCACAGCCCTTTTCGTCGATCCCCAAGCGCCGATCCATATCTGCGAGGGCATCGCCGCATATCTGAACCGCCGCGGTTTGCAGTCCGTTCGCGAGTTGATTGGCAAATTGAAATAGCCGAGTGCCGAGTGCCACTGTTGGAACAACAGTGGTCTTCCTTCCGGGTCAAACCCACCGTCGAGTGCATGTGTGCCACTGCTCTTGAGCAGTGGGTTTTCGTGCGCGTCAACAGTCGCGTAGGTCGGGTCATCGACCCGACATCCCCCGCTCGCAATTCGTAACTCGTAATTGCCCCGGCGCGATCGGTCGCGCCGGGGCATGCCACCGATCACCGGTCAAGTTATAGGGGTGTATATGCATGCCGCGCACGCTCCGCGCGCGGGCACGAAGAGCGAAGAGGTGGCGCTCCGAAGTGTATGTAAAGAAAGTATGGTGATGACTCGGTTGTCAACCGGTTTCAGCCCGCATCCGACGGGCAGAAAGGAGTCATCACCATG
>JAGVHG010000197.1 GCA_020056715.1 Phycisphaerae bacterium | reverse complement strand
GATTGGGTATAGCTACATCGTCGACCATGCTGACGAAGTGTTGAGTTTCACCGGTTGCCCGCCAACAACGGTAGCTGGTGTAGGAAAGGTCGTTGCCTACACGGATGGGCTTGGCGATGCCCTTTCGGACCCACAAGACGTTGCCACGGCTTGCGCAACATCGAATAACAATGTTCCCCACGCCTGCTGCGAGCCGTGTACGGGAACTTGCACTGATGTAGTATCGGCGAACGATTGCCCGTTCCCCCGTGTTTTCACTCCGGACAAGAACTGCGACGAAGTGGTCTGCGAGCCGCGGGTGTGCACCGACAACGATGCCTGCACTGCGGATTCGTGCAATGCAACGACCGGCTTGTGCGAGTTTGGACCACGGACGGTGTGCACCGACAACGATGCCTGCACTGCAGATTCGTGCAATGCAACGACCGGCTTGTGCGAGTTTGGACCACGGACGGTCTGCACCGACAACGATGCCTGCACTGCGGATTCGTGCAATGCAGCGACGGGCTTGTGCGAGTTCGGACCGAGGCGGGTTTGCACCGACAACGATGCCTGCACTGCGGATTCGTGCAATGCAACGACCGGCTTGTGCGAGTTTGGACCACGGAGGGTGTGCACCGACAACGATGCCTGCACTGCGGATTCGTGCAATTCAACGACCGGCCTGTGCGAGTTCGGACCACGGACGGTATGCACCGACAACGATGCCTGCACTGCGGATTCGTGCAATGCAACGACCGGCTTGTGCGAGTTTGGACCACGGACGGTGTGCAACGACAACGATGCCTGCACTGCGGATTCGTGCAATGCAACGACCGGCTTGTGCGAGTTTGGACCACGGACGGTGTGCACCGACAACGATTCCTGCACTGCGGATTCGTGCAATGCAACGACCGGCCTGTGCGAGTTCGGACCACGGACGGTATGCACCGACAACGACGCCTGCACTGCGGATTCGTGCAATGTAACGACCGGCTTGTGCGAGTTTGGACCACGGACGGTGTGCAACGACAACATCGCGTGTACGACGGACTTGTGCAATCCGTTGACGGGTTGCGTGTTCACGCCGGTGGATGCCCAATGCAACGACGGCTTCAGTTGCACGAACCCGGACGTGTGTGACCCGTCGAACCCGGCGGCCAATCCGGTAACGGGGTGTGTGATTACTCCGGTTGATTCGAAGTGTGTTGACTCGTTCTTGTGCACTGATGACTCGTGTTCGCCCGTGGTACCAGGATCGGACCTGGTCACCGGATGTCTGAATGTACCGGTCGACTCCAACTGCGACGACCACAACAATTGTACTAGGGATACATGTGAACCAGGCCCTCCGAACCCGGCTCCCGACGGCTGCATAAATACAGTGGTGATTGGTCTTTGCTGCGTGATTGACGCCGACTGCCCGCCCGACCCGGCCGAGTGCTTCCAGAGCTATTGCGATCTGACGGACGGATTCTGTAAGATTGCGCTGATCGCGGGGGGGAACGTCGCGGACGTAACTTCCGCCGAGTCAAGCGACCCCAATGCTTTCGCCCAGGATAACACTGCACTCACGGATACACCGGACCAAGTAGCGGCCGTTTCTCCAAGCAACCGGGCCAGCGTCAGCGAGAAGGGCAGTCTACTGTACTACTCGAAGATCGAACTTCGCTGGAATGCAACAGCCCCATTTGCCCGCATCCAGGACACGTTCCTCACCATCGTCAATGATTACCCGGAGGAGGTGTGCGTGCAGTGGTATTTCATCAACGGCGATGAACCGCTTGCGGCGACTTTTGTCGGAGATCCGCCGGTTCTTTCCGAGCGGGCGCACAGGGGCTGGAACTCGGTCGACTGCATCACTTGTCTGACCCCTGACGAGTCGACCTACTATTCGGCCGGCACCGGCAATCCCCTGGGATGCCAGCCGTTCGGGATCCTCGATCCAGGCTCGCCGCCGGGGCGTCCTGATCCGGAGAATCCCGGCCAGCGAGTCCTTCGGGGCTATGCCATCGCGTTCGCGGTGGACCGCGTATCTGGGGCCGAGATCAGCTGGAACCATCTTTCCGGCCATGTGGATATCGTCAACTATGCGGACCGATCCGCGTGGGAATACAACTCCTACGCTTTTCAATGCGTTTACGAAGTCATCCCCGGTGTACCCGTCCCGGTGGGCGCTCAATGCGGCACCGATCCCGGCACACTGCACATGGATGGTGTTGAATACGACTTCGCCTTCGACAAGTTGCTGTTTGATTTTTATGCCGTGGGCTTCGAGGCCTACTCCCTGCCGCCCAGCACCTTCGTAATCATGGATACGGACCTGACGTTGTTTCCGGTCAGCGTAGACCTGCGCCAGGATACCAAAGGTCCGGTAGTGACCAAGGCGAAGTTCGACATTTGGAACCAGAACGAGGACAGCCTGTCCGGCACGTATCGGTGTATCACCTGCTGGGACCAGACACTGTTGTGCTCCTATGGTTCGCCTAACAGCTTCCTGATCGACAACCTTCAAACCAACAAGGGCAAGGCCCGAATCGACGGTATGCAGAGCAACGTCTGCAACTCACCCGATCTGTGCTGCCATCTAGGGGTGGATCGCGCTTGTTTCCCGGCTATCGACCACCCGCAGATCGACCCGGAGTGCAGCAAAGACGCGGCTCTCCTCGGCGTGGCCGACAGAATTTTATACTTCTCCGGCTTCGTCACCGGCCGCACCGATGCCGGAATGACCCTTGTGGGCCAAGGCACTCAGGAGGCCGTCATCCACAGGGATATCATCGATCCGCCGGAACCGCTGATCGGGCGAGACGGTTCACCGATCGAAGATGGCGCCGTGAGGAGTGGTCGGAAAACCCGAACGCGATAGCCAGTGCATGGTGCCGCCGCCCCGGAGCGGCGGGAGAGTGGTTACTCGGACGGAACTTCGCGCGTGCGAGAATCCCTGATGCCACTTCCCGCGTTAGTCATAGACGAGCCGAGCAGCCGTCCAGAGCTCTGCGAGACTCGGCTGTGAGTAACGCGGCGGTGGCTGTGAGTTGTTCCACGGTACAATCGGCGGTATGTCATGCGCTTCAACGTCACCACCGCCCATCCGACGGCTGAGTGGACCGCCCAACAGATCGTCGAGACGTTTCCGTATGACGAAGTGCCGCGGTCCCTGCTTCGCGATCGTGACTCGATCTAAGGTGAGTTCTTCCGACGTCGAGACAAGCACTTGGACCTCGAAGAAGTCGTGTGTGCGCCAAGGTCTCCCTGGCCGTCGCCGTACGTCGAGCGGCGGATCGGTTCGATCCACCGAGAGTGCCTGGACCATGTTATCGTGCTGAACGAGCACCATATGCGGCGTCTCCTTCGATCGTACTTCGACTACTACCTGAACGCGAGGACGCATCTCTCGTTGGAGCGAAACTCGCCCATCGAGCGGGACGTCGAACTCCCCTGCAGCGGCAGCATCGTCGCGTTCCACAAGTCGGCGGACTTCATCATTGGTATCGCCGCGCGGCCTGAATACGCATGGCTACGCTCACGGCGAGCGTTGGTCGTCGTATGCGCATCCAGCGCAAATCGGTCCGGTTCTACCAATACATGTGCGTCGCCGGCCGTCACACCCCTCGATTCCAAAGCTTTGCTTGGGCGATCTCCCGAGTTGCGGCGGACCTAAATGTGGAGGGATGGCATTATCGGGACGGACAATCCCGGCGGGAACAATAATCGGCTCAAATTATTTATTCACGGATCCTTAGACGAGAACACGAGAACCAATCCGGCTGCACGCCATCGGGGCGCATGCCTGCAATCCAGTCTGTCGTGTTCAGTCCGATGGATGAATTCGTCAGTTACCCGCGGGTACGTTGCAAGCGGCGGCGAACGCCCATGAACACGCACCCAAGACCGAGCAGACCCAGCGTTGCGGGTTCCGGCACCACGCTGATACTAAGCCCGGTTACCTCGCCGAAATCCTGATCCAGTTTTTCGTCATACACCGAAAATCCGTTGACGGATGCGCTTAGGTGGCCGAAAGGAACGACGGTCAACATCAAGCTCGCTTCCGACGATGGCGGCAAAGCAACGGATCCCAGGATGGCGCCAGTTCCGTCCCGCAGAACCGCCAATCCCGGCTCTATGCCGAGAGATAAAGATTCGTCCAGTACTCCGTAGAGGATCATCTCAGCGAACGATCCCGTGGGAAAGTCGGTCAATTGCATGAGAGAATACGCCACAGTGTTGTGCGTTGGATCCGTGGTGAACCCGAGGTAAATGAAGTCGCCGTTATGCATCGCCAGCGTTTCCCCCACTTCGGGTCCCGGTGATCCGGAGACGACAAACCAGGGGGGGGTGCCAAACACGCCGTTGGCAAAATCGTCACCCGCAATGATATTCGGGTTGCCCACCAGGACCGTGTCCAGCCCGACTAAAGCGGCAGAGGCCGATGGCACCACGGCAGACAACGCCAACAACGCCAAGATGATCCGCGGCTGCATACTCCCAACTCCTTTCCACAACATGTCCAACAACACTGGTCCACTCCACAATGAGCCCACCAACAACCGGGATTTGCCAGCACGGCTCGGCAGCGGTCTTAGTGGATATCCCTTCCGTCGGGAAGTCAACCTGCCACAACAAAACTCCCGCTCGCGTGTAAGCAACACTCTTGGCCTTTTCACAACAAAACCCGATACGCCTTCTACGATCGAACCTTCTGTGCCTATTCTACCTACAAGTTGTATAGATTGTAAAGCGCTATTCCAAGGAAATGCAGTGATGCCCATTACGTCCGCGTCCGTGCCGAGTTTTACTCCCCCAGCAGCACCGGGCTGGTAGACGGATTGGTGGAGGAGTTAAAGAATGCGACTTATCCTGGAAACACATGCCGAACCGGATACCTTATCGGACGTATACCTCCCCAAATGTCATCCGGTATGATTGGGACACGTCGTCGTCTGATGGGTTGCGGGAAGAGGCAGGCAATTTGCGAGCGGGTACGGCGCATCGCGCGGTTATCCGGTCCCATCACTGCGATTCTTCGACCTTCGTAAGCGTACGGCCAACCCCGTCTTCAATTTGCCAGCTGGGCGGCGCAAGATGCCTTTCCGACGAAGGAGGTATTTGCGATGCGCCCAGCGAGACGGG